>NZ_JAENSV010000005.1:0-259795 GCF_016613265.1 Pseudomonas sp. MF6751
GTAAACGCTTCGATTTCAAGTGCCCGATCGAAGTCATGGGCGAGGTGATGCAGGAAGCCATGGCTATGCGGCATCATGCTCCAGCTTCAAATCAATAACCGTGTTGCACTCAGCTTCTGCAACCGCCGAATTTTTACTCTTTCGAAAGAGAACAAGGTCGCACTCCAGCAAATTGAAGCAGAAACGAAAGAGCTGGACAAACATCGTGCTGCGCAACAGGAAAACTCAGCAGCCTCTTCAGCAAACTCTGCCAAATTAGATCAAGAGAAATCGAAAGCGAGCACAAAGATCTGGGAAATAAAAACGAAGTATGCTGGTGGAGATCGTGTATTGGAGTTTTGCCTGGATGGCTTGAAAAAGACAGATCTTCTTTTTCAGCACGTTCTTGGGCTTCCCTTGCCAGAAGCTTCACCGGACTACACGGCCGATAATTTAAAGACAGAGGCCTCATCAATCGAAGGTGAGGGTGCTGTCACGTATAATAAAATTCCAAATATTTCTGCTGGTTGGCTAAGTATTGAGGGCAATTCGCTCTGGTCGAAGATCATTGTTGGCAGCCAAGAAGGTTCAGTCGCCGAGTTCATAGCCAAGGCAGGGAATTTTGATTGGGTGAAGGAGGGGCTCCAGTTCGTTTCGAATGACAAAGATAAACAGGAGTGCCCCTTTTGCCAGCAAGAAACGATCACCAAAAGCTTTATTGACTCCATAAGTTCAGTCTTCGATGAGGCTTACAAGGATGATGTGAACTCGCTGGAGTCAATGAAAAGTATCTATGAAACACTAACCTCTAGCCTGAACCTGCAGGACATCTCAAACTCTGCGCTTGCGAGTAAAGAACTAGCAGAAGCATGGAATATCGCATTTGAAGCTTTGAAAGCGTCAGTACGTGAGAACGTCCTGCTTATTGGCAACAAGATCAAGAGCCCGAGCGCGGCAGTTAGTCTTACCGACACCAAGGCAACTGTTGATGTGCTTAACGGTTTACTCAACGACCTGAACACATTGATCGAATCGCATAATGACAAACTCACGAACAAGAAAAAAACTCGGGACGATATAAAGGCTCGTTTTTGGGCTTTGATGCGTTGGGACTACGATCAAACCATTTCTGCCTACTCTCAATCGGCCACTGGCATTGAAAATGAGGCCAGCCAAATCAGTCAAGACGCCAGCAAGATAAATAAATCTATCGAGGCCTCTAATCTCAAAATTTCTAATCTTAGAAAGCAAACTGTTAATATCGAAGAGTCTATCGAAAATATAAATCGCGGACTGGTAGAGATCGGCATCGATGGCTTTTCTGTGATATCACATGGCGAGAACTTCTATCGTGTTTCAAGGGCCAGTGATCAAGGAAATGCATTTCACTCGCTAAGTGAGGGCGAGAAAACAGTCATTAGCTTTCTGTACTTCATTGAGCTTTGTAAAGGGCAGAAGACGGCCAATGCTGTTCCGCAGACGAAAGTAGTGGTGATTGATGACCCAATCTCAAGCCTTTCCCACCTCTATGTTTTCAATATCGGGCAGTTGATCAAGAGATATTTCATCAATGATAAAAGCTATGCCCAAGTGTTTGTTCTGACTCATAGTCTGTATTTTTTCTATGAGCTAACGCATACTAACAAAGAGAAGCGGGCCGAGACACAGCATCTTTTCAGGGTTATCAAAAATGCAAAAGGAAGCTCTGTAATTTCAATGAGCTATGAGGAAATCCAGAATGATTACCAGTCTTACTGGTCAGTTATAAAGGACCAAGCCTCACCGCCCGCGCTAATTGCAAACTGCATGCGCAACATTGTCGAGTACTTCTTTAATTTTGTTCAAAAGAAAGACTTTAATAATGTTTTCCAAAAACCAGCCCTGTCAGGCGATAAATTCGTGACGTTCTACAGATACATGAATCGAGAATCCCATTCGTTGGGACAAAATATTTTTGATATCAAGGAATTTGACCATCAAGTATTCAAGGACGGCTTGAGGTTGATTTTCGAAGAGTCAGGGTATGGAGAGCATTACCAGGCGATGAATAAGTAAATCCGACATGAGACGGGCATTCACCATATGGCGAGTACTCCGTCTCATCGGCTATTAGCCAGGCTCTCTCCTCGTCAGGACGGGTGAAACCAGCGCCATCACGAAACCATGTGGGTGGAAAAGGGGCAGATTTATTTACTGGGTGACCGTCCGCTTCTGGCCGATTGCAGTCAGCGAGGCGACGCTCACTTTATCCCCACGCGCTGGCCTGTTCGACTCCAGCGCGCGGGGATCATCCGCTAGCTGACGGTCTCGGCAGGCGCAACTTCCACCTCGGAAGCCTCCTTCCGCAATCGCCGTCCGATGACATCCATCAGGTCACATCCGTCACGCAAGGGTATAGCCAACAATTGTGCGAAGTCTGAAAGCACAACGCGGTCAGCGTCCACTTCAACCCGAAAGGCAATGTTTTCCAGCACTTGAGTTACGGTGCGAACGCGGTAGTCAGCCATCGCTTGCAGCACATCAAGCGGTGCTTCTGAGTCAATAAGCAGGGACGCTGGAACCAGATCGATTCCGGTGAGGGGGATATATCTTTTCATCTTTGAATCTCCGATAAATACCGCAGTTTAACCACCACCCAGTCGTCGCCAAACGATCGGGTGGCAGCTGTACGCAGGTTGGCGAACCGGTATCGGAGACCCGGCAGACCCGAAGGTCTCCCGCGCACAGCTGCCATTGAGGCAGCTTTGCGAATGTGCAGCAGCATCTGCAAAAAAGCGCATTGCTTTTGCATCCGATAGTCAGGTCGCCAAACCTGATCGCCATATGGGCGACGGGGCGGACTATAAGCGTCAATACGTTGGAGGATCAACCTTGAGGTTGTAAACGGCTTCGATACGCTGAAGCTGATGACGACCCAGCAGGTAAATCAATCCATCCATTTTGCTGTCCATCGTGCTTGTAATCGCACCGTTCCAATCTCCTGAATACTCCCTCAAACCTTTTTGACATTTCTATGCCACGTCATGCTTTTTAAGCTTGCTGAAACGTTTCATCGAGTTTATAAAGCGCAAACAACTCCAATAAAGGCGACCGCCATGACCCCGCTAAAACTCCTCGTTGCCCTCAGCGCACTCTCTGCCGCATCCCACGCCCTGGCCTGGGATTACGTGTTGCTCGACACGGACAAAGCCGCCCAGAACTGGCAGGTCACCAGCCAGCAGCTCGGCATCCAAACCGACAAGCCCTTCAGCGTTACCTTGCGCACCCTGCACGGTGGTCGGCAGGAGGGTGTGAGCATCGTGGATATCGACAACGGCACGATGAAACTCTCGGTAGTACCGACCCGTGGAATGAACGTGTTGCAGGCGTCGGTTGGCAATGTGCGCATGGGTTGGGATTCGCCGGTCAAGGAAGTGGTCAATCCTTCCTTCATCGAGCTCAATGGCCGCGGTGGTCTGGGCTGGTTGGAAGGTTTCAATGAATTGGTCACCCGCTGCGGCTACGAATGGGTCGGGCATCCTGGCATCGACAACGGCGAGCTGCTGACCCTGCACGGTCGGGCGGCCAATATCCCTGCGAATAAAGTCACCCTGCATATCGATGAAAAACCGCCGTATGCCATCACCCTGCGTGGCGAGTTGAAAGAGCAGGCGTTCAAGAAGGTCGATTTCTCTGTTGCGACCGAACTGGTCACCGAGCCTGGCAGTGTGGTGTTCGCCCTCAACGACACGCTGACCAACAATGGCGATTATCCGAAGGAATACCAGGCGCTGTATCACAGTAACTTCAGCACGCCGTTCCTGGAGCAGGGCGCGCGGTTCGTTGCGCCGGTGAAGCAGGTGTCGCCGTTCAACGACAAGGCCAAGGGCGAACTGGCCGATTGGCAAACCTATCGCGCACCGACGAAGGACTATGACGAAACGGTCTACAACGTGGTGCCGTATGCCGATGCCAAGGGCGATACCTTGACGGTGTTGCATAACAAGGCCGGCAGTCTGGGGGTTTCGGTGGGTTTCAATACGCAGACACTGCCGGTGTTTTCGCTGTGGAAGAACACCGATACCCAGGGGCAGGGCTATGTCACGGGGTTGGAGCCGGGGACGAGTTTTTCCTATAACCGTCGTTATCAGCGGCCATTGAACCTGGTGCCTACGATCGGGGCGAAGGAACATAAGCAGTTCCGTATCAGCTACAGCTTGTTGGCGGATAAGGCGGCTGTTGAAAAGGCCTTGAAGCAGGTCAGCGAGATTCAGGGTGGGCGGGAGACTGAGGTGCGGCAGACGCCTTTGGTGGATCTGACCAAGGGGTGACATTGGCTGGAGCCTTCACGCGGGCCCCGGCGTTCTTCATCGACGCCGGAATCCGCGCCCTCCAACTGTCATCGATGGGCATGCATACTGAAATAACCGTATTTCAGGAGCCTATCCGTGATTCGCAGAGCATTACCCACCGACGCAAAGGTCATTGCCCAGGTGCATATCCGCAGTTGGCAAGACGCCTACCGTGACCTGATGCCCGCCCAGTTCTTGAGCGGATTGCAAGTAACGCTTGCTCGGCGCGAAGCCCATTGGACTCGCTCGCTTGCCTCGGGTGAGTCGACGGTATGGGTTGCCGAGGTGGGCCAGCAGATTGTCGGCTGGATATCCGTTGGCGCCAGCCGTGACGAAGACGCCGTGCAGGCCAATGCAGGTGAGGTCATGGCCATCTACGTGCTCGCCGAGCATTGGCACACCGGTGTCGGGCTGGCCTTGTGGAATGCCGGCCTGCAAGACCTGTTGGCGCAAGGCTATGAGCGTTTAACGCTGTGGGTCTTGGCCGGTAATGAACGGGCTATTCGATTTTATCGCCGGGTGGGGTGTGTCGAGGAGGCCGGGACTGAGCGCCATCTGGAGAGGGGCGGTGTGGCGCTGGTGGAGGTGAGGTATTGTTTGCCGTTGAGATAGCCTAGGTATTTACGCAACTTGGGCATCAGTGGGATCTTTGTCGGCTGCCAGGCCGTCATCGCAGGCAAGCCAGCTCCCACATTTGGATCGCGGGGCATCAGTTATGTCAGCGTCGGCTGCCAGGTCGTCACGGGAGCAAGCTCCCTCGCCACAGGTGCAGCGTCTTACTGAAGGTAGGTGGATGTCGATGACGGTCAACTTCACAGGGGCATTCACACCTCACTCATGCCTTACGCGCAGTCAACAACACCGCCGCGGCCGCTGACAACAAACCCGCGCAGCAGCGATTGAACAGGCGCTTGCCCTTCGGCTCGGCAAACCAGCGGCGCATATGCAGGCCCATATAGGCGTAGGCGCTGATAGCCACCCATTCCAAGGCCAGGAACATCACACCCAGCAGGGCAAATTGCGCGGTGATGGGTTGGCCGGGCACCACGAATTGCGGGAGGAAGGCGGTGAAGATCAGGATCGCTTTGGGGTTGCCCGCCGCCACCAGAAACTCCTGCCGTGCCAAGGCCCACAGGCCCACCTTCCCCGTTGCGGTGTCTACCTGCTGCTGCGGGTCTGCGCGCCATAGCTGATATGCCAGGTAAAACAGGTACGCTGCGCCGAGAATCTTGATCCCGTAGAACAACAACTCCGAGGTTTGCAGCACCACCGCCAACCCGGCGGAGGCGAGGGCGATCATGCCAGCGAAGGCCAACAGGCGGCCGAGACCGGCGAGGCAGGAGGTGCGGTAGCCATAGCGGGTAGCGTTGCTCACGGATAGCAGGTTATTGGGGCCGGGGGCCATGTTCAGGGCGAAGCAGGCTGGGAGGAAGAGGGCGAGGGTGGCGAGGTCCATGGCGGCTCCGGGTTGGCAGGTCGGGGAGTCTTGAGGATAAACGCATGAAGCGCGGTTTAACACTCCGTGGCTGGGCTTATGGCTCCGCGAGCGCTTCAGGTGCCGCGCCAAACAACCGATCGGCAATTTGTCTGCCCCGTTCCAAGCCTTCCTGCGTCAACCAAATGGATTTGTTTTTGTTCACCGGATTACTGATAAAACCTTGCTCGTGGAGTCGGTTCATTATTTGAAAGTCGTGGCCTTTCCATGAGTTGCCGTTATCAAAGCTGAAGGTGGTCAGCAGGGCAAGTACGACTTCCTCATCAGTTTTTCGTCGTATTCCATAATGGGTACTCCGCTTGAGTTACACAGACCCTGTCGAGCTTAGCGCAGCATTCGCTTGAAGCGTTATGATGCCAATTCCTGTTTTGGTCATGGACGGAAAAATCTTGGCGACTCGCTCTGGAAGTCACACATTGGGTGCAGCGTCCGAACTCGATTATTACGATTACAGGTCGGTGCCATTGTCGGCTGAGATCAGCGCGCTGGATGCCTGGAACATCATGACTGCCGAATCAGGGCCGCTGTTGCGATTGGCCTTTCGGATCAGGGATGGGATTTCTTCAAGGTTTGGCGTAAAGCGCATCGGCGGGTTCTCCGGCAATCGGCGCGTGACGGTGCAAGCGGGTGAGCGGCTTGATTTTTTCTTGGTAGAGGACTGCGCGCCGGATAGGCTGGTGCTGACTGAGCGTGACCGGCACCTGGATGTGATGATTTGCCTTTCAATTGCTGATCGTGTGCTGACGATCACTTCATCGGTGATCACCCACAACACCTTCGGGCGCCTTTACATGCTACCGGTGGGGCCGGCGCACAAACTGATCGTCAATCGGTACATGACCCGCTTGCAGCGCAAGCTGCAACAGCTTTGAACCCAGAACAGGCTCACACAACGCAACCTGTTCTCGGTTGGAGATGTCGAGCTTCAGCGATACAGCGAAAGCGCTGGATCACGGCGCAACGCTCCACACTGCCAGTTCATACCCATCCAGGTCGGTAAAGTGGAACCGGCTGCCACCGGGAAACGAAAATGTCTGGCGGGTTATCACCGCACCCAGCTGTTGAAGCCGCTGCTGCACACTGTCCAAGTCATCTGCGTACACGATAACCAACGGGCCGCCCGGCCGCACAGGCTCGCCGGTGGTGAAACCACCCGTGAGCCGGCCATCGCTGAACTCGCTGTAGGTGGGGCCGTAGTCGACGAACGTCCAGCCGAATGCGGCGCCGTAGAAGGCTTTGCTGCGGGCAATGTCGCTTACGTTGAATTCGATATTGTCGATCTGTCGGTCTCTGCCACGAGTACTCATGGGGCTTCCTTGGCCGGTGTGCAAGGCCGGAGTGTAGCGTACCTCACATCCTATTCATTCACCGGTAGGGCCTTTGTGATTAGGCAGTATCTCTGAACACTGCATCCAGCCAAGGTGTGCTTATCTTTGTCGAGGGCCACTCTAGAATGGCGGCGTACTTCTCCCAATTAAAGGAATGTTGTCATGCCTAATCATTCAATCAACGGCAAGGTTGCACTGATCGCGGGTGGTGCGAAGAACCTCGGCGGGTTGATCGCCCGCGATCTGGCCAAGCATGGCGCCAAGGCTGTGGTCGTGCACTACAACAGCGCTTCCAGCCAGGCTGACGCGAACGCAACCGTCACCGCAATTGAGGCGCTAGGCGCGAAGGCTGTGGCCTTGCAAGCAGACTTGACCACGGCGGGAGCGATGGAAAAACTCTTCAACGATGCCGTCGCGGCAGTCGGCAGGCCGGACATCGCGATCAATACCGTGGGCAAGGTGCTGAAAAAGCCAATGGCTGAAATCACGGAGGCGGAGTACGACGAGATGATGGCCGTCAATTCCAAGACTGCGTTCTTTTTTATCAAGGAAGCCGGCAAGCACCTCAATGACAATGGCAAGATCTGCACTATTGTCACTTCACTGCTGGGCGCTTTCACACCCTTTTACGCTGCATATGCCGGCAGCAAGGCGCCGGTAGAGCAATTTACGCGAGCGGCGGCGAAGGAGCTGGGCGTTCGGGGTATTTCGGTCACAGCAGTAGGGCCGGGGCCGATGGACACGCCGTTCTTCTACCCGGCCGAAGGTGAGGATGCGGTCAGTTACCACAAGACGGCTGCCGCGCTGTCGCCGTTCTCGCGCACGGGCCTGACAGATATTGAGGATGTGGTCCCGTTCATCCGTAACCTGGTCAGTGACGGCTGGTGGGTGACTGGCCAGACAATTTTGATCAATGGCGGCTACACCACCAAGTAAACGGTCAACGCACAGGCGCAGACGTGGTGAGCGCCGATCGATCCGTGCCCCCCGAGCATTGAGAGCCCATGGATAGAATCGAACAGTACCGCGTCTTCGTTCAGGTCGCAGAGCTTGGCAGTTTCATACAAGCGGCACGGCTGATGAGGCTGCCACGCGCAAGCGTGTCGGCCGCCATTCAACAGCTGGAGGCCAATGCCGGCACTCGACTGCTGCACCGGACAACCCGCAAGGTCTCCCTGACCGCCGATGGCACCCAGTTACTGCTGAAGGCGCGCCAGGTCTTGCTGGGCATCGATGATATCGACCAACTGTTTAACAGCCATCAGGAACAGGTCATGGGCCGTCTGGAAGTGGACGTGCCCAGCCGCATAGCGCGGCGCCTGGTGATGCCTGCGTTGGCCGAGTTTCTCCGCCGCTACCCTGGGCTCCAACTCGGCCTGGGCTCCACCGATCGCACCATTGATTTGGTACAGGAAGGCGTTGACTGTGTCATTCGTTTTGGCACCCCGCAGAACAGCAGCCTTGTGGTGAAACCGTTGGGCAAGGTGTTGCTGGTCAATTGCGCGAGCCCCGCCTACTTGGCGGAATTCGGGGTGCCCACACAGCCTTGCGATCTGCAAAACCGGCATGTCTGTATCGGCTACAGCACGAGCGCAGGCGGGCAGGAAACGGCCTGGGAATATTGCGTCGATGGCACCGCGCAGGCTGTCATGATGCCGAGCCGTGTGGTGGTCAATAATGCCGAAAGCTATATCGCAGGATGCTGTGCAGGGCTTGGCTTGATTCAGGTGCCGTTGTTCGATGTTCAGCATTTATTGTACAGCGGCGAATTGGTGGAGGTGATGGCGGCCTATCGGCCGGCCCCCATGTGCGTTTCAGTCCTGTACCCGACTCGCCGCCAACGCTCTCGTCGCCTTGGCGCGTTCATCGATTGGTTTGCCGCCTTGATGGCTCCGCATCTGGAGCCTTGATGCACTCCAGCGGTATGCCCACCTGTTCTCTCTGACTCGCCATGTTCCGGGTCGGGCTCAAGGATGAAACCTGCGCCCCAACGCATCCAGCCGCACCGCGATCGGTGGCAGGCGTTCGCTGCTGCGGGCGAGTGTCTCGACGTCGTCGGCGGTGTTCTGGGCGATGCTTTGCACCGACTGCAAGCGCTCGACGATCTCCAGGTTGGCCGAGGTCTGCTCGCGGGTGGTGGTGACGATGTGGCCGTTGAGTTGGTCGATGTGCGCGATGTCCTCGCCCACAGCCCGTAGCATGTCCACGGCCACTTGGCTGTCTGCCACGCAGCGCTCTACGCCTTCGCGGCTGGCGTGCATGGCTTCGACGGCTTGTCGGCTGCCGTGTTGCAGGCCCTCGATGATGCTCTTGATTTCCTGGGTGGAGAGGGCGGTGCGCTGGGCCAGGCTGCGCACTTCATCGGCAACCACGGCAAAGCCACGGCCTTGCTCGCCGGCGCGGGCGGCCTCGATGGCGGCGTTGAGGGCCAGCAGGTTGGTCTGGTTGGCGATGCTGCTGATCACTTCCAGCACCGAGCCGATTTGCTCTGCCTGCACCGCCAGGGATTCCACGGTCGACTCCGTGCCGTTGATGCGCGAGGCCAATTGGCTGATTTCATGTTGGGCGCGGCCGACGCTTTCCTGGCCGCGCACAATCTGCTGGCTGGCCTGGCCTGCATGTTCCACTGCCTGTTCGACCTGCACCGTAATGTGGCCCATGGCGTCTTCCATGCGCTGCATCGAACCGGTCATTTCGCCGATCTGCGCCAGTTGATGCCGTGCGCCTTTTTCCAGGGTGCCGCTCGCGCTGGCCAGTTCCTGGCCGAGCTGGCCCAGGCCATGGGAGTCGCGGGCAACACCGTCGATCAGGTGGGTGAGTTGCTGCAGGAAGTGGTCGAACCGCTTGGCGAGGGACACGTGGGCCTTGCCTTCACCTTGGGCGGTTTCCACCGTGAACTGCGAGGTAACGGCGAGCATCTTCTCCAGCATTTCCTGGCTCTCCACCGCTTCGGCCTGGCTATGGACGGCCAGGTAGAGCAGGGCGACGGTCTCCATCACCACATAGAAGGCGTGGACGAAGACCATCGTCCAGCCGCCGTGATGCTCCATCACAAACACAGGGAAACCCTGGTGTTGTAAGGCATGGAACACCACGTGATGCACTGCGATGGTCAGTGCCGCCACCAAAATCGGCAGCCAGTCACGGTAGAAGGTCAGCACCGCCAACAGCGCGAAAATGCCGAAGTGGGATTCGATCACCCCGTGCGCCTGGTTGATGTGCAACGCCGCCATCACCATCAAACCGGCGCCCAGTGCACAGCGCATCACGCGGGTGCCGCCGATGACGCGATACAGCGCCGTGAGCACCACGCCGGTGCCCCCACCGACGATCACGGCCTGCATGAGGGTGTCGTGCCAGAACGCCAGGCCGAGGGAGAACAGGCACATCAGCCAGATCAATGCCAGCATGATGCGGTCGGCCTTGCGATAGTGCTCTAGGAAACGGACGGGCATTCACTCTTACTCCATGAGAGGGGGGCGTCGAGGTCAAACAAGCACGCGGTGTGCCACACAGGCGCGCCGCTGTGGAGTGAAGCAGATGTTCAGGATTGTTGCCGGTTACCCACGCGTTATCGGCACGCGGGCGCGGGACTTTAAGAACGGCTGCCCGAGCGGGCAGCCGAGGTGGGCATGAGGCTCAGAAACTGTACTTGGCGGTCAGCATCATGTTGCGGGGGCTGCCATAGGAGTCGCCGCCATAGTCCACATCGTTGGAGATAGACTGGTAGTAGTGGCGATCAAAGATGTTGTTGGCGTTGAGTTGCAAATCCAGGTGCTGATTGACCCGGTAGCCCGCCATCAAATCGGTGACGGCGTAGCCGCCCTGCTGGAGCCGGTAGCTGCTGCCATCCGCTAGCTTGATGTCGTTGTACATGCGGCTCTGCCAGGAGATATTGCCGCCGACCCGGAGTTTTTCCAGCGGGCCCTGGAAGTTGTAGCGGGTGGTCACTTTGAACAGGTGTTCCGGGATGTCGGTGTCGAACTGCTTGTTGACCTTCTGCGGGTTGGCGTCGTCCTTGATGGTGTGGGTGCGCGCATAGGTATAGCCGCCGCCGACCTGCCAGTTTTCGGTCAAGGCGCCTTGCAGTTCGAAGTCGATACCCTGGCTGCGGATTTCGCCCGAGGCCACAGAACAGGACGCCTGCGGGCAGTTGGGCACCACCACGGCCACGGCGCGGTTTTCCTGGTCGACGCGGAACAGCGCCACGCTGGCATTCAGCGCGCCACCAAAATATTCGCCTTTGATGCCAACCTCATAATTTTTACCGACGATGGGCTTGAGTGGGGTGCCGGCTGTGCTCTTGTCTTTTTGTGGCGTAAAGATGTCGCTGTAGCTCACATACACCGAGTGCTGGTCGTCCAGGTCGTAGATCAGGCCGGCGTAGCGGGTGAGGTTGCGGGTGACCTTGTAGTCGCCGGCGCCATCACGGTTGTCGTAGTCGTACCAGTCCAGGCGAGCGCCGAGGATCAGCTTCAGCGGGTCGGCCAGGCTCAGGCGGCTGGTCAGGTAGAAACCGTCCTGGGTGGTGACTTCGCGAACGTTGTTGGTGCGGGTGAAGTTCGGTTTGCCGGCATTGATCGGCCAGTTGAGGTCGTACGGGCTGTAGTTGTGGGTGGTCATGTCGTAGATGCGCTTGCTGGCGCCCACCACCAGTTCATGGGTACGGCCGAACGCCTCGAACGGGCCGCTGGCAAAGGCGTCGAGCCCGGCCTGGTTTTCATCGTAGCTGGCCTGGTACACCGTGCGGGCGAGGGTGTCGTTGGTCCAGCGCGATTGGTAGGAGCCGGAGAACAAGGCGTTCTGTTCGGCATAGTTGGCGTTGACCTGCAGGCTCCAGTCGTTGGCCAGGCGCTGGCGCAGCTCAGCGAACACGGTGTTGATTTCCTGGTCCTTGTTCTCCCAATCGGTGCCTGGGTTATAGGAGCGCGACAGGCCCAGGTGGCGCCCATCCAGGCCGACCATCGAAGCGCCCCAGAAGTAGTTGGTCTTGTCCTTCTGGTTCGAGTAACCGAGGGTCAGGGTGGTGTCTTCGCTCAGGTCGGCTTCGGTGACGGCATAGAACAGGCCATGATCCTGCTCGGCCTTGTCGATAAAACTGTTGGCATCGCGGTAAGAGGTGACGACGCGGCCGCGCCAGGTGCCACTGTCATTGAGCGGGCTGGAGGCGTCGAGCTCGCCACGGTAGTCGTCCCAGCTGCCGACGGCGCCGGTGAGGGTAACTTTCTGCTCATCCAGTGGCCGCTTGCGGATCAGGTTGATGGCGGCCGAAGGGTTGCCAGCGCCGGTTACCAGGCCGGTAGCGCCGCGCACCACTTCGACGCGGTCGAACATTGCCAGGTTCGGCTGGGCGCCTACCGACGCACCGTTGTAGCCGCTGGGGATACCGTCATACATGAGGTTGTCGATATCGAAACCGCGTGCAGTAAAGGCTTGTCGCCCAGGGCCGTTGGAGTAATTGAGGAACAGCCCCGGCGTGGCGTTGACCACGTCGTTGATGCTGGTCATGGCCTGGTCATCCATGCGCTGGCGCGTGATTACGGTGACGGCCTGCGGGGTTTCGCGCAGGGTCAGCGGCAGTTTGGTCGCGGTCTTCATCGAGCCGGTGGTGTAGGAGTCGCTGCCTTCGGTGGTTGCGCCAAGCTGTTGGCCCGAGACCTGGGTAGCGCCCAGCTCGATGGTGGCCGGTGCTTCGGCGTCGGCGGCAATGGCCGCATTGGAGGTTGCTAAGGCGATAGTGATTGCCATCAGACTGGGTGTAAAAACGTTGCCGCCGCGTTGTTGCACAGACATGAAAGTAGGGCTCCCCAAGTGCCTTCCGTGGCGAATAGTAAATCTGTTGATAATTATTCGCATCAGTTTGGCAGATTGAGTCTGTAGGGAAAAGCCCTAACTCTGTAGGAGCGAGCTTGCTCGCGAAAGACTCACAGGCGCCGCGTTGATTCCGGAAACCCACGTTATCGTTGAGGTTTTTCGCGAGCAAGCTCGCTCCTACAGGGTGGTGTTCAGGTGAACAGGATTTCGTAGGGCTCGCGCATGCGCTCCAGCAATATCTGCGCGAGCATCGGCGGTAAGCCTATTTGTGGGTCGCCCACCAACTGGCTGGCGTAGGCGTGGGCAGCGTGCAGCTTGCGCGCGACGGTCCAGGTGTCCAGGCGGACCTTGCGTGCACGTTGCCAGGGCATTACCGCGCTTTCCCGGGCCGGCCAATGCCAGGCCCAGATCGGCAGTTCATACAGTTGCGCACCTACCAGGCTGCGCGCCTTGGCACTCGCGCGACCGACGGCGTCATGGTCGTCATTGCCGTCGTTGCGCCAGGTGGTAAACACCACGTCGCCAGGTTGCAGGTAGCGCGCGATGAATTGGCTCATGGGCTGTTCACGGGCGGCCAGTGCATCATCACAAAACCCGCCACGAATCCATTTCAGGCTGTGCAAGGGCATACCCAATCGGCGCAGGGCCTCTGCGCTTTCCTGGGGGCGCACCACGCTCAAGCGGCTGGCCGGCCATACCTGAGAGTCGGGATGGCTGGCGCTGCCATCGGTGATGGAGATCAATTGCAGCGGATGCTCGCGGGTGCTGAGCAGTTGCAGCAAACCGCCGCACGCCAGCACTTCATCGCCCGGGTGAGGGGCGATCACCACGACGCGAGCGCCGGGCGGTACCAGGCTGTTCAGGGAAATGATGGGGGTTTGCGCCAACTGCGGCGCACTGTTCCAGATTTGCACGGGGCCGCGACGGCCTTCGCTTAAGGAGGCAGGCTTCATGGGTGTCACATCCTTGTCGGTTGATACCGGGTCGTGCTCCATTGACGGGACGACGCTCTTGTCTTCACCGCAGGCTCCGCTGGGTGAGTGCGCGGCATGCCAATCCAGGAATGCCATGCGAGGCGTTAGGAGCATAGACAGGCATGGGTATCTGCACAACTTTGATGCGATGTTTGCTGGGCTGACGTCATCGCAGGCAAGCCAGCTCCCACAGCGGGCTATGTTGCCCACAAAATCAGCGCCTGGCACAGATCCCTGTGGGAGCTGGCTTGCCTGCGATGACGGAGCCCCAGCCGACGGGAATATTGGGTCAGTCAGCGGTTAAACGTTTTTGTTTTCACCCAGCCCGCATCAAGCTCTTCAAGTAATCACCAAACCCACCCTCAGCCCGGCAATCCAGTCGCGCACTGGTCACCACTTGCGGCGCATGGCTCCAGGCAATGGAGGCACCGCAACGCTCCAATTCACGTACCAGTTGTACATCCTCGTGGCATTCCAGCGGTTCAAACCCACCGGCCTCTACATAGGCGCGGGCACTCACGCCCAGGTTGGCCCCATGAATATGCCGATGCCCATCGCGGGCCTGGTAGGCCTGCTGATAGCGAATCTGCGCGGCCGGGTCGAAGCCTTCGCTCCAGGTGTCCACGGTGACTGTTCCACACACCGCGTCGCAGCCTTGGGCCAGTTGGGCCACCAGCCAGTCAGGGGCGACACGGCTGTCGGCGTCGGTGCAGGAAATCCACCGCGCGCCTTGCTCCAGCAAGTACCCTGCACCCACGCCGCGGGCGTGGCCGACATTGCGCGCCTGCACGTGAACGCAATGCACCTGATGGGCCTGGGCAATCGCTGCACTGGCGTCGCTGCAACTGTCGAGTACTACCAGAATCTGTACCGCTTCCCCCAGCAAGCCCGGGTGGTCGGCGGCGATCCGCGCAGCCCTCAGGCAATCATCCAACAGGGCTTCTTCGTTATGTGCCGGGATCAGAATACCGATCATCGTAAACCCTCGTGGCGAGCGACCGAGGTGCCATCGAGGCTCCACAGGTCGAGCAGGAAATCCGGGTCCTGGTACTGCACCAGCGGTGCTACACCCAGACGCTGTTGCAGCACGGCGTGCACCTGTTCGGCGGTTTGCGGGCAACCGTCAATGGGCACTCGCCAATGACAGGCCAGGATTTGCCCGTCAGCGGTCAAGGCGGCGAGGGCGCAATCGATCAGACGATTAAAATCACCTACATCGAGGTAATAACAAAGCTCACTCAATACGATCAGTTCGAATTGCCCGCCGGGCCATTGTTCCGGCAGGCGACCCTGCTCCACGCGGGCGTGGGGAAAATGCTCCAGCCGCGCCTGTGCCAGACGCACCGCAGCGGTGGCGGTGTCGCAACACAGTAGGCGGTCGCAACGCGGCGCCAGCTCGGCACTCAGTTCCCCATTGGCACAACCCGGCTCGAATATCGACGCATAGCGCGGCCGCGTCAGCACGGCCAAGGTCAGGGCGCGCTTGCGTTGTTCGTACCAGCGCTGACGAAAAGCCCAAGGGTCGTCATTACCCGCAAACAACTGGTCGAAGTAGGGGGTTGCTACACTCATACGAACACCATCTCAAAAGGTTGCAGCAAGCGCTCCACCACATAGGGCGCCAGCACCGCAGGCAAACCGATTTGCGGGTCGCCCTCCAACTGGCTGGCGAAGGCGTGGATCGCATGGCGTTTGCGTGCTACTTGCTCGGCGGTCAGCGGGATCTTGCGCGCCCGATGCCAGGGCACCTTGTGGTCTTCGGCGGTGGCCCAGTGCCAGGTCCATACCGGTAGTTCACACAGCGCTGCACCGACGGCCTTGGCTGCCTTGGCGCTGGCGCGGCCCACGGCTTCATGGTCGCAATGGCCATCCTCGCACCACGTCGCAAACACGACGTCGTTGGGTTTGAGGTGGCGCTGGATAAATTCGCAGAGCTGGGTTTCGCGCTCGGCCACATGGCTGTCGGCAAACCCGCCGCGCAGCCATTTCAAACTGTGCAGCGGCAAGCCAAGGCGGTGCAAAGCCTGGGCCGATTCCTGCGGACGCACCACACTCAGACGCTCCACTGGCCAGCGCCGCGAGCCAGGGTGGCTGGCGCTGCCATCGGTGACGGAGATCAACTGGATAGGGCGGTCCAGCGCAGCCAGCCCTTGCAGCAGACCACCACTGCCCAGCACCTCGTCATCCGGATGCGGGGCGACGATCACCGCTCGATGCCCAGGCGGCACCAACTGCGCGACGTTGATGTGCGGCAACTCGGCCAATCGTGCGCTGTTTTGCCAATGGCTCAACGGGGTGCCCTGGCCAACAATCGGATTGGGCCTCATAGCGCCCATCTCCCAGCGGGCTCGCTGGCGACCTGCTCACCGAGGGCGGCCAAGTCGCGTTCAGCATGACTTTGCCGCACATACACCGGTAAATCGGCCATCAACTGGGCAAAGTGCGGGTCCTTGCAATACGGCCCGGCGCCGACCGCACGGCCCACATGCTGGATCACTTGCTCGACGGTGTCCTCGATGCAGGCGCGCGTCTGTTGCGCCAGTTGTCGCGCATCGGCGCGAGGCTGGCGGTCGATCTGCGCGGCGCTGGCGCGTAACACGCAGGCGGCGCTGTTCAAGGCTCTGTCGACCGCGCCGAGGTGGGCCAGTGCATGGGGCTCCGCACGCCTGGCACATTGGGCGCGCAGCACTTCACCCAGGCGTTGCGCCGCGCCGTACCAGCACGCGGCAATGCCGACCCCACCGTGCCAGAAGCCCGGACGGGACAGATAGTCGCCCGGGCCGCCCACGGCAATCCCCCTGGCGGCGCTGAACAGGATGTCGACGCTACCGGTCGCCGCCATGCCCACCGCCTTCCAACCCTCGTTCGTCACCCTGATGCCCGGTTGATCCATCGCCACGGCTACCAATTGTTGGCGGTCCTCTTCGTCCCAGGCCGTCAGCAAGCCATGGCTGACCACCGCCGCACCGGAACACCAGGCTTTGCGCCCCTCGACGAGCAGCCGCTGGCCGTCGCGACGCACGCGCACCTTGGCCGTCGGCGGCTCGGCCGCCCACATGCCCCAGGTGCTGCCCAGCGGCGGCAAGGGGCTGTCGAGTTCGGCAATGATCGCCAGGGCATCGGTATGGCCTTCGAACAACTTGCACAGGCGCAGGTCATGCCCGGCCACCTGGGCCAATTGGCTCAAGCGGGACAGGGTCTGGCCGCTGCCCGGCAACGGCAGTTGATCAAGGCCTTCCTCTTGAAGGGCCCTCAGGGCATTACCCAGGGCTTGCGTGTCGGCATAGCCCCGGTAGCCCTGAAGGAAACCGTGCAACGCCATTTCACACCTCGCCTTCGTGCTGCAGTTCAAACAGCAGCAGCGAGCGAGCGGTGACCGCGTACTCATGCTCGAAATCAAAGCGTTCCTGGCCACGCACAGCCGGGTCGTTGGTGTCGAGCAGGCACGTCCAGAACTCGCCCTCCGGCACCGGCGGCAGGCGGAAATTGACCAGGTCGTGATGGGCGTTGACCACCAGCAACAGCGTGGCGTCGGCCCCGGCACGGCGAATCCCGGTTTCCTGGGCGCGGCCATCCATCAACATGCCCAGGCAGCGGCCCTGGCTGTCTTCCCATTGCTCGGTAGTCATTTCGTTGCCATCCGGCGCCAGCCAGGTGACGTCCTTCACGCCGATGTCTTCGTTGTAGTCGCCCACCAGGAAGCGCCCACGCCGCAGGATCGGGTACGCCAGGCGCAGCTTGATCAAGCGCTTGACGAACTTGAGAAGGGCCTTGCCGTCATCATCCAGGTCCCAGTTGACCCAGCCGATCTCACTGTCCTGGCAATAAGCGTTGTTGTTGCCGTGCTGAGTGCGAGCGAACTCGTCCCCGGCGACGATCATTGGCGTGCCCTGGGCCAGCAGCAAAGTGGCGAAGAAGTTGCGCATCTGACGCAGGCGCAGCGCGTTGATCTCCGGGTCGTCGGTAGGGCCTTCGACGCCGTGGTTCCAGGACAGGTTGTTATTGCTGCCGTCCTGGTTGTTCTCATCGTTGGCTTCGTTGTGTTTGTCGTTGTACGACACCAGGTCGTGCAGGGTGAACCCGTCATGGGCGGTGATGAAGTTCACCGAGCTGTAAGGCCTGCGCCCGCGGTGGTTGAACATCTCGCCCGAAGCGGTCATGCGCCCGGCGAAATCGGCGAGTTGGCCGTCGTCGCCTTTCCAGAACGCACGCACGGTGTCGCGGAAACGGTCGTTCCATTCCACCCAGCCTGGCGGGAAGTTGCCCACCTGGTAGCCGCCGGGGCCGCAGTCCCAGGGCTCGGCGATGAGTTTCAACTGGCGCAGTACCGGGTCCTGGCGGCACGCCACGAGGAAGCTGTGGCGCTCATCGAATCCGTCGCGGTAGCGCCCGAGGATGGTCGCCAGGTCGAAGCGGAAGCCGTCCACGTGCATCTCGGTGGCCCAGTAGCGCAGGGAGTCGGTGACCATTTGCAGCACGCACGGGTGGCTCAGATCCAGGGTATTGCCGGTGCCGGAATCGTTGATGTAGAAGCGCTTGTCGTCGGGCATCAGGCGATAGTAGGAGGCGTTGTCGATGCCGCGCATCGACAGGGTCGGGCCGCGCTCGTTGCCTTCGGCGGTGTGGTTGTAGACCACGTCCAGAATCACTTCCAGCTTTTGCTCGTGCAGGTGCGCGACCATCTCCTTGAATTCGGCGATCTTGCCGCTGGCCAGGTAGCGTGGGTCGGGGGCAAAGAACGCAATGCTGTTGTAGCCCCAGTAGTTGGTCATGCCTTTTTCCAGCAGATGCTGGTCGTTGACGAAGGCGTGCACGGGCAGCAGCTCGACCGAGGAAATGCCCAACTGACGGATATGCTTGAGCACGTCATCTTCCATCAGGCCGGCGCAGGTGCCCCGCACCGACTCGCCGACCGAAGGATGACGCATGCTGATGCCGCGCAGGTGGGTTTCGTAGATGATCGTGCGGTCCCACGGCACCCGTACCGGTTGGTCGTTGCCCCAGGTGTGTGCCGGGTCGATGACCTTGCACTTGGGCACGAAGGGCGCACTGTCGCGTTCATCGAAACTGAGATCGTCGTCCGGGTGGCCGATGGTGTAGCCAAACAGCGCTTCGGACCATTTGAGTTCGCCCACTAGTTGCTTGGCGTAGGGGTCGATCAGCAGCTTGTTGTGGTTGAAGCGATGACCGTTGGCCGGGTCATAGGCACCGTATACGCGGTAGCCGTAAATCAGCCCGGGGTGAGCATCGGGCAGGTAGCCGTGGAAGATCTCGTCGGTGTATTCGGGCAGTTCGATGCGCTCCAGTTCGACCTCGCCGGTATCGTCAAACAAGCACAGCTCCACCTTGGTGGCGTTGGCGGAGAACAGCGCAAAGTTCACACCCAGTCCATCCCAGGTGGCGCCGAGGGGGAAGGGCAAACCTTCACGGATCCGCGACGGCTCATGAACCGGCGTCGCTGTGGTGTTGTCGGGTTTGCTCATCGAGTTGCTCCTGCAAGGGGTCTTTTTTCGGGCCGAACGCCGCCGTACTGACGGTGCTTCAGCGCATGGCTTGGACGGAAAAGGGCCTGCAGCGCGCAATGCGTGCTGCAGGCCCGAGAAATCATGGGGCGGGCGGTTTGGGCTTCTTCGGGGCGGCAGGTTTCTTCGCCGCAGGTTTGGCGGCGGCAGGCGCGGCAGGTTTGGGCTTTGCCGCAGCCTTGGGCGCGGTTTTCGGCTTGGCGGCCGGTTTAGGCTTGCTCGGCGTCAGCGCCTCGGCTTCCGCCAGCTTGCGCGCCATCTCCCAGTGGCGATCGTGGGCGCCATCGGGCTTGCCTTCAGACTCCCAGATCTGATGCGCCAGTTCGCGAATGCGTTTGTCTTCTTTACTCATCACAAACTCCTCACAGAAAATTTTCAGCTTTCTTGATTATCAGGATTGATAAAGACATTGACCGGGAGATCCCCCAGGGCAGCGCTGATCAACAGCTCCTTGTTGGGTGTGACTACGCCCGTTTGAAAAAGTCCCTTCCAGTTTTGTGCAGGGGCGGCGAACGGTAATTTCACCCGCGTATCGCCCCAAACCTGCGCATTGATCTGGGGAAACATCCCGTTTTCAAGCAACGGATAAGACCAGCGCGGCACCACCACCAGCAACTGCTTGCCTTGATGTTCACGGTAAAACGCAACCACGCGCTCGGCGTGCTGGCCCACCGCTTCCAAAGGTGTATAGCTGCCATGGTGCAGCAGCTCGGGGCAGGCTTTACGCAGGCCCAGTACCTGGGCGATCACTGCCTGTTTGATACGCCCGTCGCGCCAGTTGAACAACAGTTCGCCGATGTCCGGTGGTGCCTGCAATGCACGTTGCCGCGCAGCGAAGTCCACCGGGCGACGGTTGTCCGGGTCGACCAGGCTGAAGTCCCAGAACTCATCGCCCTGGTAAATATCCGGCACACCCGGCACGGTCAAATGAAGCAAGGTTTGCGCCAGCCCATTCAGGGCGCCTGCGGGGGCGATGGCCTGTGCAGCGCTGTCCAGTGCACTGCGCAGCGGCGCACCGGCTTCACTGAGCAGCAGGCGTTTGAGGAACGCTTCCACCGCCTGTTCGTAAGCCTCGTTGGGCGCGCTCCAACTGCTCTGCAACTTGGCCTCGCGCAGGGCTTTTTGCTGCCACTGCCAGAGGCGTTGCTGGTACGCCGCCAGATCGGGGTTGGGCTCCAGCGGCCAACTGCCCAGCAGCACCTGATAGAGAATCAACTCATCGCCCGCCGAAGGGCTGTCGGCGCTCTCGCGCAGGGGGTCGGCCAGGCGGCGCCAATGCTCGACCTGTTCGGCATACCAGGGTGCGCACTCGCTGAGCACCGCGAGGCGCGCACGGGTGTCTTCGCCGCGTTTGTGGTCGTGGGTAGCGGTGGCCAGCAGGTTGTCGGGGAAGCTCTTCAAGCGCTGTTGATTGGCTGCATGGAAGTCTGCCAATGGCGCACTGAATTGCTCGGTACTGAAGCCCACATCGTTGCGCGACAACAACACCGCCGAACGATAGAAGGCGGTGTCTTCCACAGCCTTGGCGGCGGCGGGCGAGGTCAGTTGCTGGAAGCGCACGCAGGCATGCTTGAGCATCTTGCGCGCTCGGCCTACCGGGCGATTGCGCCAGGGCTGGCCACCCAACCATTGCTCCAGGTGGTCGAGCACCGGCCAGTCGCCTTCGTTGAGGGTACTGCGTGCACCCTCCATGGCGTACTGGAACACCTTGTCGTCGGCCGCACTGCGGCCCTTGGCGCTGATATAGGTGCGGTACACCGGGAAATGCACGATCAGTTCCTGCAAGGCCCGGCGGATGGCGCCCAGTGTCAGGTCGCGGGTCATCACGTCATCGCGGGCCACTTGCAGCAGCGCCTGGGCCACGCTTTCGAAGTCGCCGCCCAACGAACCATTGAGGATCTGCTGGCGCGCCAGCCGCGCTTCCTCGCCGAAGGTTGAGGGCCGCTCGCTGTGACGCGTCCACATCTCGGCCAGCGGTGCAAAACCTTCGGGATGGTGTTGCAGCAAGGACAACTGGTTCATGAACTCGTAGCCGGTGGTGCCATCTACCTGCCAGTCTTCACGCAGGGTTTCACCTTCGCCAAGGATCTTTTCGACGAAGATGGGCAAGTGGCGCTGGGGTGACAGCGCGTCTACGCGGCGGCGCAATTTGCGGCAATAGCCACGCGGGTCGGCCAGGCCATCGATATGGTCGATGCGCAGCCCGTCGACCAGCCCCGCGCTGATCAGCTCGAAAATCTTGCCATGGGTGGCTTCGAACACCGCCGCGCGTTCGACCCGCAGGCCGCCCAATTCATTGACGTCGAAGAAGCGCCGCCAGTTGATGTCGTCTGCGGCTGTGCGCCAACTGGCCAGGCGATAGGTCTGTTGTTCCAGCAGCTGATGCAGGCGCTCGAAGCCCTCGGGCTGGCGACTGTCGAATGCGGCCAGGCGTTGCTCAATAGCAGGTAACAGTTCGCTGGAGCGTTCGGCCAGGGCTTGTTTGAGCGTGGCGGCTTCGGCGTAGGCGTCGTGCTGGTAGGCGAGGGCGGCGAAACGTTCGGCCAGCGGTTTGAGTAACTCATCACTGCCCAGGATCAGGCCGTAGTCCCTGGGGCAAATCGGAAAACGGTGTTCGTAATGCTCGACGTAGAAACTCCCCTGGGCGGCATCGAACTTGAGCGCCAGCGTGCCGTTCTGCAAGGCTTCGCCGTAGTCGCTGCCGAGGAAGGGCATCAGCAACTGGCCCTTGAGCAGCGGGTCGGGAGAGTGCCACTGGATGTCGAAGAACTCGCTATAGGGACTCAGGCGGCCCCACTCCAGCAGGTCCAGCCACCAAGGGTTATCCGCGCCGCCCACGGCCATATGGTTGGAGACGATATCGAGGATCAACCCCATGTCGTGCTCACGCAGCGCGGCGACCAGGCGACGCAACGCCGCTTCACCCCCCAACTCCGGGTTGACGCGGGTCGGGTCGACCACATCGTAGCCGTGCATGGAGCCGGCGCGGGCGCTTAACAGCGGTGAAGCATACAGGTGGCTGATGCCCAGTTGGGCAAAGTACGGCACCAGCGGCACCGCGTCATCGAGGGTAAAACCTTTATGAAATTGCAGGCGCTGGGTGGCGCGCAGGGGCAGTGCGTTCATCGGTCACGCTCATAGGCTTGGTTGCGCGCCACGGCCAGCAGTTCAAGGCGACGCGCGGCGCTGTCATTGTCGAGCAGGCTGGCGGCTTCGCCAGGCAAGCGTCGGCGCCAATTGGGGTGGGTGTCGAGGGTGCCCGGCAGGTTGGCTTGCTCTTCGATGCCCAATGCATCTTCCAAGGGCAACAACACCAGTGGCGCACGGGTATGGCCCAGGTAGCGCACGCTGGCGTCGATCATATGGTCGGTGTCGTTGCGGATCTCGTCGATGAAGTTCTGCGGGTCCTGGCTCAAGGCTTGGCGCAGTGCCTGGCGTTCGCGCAGGCGGTGTTCGCTCCATTGGTCCACGGTGGGCGCATCGATCAGGCCCAGCTGGATATTCCATTCGATATCGCGGCTGTGCCACCAGCCATTGAGGGTCGGCAAGTCGTGGGTACTGGTGGTGGCCAAGGCGTTGTCGGGCCAATCGAGGATGGGCTTGAACTGGCCGTCATGGTTCTGTTCGAACAGCAGCACACGCATGCCCAGGATCGAACGGGCGCTGAGCTTTTCGCGCAGGCCTTCGGGCACGGTGCCCAGGTCTTCACCGAGGACGATGGCCTGGTGGCGGTGCGATTCCAGGGCGAGCAAACGCAGCAGGTCGTCCACCGGGTAATACAAGTAGGCACCTTCGCGGGGGGACGCGCCCAGAGGGATCACCCACAGGCGTTGCAGGCCCATCACATGGTCGATGCGCAAGCCGCCGGCATGGGCGAAGTTGGCCCGCAGCATTTCGATAAAGGCGCGATAGCCATTGCGCTTGAGGCCCTCAGGGGAAAAGGCAGAGATGCCCCAGCCTTGGCCTGCGCGGTTGAGAATGTCCGGTGGCGCGCCGACGGTGAGGTCGGCCAGCAGTTCATCCTGGCGACTCCAGGCCTGGCTGCCGCCACCGTCGGCGCCCACCGCCAGGTCGGCGATCAGGCCGATGCCCATGCCGCTGCCACGGGCGGCCTGTTGTGCGCGCTCAAGGCTGCGGGCAATCAGCCATTGGGTGAAGGCGAAATATCCGATTTCGTCGCGGTTGTCCTCAGCGAACTGCGCCAGGGCCGGGCTCTGTGGCGTACGCCAGGCTTCGGGCCATTGGCGCCAGTCCAGGTCCTCACCCGCGGCAGCACGCTGGGCCTGTATGGCTTCGAAGCGGCAGTGGTTTTCCAGGGCTTCGCCGCCGGCCTGGCGGAAGCTTTGAAAATCGGCATGCTGGGGATGCGCGCCGTGGCGGAAGTCTTCATACAGTGTGCGCAGCAGGCGTTGCTTGGCTTTGGCGGCGGCCGGCCAGTCGATCAGCGTGAGCTGTTCCAGGGCATGCAGCTCGTCAGCCAACCCGGCCGCTTCTATGGCGTTGCGCACTTCACGTTCACCAAGGATGCACGCCGGCGAAGCATACAGGCTGTTGAGAAACAGGCGGCTGGAGGGTGAATAGGGGCTGAAACGCTCAGTGTCGGCGCTGAACATCGCGTGCATCGGGCTGATTGCCACGGCGTCGGCGCCACGCTCGGCGGCGGAACGCACCAGGTGCTCCAGAGCCAGGGTGTCGCCAAAACCGCCATCGCCCAGGCGGCGCAAGGCATAGAGTTGGGCGCTCAGGCCCCAGGCGCGAGCGGGTTGGCTGTCGACCGCGTCGGCCACGCTGTAGCAGTGGCTGGGCGCGACGGCCAGGGTGAAGGTTTGCCCGTCGATATGCACCTGGTGGTAGCCGAGGGCAATCACGCCGGGCAATACGGCCTCGCCGTCCAGGCGCAGCTCCAGGGTTTCGCCGCCTTCCAGGCTGACGCGACACGGGGTGTCCGGGGCGAAATAGTGCGCCAGGTCCAGGCCCGCACCGCTGTCGGTGGTCATCAAGGGCGGCAGGTGCCGGTCCTGCTGCGCCTGCTCAAGTTGCAGCAGGCTCGCGTCGATCTCAGCATCGCTGTCGGCCGGGTGCCCCAGCCCTTTGAGAACAGCGCGCAGGGCGTCAAGCTTTACATGTTGCGGGCGACCGTTGGCATCGATCCAATCGACGGCCAGGCCCGCGCGGCTGGCGAGAATTTCCAGGTTCGCTTCGCTCAAAGAATGTCTCCAACAGGGGATAAGCAAACGCGTGCGCTCAAGGGCGGTAAGTGCGCACCTTGCGGGGCAGGCGTTTGGAAAATAATCGGGTGGGGTGCCGGATGATCCAGGGGCTGTTCACTCAGGTTCAGGTCGATCTGCAACACACGGCCGTTGCCCAGGCGCCAGCGCGCGGTGACGGCATGGTCAGCCAGCACGTGCGCGCCCAGGGAGACGGTGCCGGGCAAGTGCGGCACCAGATGCACGTGACGCAGGCTCAGCAGGTGGCGGTAGAGCTGGGTGTGGTCGTTCTCGACGAAGGAGGGCACCGACTGTAAAAAGGTTTGCAGCGCGTTGGGGTCGGGGATGCGCTGGCGTTGCTTGGGGTCGTGAAACGCCGCGAAGTCGGCAAATTCATTGCGCCGCCCTTCACGCACCGCCTCGGCCAGTTCGCCATGATGGTCGGTGAAAAACAGGAACGGCTCGGCGGCATTCACCTCGTCGCCCATGAACAACATCGGGATCATGGGGCACAGCAACAGTAGGGCGGTCGCAGCGCTCAGTGCCTGGGGCGAACACAGCCGGTGCAGGCGTTCGCCGAGGGCGCGGTTGCCGACCTGGTCGTGGTTCTGCAGGAACGCGACGAAGGCGCTGGGGGGCAGATCCGCACTGGGTTCGCCGCGCGCATGGCCATGGCGTGTCGTCTCGCCCTGGTAGATGAACCCCTCGGCCAGGCAGCGCGCCAGCTTGGCGGTGGGCTGCTCGGCAAAGTCGCTGTAGTAGGCGTCGGTTTCACCGGTGAGCAGCACGTGCAGCACGTTATGAAAGTCGTCATTCCATTGGGCGTCGAAATCGTGCTGCAACAGGCTGGCCTGGTTCAGTTCGTTTTCCAGCATCAGCCACACGTGGCGCCCGCCGTCCACCTGCTGGCGTACCCGTTGTGCCAGTTCCTGCAGAAACCCAGGGTTGTCGATGGCGTGCACGGCATCCAGGCGCAGGCCGTCGAAGCGGTATTCGAGCAGCCACATCAAGGCGTTATCGAGGAAGAAATCCCGCACTTCACGACGCTCGAAATCAATGCCGGCGCCCCAGGGTGTGTGCACGTCCTCCTGGAAGAACCCCTGGGCGTACTGGCCCAGGTAATTGCCGTCGGGGCCGAAGTGGTTGTAGACCACATCGAGGATCACGGCCAAACCATGGCCGTGGGCACTGTCGATCAGCTGCTTGAGTTGCTCGGGAGTGCCGTAGGCGGCGTGGGGCGCATACGGCAGCACGCCGTCATAGCCCCAATTGCGTTCGCCGGGAAATTGCGCCAAAGGCATCAATTCAATCGCGGTGACGCCTAGTTCGGCCAGGCGTGCCAGGTGTTTCTCAACGGCAGCGTAGCCGCCCATGGCGCCGACGTGGAGCTCGTAGATCACCGCCGTGTGCCACGGGCGACCCTGCCACTGACTGTGGCGCCATTCATAGGCGAGGGGGGCGACTACTCGGCTCCACCCATGCACGTCCAGCGCCTGGGCCCTGGAGGCGGGGTCGGGCACCGTGTTTTCGCCATCGATGTTAAAGCGGTAAAGCGTGCCGGCAGGGCACGCGATTTCGACTTCAAACCAACCACCGGCCTGGGGCAGCATGACGATGGTTTTACCCTGTTCCAATTCAACGCTGACATAAAATGCGTCTGGCGCCCATAACGCAAAGCGCGTGCGGTGCGCGTCCAGCATGATTGCGCCGTGGGGCCAGGTTTCCAGAGTCCTTGACGGCATCTATGAAGACCTCCCTTAGTTGTTCCAGTCGCTACTTGTTCGATTTCCCCAGGGCCTTGGCCACCAGTTGTTCGTAGAGTTCGGCGTAGGGTTCCACGGCCTGGCACCAGTTGAACGGCTGGGTCATGGCACGGCTGCGCATGGCATTGAGCAGACCGGGGAAGGCAAACACCTTGAAGGCGCGGCGCAGCGCCTCTTCGTAGCTTTGTACCGTGGATTCATTGAACAGGAACCCGGTGACGCCATCCTCAATGGTGTCCGCCAGCCCGCCGGTGTTACGCGCCACCGGCAACGAGCCGAAGCGTTGCGCGTACATCTGGCTCAGGCCGCAGGGCTCATAGCGCGACGGCATCAGTAGGAAATCGCTGCCGGCGAACATGCGGCGGGCATCGGTCTCGTTGAAGCCGATGCGCACCCCCACCTGACCCGGGAAGCGCAGCGCCAATTCACGCATCGCCTGTTCTTCTTCCGGCTCGCCACGGCCGATGATCGCAATCTGGCCGCCGTTTTCGACGATGAAACCGGCGACGGCTTCGGTGAGGTCCAGGCCTTTCTGGTACACCAGGCGCGAGACCACCGCGAACAGCGGACCACTGGATGGCTGCAGCTCAAACAGCTCACGCACATGGGCGGCGTTGATGGCCTTGCCTTCCCAATCGCCGATGTTGAAGTTGTGAGTCAGGTGCGTGTCGGTGGAGGTTTCCCAGCTTTCGTCGATGCCGTTGGGAATGCCGCTGAGCAGGCCTTGCTGGGTCTTGCTGGCGAGGAAGCCATCCAGGCCGCAACCGAATTCCGGGGTGGTGATCTCCTGGGCGTAGGTGGCGCTCACGGTGGTGATATGGCTGGAATACGCCATGCCCGCCTTGAGAAACGACATCTTGCCGTAGAACTCCATGCCTTCCTGTTGCAGGGCGTGGGGCGGAATGCCCAATTCAGGCGTCGAGGCCAGGCTGACCACACCCTGGTAGGCCAGGTTATGAATGGTGAACAGAGTTGGCGTACGTGACCCACGCCAGTGCATATACGCGGGGGCCAGGCCCGCAGGC
Source organism: Pseudomonas sp. MF6751 (assembly GCF_016613265.1). Lineage (NCBI taxonomy): Bacteria > Pseudomonadati > Pseudomonadota > Gammaproteobacteria > Pseudomonadales > Pseudomonadaceae > Pseudomonas > Pseudomonas sp. MF6751. The sequence goes on from NZ_JAENSV010000005.1 coordinate 27,439, forward strand.
CAGTCGTGGGCGTGCACCAGGTCTGGGCACCAGTGGATTTGTGCAAGGTTGGCGGCAATGTCCGCGGCGGCCAAGCCCAGGCGGGCGAAGCGAATATGGTTGTCCGGCCAGTCGCGGCCGTTGTTGGCGCCGTAGGGCGTGCCTTCGCGCTCATACAGTTCGGGGCAGATCAGCACATAGATGACCAGGCCGTCCTTGAGGTCCATGCGCCCGATCTTGCACGGTGGCAACGCGGCATGGCCACCCAGTTCACCGACGATATGAATCGGGTTATCGCTTTCCATCACTTGCGGGTAACCCGGAATCAGCACCCGCACGTCATGCAGGTGCGCCATGGCGCGGGGCAGGGCCGCGGAGACGTCGCCCAGGCCGCCGGTTTTCACCAGGTCCGCGAACTCGGAAGTGACAAACAAGACTTTCTTTCGATTCGGATTCTGACTCACGACCGGCCGCACAGTGTTGGGCAGGTCGGCCAAAGACTTTGGCCCTCCTGCCGGCTGACTAAAACGCTCTCCCTGAGTATCTACTGCGGCACTGATCATAATGCACTCCCATCTGTTGGTTGGCTAATGGCCCGCTGCCATCAGCTCCGAGTGACCGCATCCTGCGGTCAGGCACACAAGCGCTATACAAGCTGGCAAGGCGTATGCCAGTTGCAACGTCGGCTTAAAAAGATTGGATGAGCGGGCATTCGGCCCGAAGCGCGCGTGCTCGCCCTTACCTAAAACTTGACCAGCGGCAGGTTTCGAAAGTTTAGATTTTTTGCGGGGTTTTTGTTTTGGAACGGACCCATCGGTCATGAGTCTAGGACAGATCCCAGCACCTGCTGGGTTTTCATGCAGATTTTGTAGGACAAAAAACTTTTAACGATATGCCCCTGTGGCGAGGGAGCTTGCTCCTGCTGGGGCGCGTAGCGGCCCCAAAATTTTGGGAGCGCTGCGCACTCCAGCGGGAGCAAGCTCCCTCGCCACAGGGGGGGGTGCACTTTAATAGTGCGTCAGGCGAGCACGCGAATGGGCACACCCTTGGCCCAGGCTTGGATATCTTCGATCATCTGCTGATAGAACTGCCGGTAATTCTGCTCGCTTACATACCCCACGTGTGGCGTAGCCAGCACATTGGGCAAGCGGCGAAACGGGTGGTCAGCCGGCAACGGTTCTTGGGCATACACATCCAGCGCCGCCCCGGCCAGGCGTCCGCTGCGCAATGCTTGCAGCAGTGCCTGCTCATCCACAATCGGCCCGCGTGCGGTATTTACCAGGCGCGCTGTGGGCTTCATCCAACCCAACGCTTGCGCATCCACCAGACCACGGCTGCGCTCGCTGAGCACCAGATGGATGGTCAGAATATCCGCCTGCTCAAACAGCTCGCGCTTGCTGACCCAGGTCGCCCCCGATTCAGCCGCTCGCTCGGGCGTGAGGTTTTCACTCCAGGCTATCACCCGCATGCCGAAGGCCTGGGCGAACCTTGCGACTTTCTGGCCAATGCTGCCCAGCCCCAGGATGCCCAAGGTCTTGCCATGCAGATCGCCGCCCAGGCCGACCTGCCATCCGCCCCCGCGCAGTGAGTTGGCTTCGGCGAGCAGGTTGCGTGTAGAGGCCATGATCAAGGCCCAGGTCAGCTCCGGAGCTGCGTGTTTATAGCTGTCGGTGCCGCATACCTGGATGCCCAGGGCCTTGGCTGCGGGAAGGTCGATGGCGGCATTGCGCATGCCGCCGGTCACCAGCAATTTGAGCTGGGGCAGCCCTTGCAGCAGGGCTTTGTCAAAGGTTGAGCGTTCGCGCATGAGGCAAATCACCTCGAACCCTTTCAAGCGCTCGATCATGGTGGCGGTATCGGCGGGGTAGTCGTGGAGAAAATGCACCTTGCCTACGCTGGCCAGCGCCGACCAATCCGCCACGTCGCTGGCCACGTTTTGCCAATCATCCATCACTGCGATCTGTATCGACATGCACGCGGGCCTCGAAAAGTGGCAATTAAAGGGCGTTCAACCCCTGCAACAGGGCTTTATGAAACTGTTCCGGCTCTTCCATCTGGGGCGCATGGCCCAGGCCGGGGAACTCCACCAACGTGGCGCGCGGAATCAGCTTGGCCACCTGCTTGCCCAGTACCTCGTAATGACCAATTTTGGCCTTGACCGCCGCCGGCGCCACATCTTTGCCGATGGCGGTGGTGTCGCTGGTGCCGATCAGCAGCAGGGTGGGCACCTGCAAGTCCTTGAACTCGTAGTACACCGGTTGGGTGAAGATCATGTCGTAAATCAGCGCCGAGTTCCAGGCAACCTGAAGATGCCCCGGGCCTTTGTTCAGGCCGGCGAGCATGTCTACCCAGCGCTCGTACTCGGGTTTCCAGCGCCCCACGTAATAGGTGGTGCGCTCATAGTTGCGTACACCGTCGGCGCTCAGTTTCAGCTCGCGCTGGTACCACTGGTCGACGCTCTGGTAGGGCACGCCGAGGGCTTTCCAGTCTTCCAGGCCAATGGGGTTCACCAGCCCCAGCTGTTCGGTTTGCTGGGGGTATATCAGCGCATAGCGTGTGGCGAGCATGCCGCCGGTGGAATGGCCGATCACCGTGGCCTTCTGAATGCCGAGCTTTTCCAACAGTTGATGGGTGTTGGTCGCCAATTGCTGGAAGCTGTACTGGTAGTGGTCGGGCTTGCTGGAGGTACAAAAACCAATCTGGTCCGGGGCGATGACGCGGTAGCCGGCGTCACTCAGCGCCTTGATCGAACCTTCCCAGGTGGCGCCGCAAAAATTCTTGCCGTGCATCAGCACCACGCTGCGGCCGTTTGGAGTGCCGGTGGCGGGGACGTCCATGTAGCCCATTTGCAGGGATTTGCCCTGGGATTGGAAGGCAAAATGATTCAAAGGGTAGGGGTATTCAAAGCCCTGCAACTCAGGGCCGTAGGTGTCAGCTAACACGGGCGCCGCGCTGACCGAAAACAAACCGGCTACGCATAATGTACGGATAAAAGGCATGGGTTTTGGCTCCGAGACAGATGCCCGGATGCTCTTTGCCCGCGATTAACGGGGGATTAACGGGGGATTAACGCCCACTGCAACGTCAGCGCTGCGATTACGCCATACCGAAGGCTTTTCGCCAGGGTTACCAGCAGTAGAAAACGCCACAACGGCTCACGCATCACCCCAGCCACCAACGTCAGCGGATCACCAATGATCGGCACCCAACTGAGCAACAACGTCCAGTGCCCCCAGCGCGCGTAATGGCTGCGAGCCTTGTTCAACTGACTGGCGCTCACCGGGAACCAGCGTCGCTCTTTGAAGCGCTCGACCGAGCGCCCCAGCAGCCAATTGACCAGCGAGCCCAGCACATTACCCAGGGTCGCGATGCCTAGCAGCAGCCAAAGGTTGTAATGCCCGCTGAGCAGCAGGCCGACCAACACAGCTTCTGACTGCAGGGGCAATAACGTCGCGGCGCCAAATGCCGCGCCGAACAGCCCCACGTACCCCATCAACACCGGTCAGTGAGCCGGGTAGTCCGCTACCACGACGTCTTCGCCGTCGCGGGTCAGGCCAATGATTTGATACGCCTCGCTGCGTCCGTCTACTTCCATGCCTGGCGAGCCCAATGGCATGCCCGGTGCGGCAAGGCCCAGCAGGTCGTTGCGCTTGCGCAGAGCCAGGACCTGCTCGGCAGGTACGTGGCCTTCGACGAACTTGCCATCGATCACTGCGGTGTGGCAGGAGCCAAGGCGTGGCGCCACGCCCAAGCGTTGTTTCACCGCGCTCATGTCGGCTTCAACGTGGTCGTTGACCTTGAAACCGTTGCTCTCCAAGTGGCTGATCCACTTCTTGCAGCAGCCGCAGTTGGCGTCGCGGTGTACATCGATGGGGATCAGTTCGGCGGCCTGGGCCAGGGTGGTGGTAAACAGGGCGCTGAGCAGGGCCAATCGCAATGGGGTTTTCATCGTGGGTCTCACTGAAGGCGCGGCAATAAGCCGGGCATTCTCCCTGCTTTTGCAGGCATGTTTGCAATGTGACGTCGCGGTAATGTTTCTAAATTATACGAAGCCCTGATGTTCCAGCCGCTGCTTGAGCCGGTCCAACGCAATCGCCGACAACGCGACCATGCGCTCATGCAAAGACGCCAGTTGCAGTTCGGTCTCGTAAGTCAGCACCCGCTTGAACAGCGTGCCGCCCTGATGAGCGCGCAAGCAGTAATGGATGCAACCGTCAACCGCCAGGGAGGTGAACACGGTCTTGAACTCGCTGGGGCGGCGGGCGATTTGTACGCGGTAACTCATGGGGACGCGTATGCCCAGCAGGTCGATGATCTCGGTAAAACGCGTGCCGACCGGTAATGAGCCGGTGATGCCGGTGTCGGCGCTGAGGGAGGTGGGGTGCCACTCGTGCCAGCGGTCGGGCTGGGTCACATAGTCATAAACCGCCTCGATCGGCGCCTGGATGAAGCGTTCCTGACTGATCTGCTCCAAGCGGACCGAATGCTCAGTCGCGTGCATGACACACCTCCTGTGTGGCGGGTTTTACACTAGGAGCTGTGAGGATAGTCTGACGCCCGCGCTTTGCACAGGCGTCGGCAGGCCGTTCGTCAATCCCGCTGAGAACGGCCCCCACAAGAGTTTCCAGCAGACGCTAGATATCCAGCATGGCCAGCACTTCCTTGGGGTAACGCAGGCCTGCGGTTGCATCGGCAGGGAAGATCGCATCCAGCGCAGCCAGTTCGTCCGCGCTGAGGGAAATCGACAGCGCCTCCACATTCTCTTGCAGATAGGTGCGCCGCTTGGTGCCGGGAATCGGGATGATGTAATCGCCTTGGGCCAATACCCAGGCCAGCGCCAGTTGCCCGGCCGTGACACCTTTGTCTGCCGCCAGGCTCTTGACCTGTTCTACCAGCAGCAGGTTTTTCGCAAAGTTCTCACCCTGAAAGCGCGGGCTGAAGCGTCGGTAATCATCGGCGCCGAAATCATCCGGGCTCTTCAAGGCGCCGGTGAGAAAACCTCGGCCCAACGGGCTGTACGGCAAAAACGCGATGCCCAGGCGCTGGCAGGCGGCGAGGCAGCCGTTGTCTTGCTGGTCGCGGCTCCACAGCGAATATTCGCTTTGCAGGGCGCTGATGGGATGGACCTTATGCGCCCGTTCCAGAGTAGCGGCGGACGCTTCGCTCAGGCCCAGATAGCGCACTTTGCCCTGTTTCACCAGGTCGGCCATGGCGCCGACCGTTTCTTCGATGGCCACGTCGGGGTCGATACGGTGCTGGTAGTACAGGTCCAGCGTATCCACCCCCAGGCGTTGCAAAGTGCCGTCGATGGCGTTGCGGATATACTCGGGCCGGCCATTCACCCCGCGCACTACGGGGTTGGCAGGGTCGCGCACAATCCCGAATTTACTGGCCAGGAAGACCTGGTCGCGCTTGCCGGCAATAGCCTTGCCGATCAGTTGCTCATTGGTGTGCGGGCCGTACATGTCCGCGGTATCGAGAAAGTTGACGCCCAACTCCAGGGCGCGGTGCAAGGTTGCGGTGGCTTCGGTGGTATCGGTGCCAGGTGTGTAGAAATCGGTCATGCCCATGCAGCCAAGGCCGATGGCGGACACATGCGGGCCGTTTTTACCGAGTTGTCGAGTGTGCATAGGGAAGCTCCTTGTGATGAGGGGCCCATTGTTACCCTTGAAAAAATGCAGATAAACCGGCTAAAAGTGCTATCACTGTTCGTAATATCTAAACAATCTTCCACAGGAGCATTCTCTTGGATCGTTTTAACGCCATGCGCGTGTTCACTCGGATTGTTGAATTGGGCGGGTTTGCCAAGGCCGCCGACAGCCTGCAATTGCCACGCGCCTCGGTGACGATCCTGATCAAGCAACTGGAGGCCCATCTCGGCGTGCAACTGCTGCAGCGCACCACGCGCCACGTCAGCCCGACCCTGGATGGCGCGGCGTACTACCAACGTTGTGTGCAATTGCTGACTGATCTTGAGGAAACCGAGGCGGTGTTCTCCACGCGGCGCCAGAACCCCCGGGGCACATTGAGCATCGATATGCCCTCAGGCATTGGGAGCTTGATTGTGATTCCGGCCTTGCCAACGTTCACCGCGCTGTACCCACAGATCGAGTTGGAGATCGGCCTCAATGACCGGCCAGTGGATCTGATTCGCGAAGGCGTCGATTGTGTGTTGCGCGGTGGTCCGGCCCTGGATGAATCGCTGGTGGCGCGGCCGTTGGCGATGATGGAGCAACTGACCCTGGCCAGCCCCGCGTACCTTGAACGCATGGGCACGCCCACTTGCCTGGAGCAGTTGGCTGGACACCAAATGGTCGAGTACGTTTCCAGCGCCAGCGGTAAACGTTTTGGCCTGGAATTTCTGCTGGGCAGCGAGTTGCATCCGATCAACCTGCCGAAAGTGGTTGCCGTGAACAGCTCTGCCGGTTACTTCGCTGCGTGCGAAGCCGGCTATGGGCTGATCCAGGCGCCTCGTTATCACGCCCTGCGCCAACTGGCCGATGGCACGCTGGTGCAGGTGCTGCCGGATGTGGCAGTGCCGAAGATGGCGCTGACTGCGTTATACCCGCCCCATCGGCAGTTGTCGCAGCGGGTGAGGGTGTTCGTCGATTGGCTAGTGCAGTTGTGCGCTCGGCCCGGCACCGGCTTGCAAGGCTAGGCTTGCGCTCTGCGATAGGCGCCAGGCTGTTGCCCGGTGACTTTATGGAAGGCTCGGGTAAACGCCGCCACCGATTGATACCCGGCCGCCAGCGAAACCTCGGCCACGGTCTGGTCCGCCTTGAGCAACCCACAGGCGTGGCGCATGCGGATCATCAGCAGTACTTGCCCGGGCGACTGCCCACACAGTTCGCTGAAGCGCTTGAAAAACGCCGAGCGCGACAACCCGGTACAGGCCGCCATGCTTTCCAGGCTCCAGGGCTCGGCGGGGCGGGCGATCAATTGCTCCAGCAAATGTGCGAACGCGGGTGCCCGGCCCAGCGCCGCCAGGCCGCCAAGCTCGGTGTTATCGAGCACTTGCTGGCGCAGCACATACAGGAACAGCAAGTGGCACAGGCGCTCAAGCAGCGCGGAAGAGGGCGCTGGGGTGCGTGCGCATTCTTGCAGGATCAATTCGAACAGGTTGCGTGCAGCCATCAGCGACGGGTCGCCGGCGCGCAGGATGATCCAGCTGGGCAGGGTGTCGACAATCAGCGTCGACAATCCGGATTGGAAGTGAAAGAAACCGCAGACTAATCCTACGCCGTCCGTGGCCGTGCTATCGAGAGGCAGCATCGAGCGGCGTGGGCACTGCTGGGCGCCGGCTGCCGTGGCTTGGCCGGAAAGCCTGAAGGCAAAGTCCCGCAGCAGGAATACCGCGTCACCATTGTTCAGGTGTTGGGGCGTTGGATCACCGTCGATATGCAGCCAGCATTCGCCTTGCACGATCAAGTGGAAGCTCGCCTGCGCCAGGCCATGGGTGCTCGCGTGCCAGTCACCGCAGTAACGGCCGACGTGAAACAGGCTGGTGTTGAGTTCGAGGCTATCTAATAACCAATCGACAAGTACATCGGACGAATTCATCTAATGGAAAGACTCAAGAGCAAGTAATCGCTACTTTAGCCTATTGAGCGCTTTTTTTAGAACCAACAGACTGGGGCATTCAAACCCAACAGGAGTCCACTTCATGTCCCGTGTACCGTTGCTCACGCCTGAAACCGCACCGGAAGCCGCCAAGCCCTTTCTGGAAAACGCGCTGAAAGGCTCGGGTTTTATCCCCAACCTACTGGGCGTACTGGCCAACGCACCGGCTGCGCTGGAAACCTACATCACCGTCTCCGGGTTGAATGCCAAGGCCGAGCTGAGCCTGGCCGACCGTGAAGTGGTGCAACTGATTGCCGCCACTACCCACGGTTGTGATTTCTGCGTCGCTGGCCACACGGCGGTTGCCCGCAACAAAGCCAAGTTGCCCGAGGAGGTGATCGAGGCCCTGCGCCGCCGGGGTGAGTTGCCTGACGCACGCTATGAGACACTTGCCGCGTTTACCCGTGAAGTGATCGCCACCCGTGGGGATGTAAGTGACGCGGGCTTTGAGGCGTTCCGCGCCGCTGGCTACACCGACGGCCACGCGCTGGAAGTCATCCTGGGTGTCAGCCTGGCAACCCTGTGCAACTTCGCCAACGTGTTTGCCCGCACCCCGCTGAACCCGGAGCTGGCGCAATACCGTTGGGAAAAACCGGCCAACTGATTCGGCGTTGGCCCACCTGCTGTAAAAGGAGAGACATGAATGCTTGACCCAATCTTGAGCCGTTGGCTCGATGTTCAAGCGCAGGCCCTGGACGTGGGCAGTTGCGATCCACAGGAAGTGCTACCACGGCTGGCAGAAGCCAATATTCTGAGAATCGGCGTGCCCACCCACCTGGGCGGCCTGGGCGGGGATGTGGCGGGTGCGGTCGAGGCCATCGCCAATGTGGCCAGCCATTCCCTGGCGGCGGCGTTTGTGTGCTGGGGCCAGCGCTCGTTTATCGAGTACTTGCTGCAGAGCCCCAATCAGCGCTTGCGCGAGCAGCTGATGCCAGACCTGCTCAGCGGCAAGTTGGCCGGCGCCACCGGGCTGTCGAATGCGATGAAGTTCCTGTCGGGTATCGAGACGTTGCAGATCAGCGCCGAGCCCAACGACCACGGTTGGACCCTCAACGGTCGCCTGCACTGGGTGACCAACTTGCGCAAGAATGGCTTTGTCGCTGCGGCGGCCATCGAGCATGCCGGGGGCGGCGCGCCATTTATCCTGGCCATTCCGGATTCGGTGGCCGGGTTGCAGCGCTCCCGCGACCTGGAGCTGCTCGGGCTGCAATCGAGCAACACCGCGGCGCTTGGCCTGGAAGGCGTGGAGCTGAGTCGCGAGTGGTTGCTGCACGAGGATGCGCGCACGTTTTTACCGGCGGTACGCCCGGCCTTTCTAGGCTTGCAGTGCGGCATGTCGATTGGTTTGGCGCGGCGTTCCCTGGCTGAAGTAGCCCACCATTTGGGCGCCAGTCGTACCGTGTTGCGCGACGAGTTGGAAGCCCTGCGCGTAACGCTGGATCATCTGGTCAGCGAGCTTAAAAAGGGGCTGTTGGCCGGGCGCTTTACCGCCGAGCCCATACCGCTGTTCAAACTGCGTATCGCCTTGGCCGAAACCGCCGCCAGCGCCGTACAGCTTGAACTGCAAGCCAGTGGCGGAAAGGCCTACCTTACCGCCCACGGCAGCGGTTTTGCGCGGCGCTGGCGCGAGTCGGCCTTTGTGCCGATTGTGACGCCCAGCCTGGTGCAACTGCGTACCGAGCTGCACCGCCAGGCCAGTCTATGAGCCAGGCGGTATTGACGGCCCAGGGCATTTGCCTGGGGTACGGCAGCGGGCCGGTGTTGCAAGGCTTCGACTTGCACTTGCAACCGGGTGAAGTGGTGTCGATCCTGGGCCCCAGCGGCGTGGGCAAATCCAGCCTGCTGCGGGTGCTGGCTGGCTTGCAGGTACCTCAATCTGGCCGTGTGCAGGTATTGGGCGAGCCATTGAGCGGCCCGCATCCGCGCGTGGTGGTGGCCTTTCAAGACCCGAGCCTGCTGCCTTGGTTGACCCTGGAAAAGAACGTCGCCTTTGGTCTGGATTTCGCCCGCCAACCGCACTTGAGTGGTGAAGAGCGCCGCCGGCGTGTCGACCACGCCATTGCGGCGGTAGGGCTGGAACCTGCGCGCCAGCAGTTCCCGGCGCAATTGTCCGGTGGCATGGCCCAGCGCACGGCATTGGCTCGCTGCCTGGCGCGTCAGCCACAAGTGTTGCTGCTCGACGAACCCTTCGGCGCCCTGGACGAAGTCACCCGCGCCGATATGCAGCACCTGTTGCTCAAGGTCAATCGTGAGCAGGGTTCGGCGGCGGTATTGATCACCCACGACATCGACGAAGCACTGCTGCTGTCGGACCGCATCCTGCTACTGGGTAACCGCCCGGCGCGGACGTTGGGCGAGTGGGCTATCGATTTGCCGCACCCTCGGGAAGAACAGGTCGAGGCCATCGGCGCGCTGCGTATCGAAATTTTGAAAACCTTACGGCAGGCGAGCCGCCCTCAACCCAACCCCCTTGAACAACAGGAGTTTACTTATGTGTCTGGATGACCTGGCCCACTCGCGCCGTGACTTTCTCAAACTCTCCGCCGTGCTCAGTGCCGCCGGCGCCTTGCCTCTGCTGAGCAGCCTGCAGGCGCGTGCCGCCAACGAGCCCGACGCGCCGGTGCGCATTGGCTATCTACCTATCACCGACGCCACGCCGCTGCTGGTGGCCCACAACAACGGCCTGTTCGAAGCCGAAGGCATCAAGGCCGAGCGCCCCGTGTTGTTGCGCAGTTGGGCCCAGGTGATCGAGGCGTTTATCTCCGGCCAGGTCAACGTGATACACCTGCTGTCGCCAATGACCGTATGGGCGCGCTACGGCAGTAAAGTGCCGGCCAAAGTCGTGGCGTGGAACCATGTGGGCGGTTCGGGCTTGACCGTATCCCCAGGTATTACCGACGTGAAGCAACTGGGTGGCAAGTCGGTGGCGATTCCGTTCTGGTACTCGATTCATAACGTGGTGGTGCAGCAACTGTTTCGCGATAACGGCCTCACGCCGGTCACTCGTGCCACCGGCAGTTCGATTGCTGCCAATGAGGTCAACCTGATCGTGTTGCCGCCGTCGGACATGCCTCCGGCTTTGGCGAGCAAACGCATCGACGGCTACATCGTCGCCGAACCGTTCAATGCCCTGGCAGAAAACCTCAAGGTCGGTCGCGTGCAGCGCTTCACGGGTGACGTGTGGCGCAACCACGCGTGCTGCGTGGTGTTCATGCACGAGCACGACCTGGCCAACCGTCCAGAGTGGTCGCAGAAGGTGGTGAACGCCATCGTCAAGGCCCAGGTGTGGACCCGGGACAACCGTGAAGAGGCGGTGAAGCTGCTGTCCAAGGATGGCCCGAACCGTTACACGCCCCATGCCGAGCCGGTGTTGAGCAAAGTCCTGGCGCCGGCGGCCAGCGACCGCGCCACCTATGTGGCCGACGGTGCGATCCAGCATGCCAACTGGGACGAGCACCGCATCGACTTCCAACCGTACCCGTTCCCCAGCTACACCGAAGAACTGGTGCGGCGCTTGAAGGACACCTTGATCGAAGGCGACAAAAAGTTTCTCACGGGCCTGGACCCAGCCTTCGTGGCCAAGGACCTGGTGGACGACCGCTTCGTGCGCAACGCGATCGAAGCCGTGGGTGGCATGCGGACCTTCGGTTTGCCGGATGGTTATGAGCGGCACGAGGAGATCGGCGTTTGAACAACAGCAGAATCCCCGGCTGGTGGCTGGGGCTGAGTGGCTTGGCGGGTTTGTTGGTGCTGTGGTGGTTGGGCGTGAAAGTGTTCGGCGAGGCCGATGGCCTGTCGGCGCGCTTTTCCCTGGCGGCCACCGCCAGCAGCTTGTGGGAATTGCTCGGGCGGGGTGAGTTGTACCTGCATATCGCCGTGAGCCTGAAGCGTATTTTCGTCGGGCTGTTTATCGCGTTGTTGGTAGGCGTACCCCTCGGGTTGCTGGTGGGCAGTTCGCGTAACCTGGAGGCGGCGACCACGCCAGCGTTCCAGTTTCTGCGGATGATTTCGCCGCTGTCCTGGATGCCGATCGTGGTGATGCTGATGGGCGTGGGCGACCAGCCAATCTATTTCCTGCTGGCCTTTGCCGCTGTCTGGCCGATCATGCTCAACACCGCAGCGGGCGTGCGTCAGCTCGACCCGCGCTGGTTACAGTTGAGCAAGAGCTTGAGCGCCACGCGTTGGGAAACCTTGCGCCGGGTGGTCATTCCTGGCGTGGTAGGGCATGTGCTGACCGGCGTGCGCCTGGCCATCGGCATCCTGTGGATCGTGCTGGTGCCCTGCGAAATGCTTGGGGTCAGTGCGGGGCTGGGGTATTACATCCTCGACACCCGTGATCGGCTCGCCTACTCGGAGTTGATGGCGATGGTGGTGGTGATCGGGGTGCTGGGGTTTGCGCTGGATGCGTTTGCGCGTTGGTTGCATCGACGGTGGGTGCATGGCGGCTAAGTGGTTGAAACCGGCGTCGGGGTTCCGAACCCGCCTGACGAGTAGGTAGTGTCGATACAGTAACGCGTGAAGCCCCCAAGCGTGCTGCACGCGTTGTGCACGAAGCGTTATCCGGATGCAGATCAGCGGCGTTGGTAACCGCCACCACCCTCATAGCGGTGATCATGCCAGCCCCCGCCGCGCGGGAAGAAGAAACAACCGCCCAGGCTCAGCATGATCATCAGTGGAACCAGCAGGATGAGTCGTCGCAGCATTTCACGGTTCTCCAAGGGGTATTCGCAAGGCCTGTCAGGCGGAGGGCAAGCCAAAACTTTTCATCGCCTGTAACATAAGACCCTGCCGAAACCGCGCCATCCCCGTGACTGGGTATGTGCTTGGCATGCACGGCGATACACAGTGGATACATTCTTCAGGTTCAGGAACTCGTCATGACCCAAAAGCAACGCTTGAAATACTCGCTTCTGATTGCCCTGGCTGTACTGGGCGCGATGTTTGGCCTGTCTTATCTGCAGAACACAGGCGTGATCAGCGAAAAAACCTTCCAGTACCTGGCCATCGCGATTGCCGTGGTCGTCGTCGTGATCAACGGCATCATGCGCCGCAAGGTCAAGCCTAACTTCTGACGGGCGTCAGTCAGGCACGACCTTCGAGTACCTTGGCAGCCTCTTCATGGAGGCTGTAGCTCTTGTCAGCGTTGAGGGTGATCACGCCCTCGCTGCATAGACGCTTGAGTACCTCGCGCACGCTGAGAAACGACAACGGAATGCCCAGCTCCAGCAAGTGGCTGTGCACGCCGCGGACCCCGAGGGTGCGCTGGTTGTCGGCGGCGGTGAGGAGGGCGTCGATGACCTTCAGCCGGATCAGGCTGGTGCGCAAACCGAAACACTTGAGTAAATGGCGGATGCGCTGGTTGCCCTGCTGTTCGGGCGCGTTGCCGAATGCCCGTGCGTCGTTGCCATAGTGGGTATCTGCGGCCTTTGAATGTCCATCCGTGGGCACTTGCGGGTTATACATGCAAAAACTCCTTTTCAGAGCCTGATCAGGAAAAAGATGGTGCTCTTGGGTAATAAGACGAACGAGTGACGCAAATCATGAAACGATGGATGTAGAAAATTTGTCGGTATCAGGTTTGTCACATCCCCTGCGCCGTCGACAGGCAACCTTGTGCGGCTAAATTATTCCCGGCCATGTGCGTTCTTACGGTGGGGTAAACATCCCTCGTGAGGCTGTTCAATTTGACTGTGGAGTCGGCGTGATTATTTCCAAGGGGTTGTCCAGAGTGGGCGCGACAGGGCTGTTACTCGCCTTGAGCCTGGCCGTATCGGCACGCGAGCAAGTGACGCAAACGTCGGCGGATATACGGCGTACCAGTTATGGCGTGCCGCATATTCGCGCCTCTGATGAACGTGGCCTGGGGGTGGGTATGGGTTACGCCTATGCCCAGGACAACCTGTGCCTGCTGGCCAATGAAGTGGTCACGGTCAATGGCGAGCGCGCCAGGTTTTTCGGGCCGGACCAGGCGACCCTGGAAGAGCGCAACAACCTCGCCAGCGATGTGTTCTTCAACTGGTTGAATACACCCGAGACTGTGGCGGCGTTCTGGAAAGCCCAGACGCCCGAGATGCAACAGCGCATCGAAGGGTACGTGGCCGGCTACAACCGTTATCTCAAGGATAAGGGCGCACCCGCACAGTGCCAGGCCGCGTGGGTACGGCCCTTGGTAGTGCAAGACCTGGTGAAGTTGACCCGCAGGCTATTGGTAGAAGGGGGCATCGGCCAATTCGCCGAAGCCTTGGTCGGGGCAGCACCACCGCAGGCCACCGCGAGTGTGCAGCCCGGTGCCAAAGCCTTTGCCATGGCCGCCGCCAACCAGCAACGCTTCACGCTGGATCGAGGCAGCAATGCCGTTGCCGTGGGCCGTGACCGCTCATTCAATGGCCGTGGCATGCTGCTGGCCAACCCGCATTTCCCGTGGGTGGGCGGCATGCGTTTTTACGAGATGCACCTGACCATCCCGGGCCAGTTGGATGTGATGGGCGCCGCACTGCCAGGGCTGCCCGTGGTGAACATCGGTTTCAACCAGCATGTGGCGTGGACCCACACCGTGGACACGTCCAAACACTTCACCCTGTACCGCCTGACCCTCGACCCCAAGGACGCCACCCGTTACCTGCTGGACGGCAAGTCCATCCCCCTGGATAAAACCGCCGTAACGGTACAGGTCAAGCAAGCCGACGGCAGCCTCAAGGCCGTGACCCACACCGTCTACAGTTCGCAGTTCGGCCCCGTGGTGCAATGGCCGGGCAAGCTCGACTGGGACAACCACTACGCCTTCAGCCTGCGCGACGCCAACCTGGGCAACGACCGGGTGTTGCAACAGTGGTACGCCATGAACCGCGCCGGTAGCCTCAAGGAGCTGCAAACCTCAGTGCATACCCTGCAAGGCATCCCCTGGGTCAACACCCTGGCCGCCGATGACCAGGGCCAAAGCCTGTACATGAACCTGTCGGTAGTGCCCAACGTCAGCGCCGCCAAGCTGGCAAAATGCAGCGACCCACGGGCCGGCCTGCAAATGATCATGCTCGACGGCGCCCACAGCGCCTGCGCGTGGGACATCGACCCGCGCGCGGCCCAGCCGGGTATCTTTCCGGCCGACCAGTTGCCCCAGTTGCAACGCACCGACTACGTGCAACACTCCAACGATTCCGCCTGGATGGCCAACCCCAAGGCGCCGCTAAGTGGCTTTTCGCCGGTGATCAGCCAGGACAACATCAGCCTCGGCCCGCGTGCGCGCTTCGCGCTCCAGCGCCTGCAAACCCTTGAGCAGCGGCCGATCACCGTCACTGATCTGCAAGACATGGTCATGGACAACGAGGTGTACCTGGCGGGCCAAGTCATGCCCGACCTGCTGACGTTCTGCGCCAAACACCTGGGCGCTGACGCCGCTACGCTACAGCCGCTGTGCACCAGCCTGAAAAACTGGGACCAGCGCGCCAACCTCGACAGCGGCGTCGGCCTGGTGCACTTCATCAACCTAGTGCAGCACCTGCAGCAAATCCCTGACGCCTGGCGCGTGGCCTTCGACCCGGCCCACCCCCTGACCACCCCTAGCGGCCTCGCCATCGACCGCGCCCCGGTCGCCAAGGCCCTGCGCGCAGCCATGCTGGCCTCCAGCGCTGAGGTCAGCAAACTGGGGCAGACCCGCTGGGGCGATATCCAAGTCTCCGGCCAAACCCCCATCCACGGCGGCCCGCAAGAACTCGGTATCTACAATGCCATGCAAACCGTGCCCCGCGCCGACGGCAAGCGCGAAGTCGTCAGCGGCACCAGCTACCTGCAAATCGTCAGCTTCGACGACAAAGGTCCCAACGCAGTCGGCGTCCTGGCATTCTCCGAGTCCAGCAACCCGGCGTCCGCCTATTCAAAGGACCAGACCCAAGCCTTCTCCGAGAAAAAACTGCGCCCATTGCCCTTCACCGAGGCCCAGATCAAGGCAGACCCGCACTACCAAATCCACACAGTGAAGGAGTAGGGCAGAGGCGCAACCCCTTGATGTCAAGGCAGAATATTTTTTGAAATCAAGGGGTTGCAGGCCTAGGCAAATGAGTACATAATGGCGCCCATCGAACGCAACGAAGCATTAAAAACTTCAATGTATTCAATGAGTTAGAGTAGAGGCAGGCTTCACGTAGCCCACTCAAGTTTGTATGCGGTGAATGTCAGCAACCAGGGCATTGATCGTTTGAGGCCGAGTAGCAAAATGGTTATGCAGCGGATTGCAAATCCGCCTACGCCGGTTCGATTCCGACCTCGGCCTCCACTCTTGGAAACCCCGTAGATTAACGTCTACGGGGTTTTTTATTGCCTAAAATGCAGCAATACCACCACCGCCCTGATTCCGTGAAACTGATCGAAGCAAATGATGTCCGATTGCTATCGGCCAAGGAAGAGGTCCGCCAAGCGCGCATTGGGTCTACGCTCAGTAAAGCCTCAAGCGACCTCCTCATGCCGGTTTAGCCGCGCGCTTATCCTGCCAGCGCAGGATAACGCCCGCACTCATCAAAGCTGACAGAGTGACCCATGAAACAAAAAATTCTTCTTGTAGCCGTGTGTGCTGCACTCATCCAAGGCTGTGCCGCCCCTTCCAAAAGCCATGAAGAATCACCTTCAATGCCTACTACCTCAGCCGCTGTAGCCCAGCCAACCTTATCCGCTTACGACTGGAACCTGGTCTCGGCAACGGACGCGTCGGGCAAGCCTCTTGTGGCGATGAACAAAGGCATCGAGCGCAAGTTGCGCGTTGCCTTCGGTGACAAGAACCTGAGCATCAGCGGTGGCTGCAATCGTCAGTTCGGCGGCTTTCACTATCAGGACGGGGTTCTGAAGGTTCAGCCACTGGCCTCTACGCTGATGGCCTGTGACAAGAGCCTGATGGACCTTGATGCCCAGGTAGGGCGGCTGTTCAAGGGCGATCTGCGCGCTGTGATCACCGGCGATAACGTGGCGCCGATGCTGCAACTGACGACAACGGATGGCTCGGTGCTCAAGCTGCAAGGCGAGGCCACCCCGCAGACCCGCTACGGTAGCGAGGGTGAGGTCAAGTTTCTGGAGGTGGCGGCCAAGACGGTCAAGTGCAGCCATCCTTTGATTCCAGATTATCAGTGCCTGCAAGTGCGCGAGCGTCGCTATGACGACGCGGGCCTGCAACTGGCGACCCAAGACACCTGGCATCCGCTTTACCAGCCTATCGAAGGCTTTGTGCATCATGACGGCGTGCGCACTGTGCTGCGGGTCAAGCAGTACGAATGGAAGAATCCGCCAGCGGATGCGCCTTCGACGGTCTATGTGTTGGATATGGTGGTCGAGCAGGACGCTTCTGGCAGCAAGTAAGCGAACACAAACCCCGTAGATCAGCGTCTACGGGGTTTTTTATTGCCTGTGATTTAGACGTGTTTTCGACGAGTGACATGTCTAGATCAAGGGTTCTGGGTCGATCAGGGGTTGTCACGTGCGGATTTGCCGACTACCCTGAAAATGTTTGAATTATTACAAACAATTTCGGTGTGGCTGTTTTTTAGGTCATACGGCTTCAGGACGAGGAACGAAAAATGTTTTCACATGAAGGTACTGCACTAGAGCTGTTGGTCTTGGTTTTTGGCGTCACTGGGTTATCGTTGATCGCCTGGTTTATTCACCATCAATACGAGCTCAAGTCACGTAAGCATGTAAAAAAACAACATGTTTCTGGCCAGCAGCGTGAAGCTCAGAGCCGCTAACCGTCCCTTCACCCGTGCCAGCCTTTACGGCTGGCTTCAGCATCCGCTTTTCAATGAACTGCAAGGTTTTCCCGAGCCCACTGCTCAGCAGTGGTGACAGGAATCGATTGTTGCTCGTTGAACGTGGCCGCCTTAGGCCAGGCCACACCTTTGCCTTGTGCGAATACAGTACGGTACTTCTTGATGTGGTGCGTGGGGTCTTTTTCCAGTGCCTGCATGAGATAGTCAACCGTCCACACGTTGCGTTTGAACGGGCGATCCAGAACGCGTTCCAGCATGCTCGCAACCTGCCCATACGTGACGGTGTCGCCGGCGAGATAGACAATCTGATTGCGCATGCGCGGTTCGAAGAACACGATTTGCGCTGTCAGCGTACCGATGTCGTCCGGTGTCGTGAGCGTCACGCTGTTCTCGAGGCTGCCCAGGGCGTTCACTGTGTTGTTGTCGAAGTCGACAACCTCGAACACCGGCTCGAACAGGAAGCTGGTGAACATGCCTGTCGAGATGATGACCCATTCAGTGTTGTCCTGGGCGCGCAGCAACTCACGCACATCCAGTTGGGCATCGAACAGATCCTGGGGGCTGCCCCGGCCAATCACTTCGAAATCCACGCCAAACTGCCAGGGGAAGTAGCGCTTCACGCCGGATTTGAGCGCGGCGGTCGCCAGCTTCATCGGGGTTTCTCGGCCCGCGACCATGCCCGCGCAGCCGATCACGGTATCGAAGCGTGCGAAGACCTTGGCAAGTTGATCGATTGAGTCGTTCACCAGATCTGCGGCGACCATCTGGATGCCCAGGCTGCGCAGCTCATCGACCTCTGCCTTTTTCTTTGGCTCTTGAGTCTTGATGGTCGACTCCCTGAGCAACACGCTGATGGTGGAGCCGGGCGCGCGGTTGGCTTCCCGCGCCAGGTTGTGTAAAACCGGCAGGCCGAGTTCGCCGGCACCTAGAACGAGGATCGATTGAGGGGGAAGTGGGGTCATTTCAGGCATGATTTCTCCGCAGACCTGTTGGCGATAAGATGAGCCCATGCTGGCACGATTCGGCAGCGCTCATAAGAAGGCACACGTGTGATACCAGGGGTAGAAATGACCGATCAAGAAACGCTCAGCCAGGCAGAAGTTATCTGCCAGTCGCTCAGGGAGGAGGACGATGGCGTCAGGCGTGAAGTTCTTGCACACGCCGGTAGCCGCTGGGCATTGGGCATCCTGCATGCCCTGGGTGTGTACGGTGCAATGCGTCATGCCGAGATAAAACGACAGATGACGGGTGTGACTCAGCGCATGTTGACCAAGACGCTTCGTACCATGGAGCGCGATGGTTTGTTGGTTCGGCGCGAGTTCGGTGAAATTCCGCCACGCGTCGAGTACGAGCTGACGCCCCTGGGCCGAGAGCTTTTGATTCGCATGTCGCCTATCTGGACCTGGGTGGTGGAAAACGTGGAGGACTTTCGCAAGGCTCGGCGTATTTTCGACAGTCAGGAGGGCAAAAAACCGGCATGGCAGGTTCCCACACCGGTTCCCGATGCGCCTCGGTAAGCGCTACTTCTCGATGAAGGCTTTGCAAGTGTACGCCTCGATCCATCCCTAGCTGTACGGGGCGCAGCGCGCCATAACCCCCTACTGTCGCAGGCACATCACCACCGCTTGGATGCCGCGCCATGATCATGTCTACCAGCCTGTTATCAGCTTTCGTGCTGTTCGCGTTTGTCTCTTCGATCACCCCTGGGCCCAACAACACGATGTTGCTGGCCTCAGGCGTGAATTTCGGCTTTCGCCGTTCGATGCCCCATGCACTGGGGATCAGTATCGGCTTCATGCTCTTGGTGATCTGTGTGGGGCTGGGCTTGGGCGAGGTGTTCAAGCTGTTCCCATGGGCCTATACGCTGTTGCGGTATGTCGGCGCCGCGTATTTGTTGTATCTGGCGTGGAAGATTGCCAATGCGGGCGGCATGTCTGATAACCCGGATGAACATGGCAAGCCGATGACCTTCCTCGGTGCGGCGGCCTTCCAGTGGGTCAACCCCAAGGCGTGGATCATGGCGCTGGGGGCGATCACCACGTACACGCCGGCCGAGGGTTATGTCACCAATGTGCTGGTGATCGCCCTGGTGTTTGCGGTGGTCAATTTGCCGAGCGTGTGCGTATGGGTGGGGTGTGGCAGCGGCTTGCGCAACTTGCTGCGTGAGCCGCGCTGGTTGCGGATGTTCAACTGGTCCATGGCCGGGCTGTTGGTGCTGTCGCTGTATCCGATGCTGTTTGTGGGCTGAGTCGGGCGTAGGTAACCACGATGCGAAGCGAGCCGCTCTTGCTCTTGATCTTGATCTTGACCTGCTTTTGATCTGAAGCGCCCCGTTAAACCCCGCTGGCCGGAATTCGACAGGGATTTGGGGGGTAAACCGGCAGGGATGCCGGTTTAGCCGCCCCGCGCCATGGATGGCGCGGGGCGGCGGCCCCCCAAATCACTGGCGGATTACGGGCACACCGAGCCTAAGCGAGGTGCCGAGTGGTGGGGCAAGAGCGCTTTGGTTACTTTCGCGCTTTTCGAAAGTGACCCGCCGTCAGGCGGAACCCTAAGTGGCCGTTACCTCAGCAATGGATATGTACACAATCCAACTGTATTGACCGCCAGGCCGCCTTCGCGAGCAAGCCCGCTCCCACAGTTGGATTGTGGGGTGTCAGGTAGAGAAGTGTCGGCTGATAGGCCGCCATCGCAGGCAAGCCAGCTCCCACAGTTGGATTGCAGGGTGTCATGGAGATAGGCGTCGGCTGTCAGGCCGTCACGGTAGCAAGCTCCCTCGCCACACTAATGCGGGCTTAGACCGGCGAGATGGTCGCCAACATGCCGATGCCAATGGTCAATACCAAAAAGCCGAACAGGAAAATTGCCATCTTGGTCATAAGGCCTCCGAGGGGAAGGGGACGACAGGAGTGTCGGGATGGGGCTATTGTCCGCCTCAAGCGGTTTTCAATACAGGCGCAGATCGAAAAGAAAAAACCGTATCAGATCACCGCGCAGCGCCTGGGCCGTGGCTTTTGAAGCGAACAGTTTTTATCAAGATCAGTGCAATGGCCGCTGCCAGCCTCGAGCGTCACCTGAGACAGGCACCGCATTTGCCCCTAAGATAGCGCCCACTGCACAACAATAAGCGTGGGCCGACCCTCGATGGAAAGACGCCAGTTCAGCGGTGGCATGCAAGGCAAGAACCTGCGCTACCTCAGTGATAACCCCCAGCAATCAACCTCGGTCACCCGTGTCGGTTTTTTGCTGCTCGAACACTTCTCCTTGCCGGCCTTCACCCAGACCCTCGACACGCTGGTGACCGCCAACCTGTTGCGCCCCGATCTGTTCGCTACGCGCACCTTCGGGTGGGGTGAGGGCGAAGTGATCAGCGACCTGGGCCTGGTCATTCGCCCGGATGCGAACCTGATGCTGGCGAGCTTGCAGGACTTGGACCTGTTGGTGATCTGCGGTGGTTTTCGCACCGAACTCAAGGCGAGCGAGCCATTTATCCAATGGCTGCGCAGTGCGGGTGAAGCGGGCGTGCGCCTCGCCGGTTTGTGGAACGGCTCGTGGTTCCTCGGGCGTGCGGGGCTGCTGCAGGGTTACCGCTGTGCCATCCACCCCGAACATCGCCCGGCGCTGGCCGAAGTGTCCAAGGCGGCGCAGGTCACCAGCGAACCCTACGTGATCGACCGCGACCGCCTCACCGCGTCCAGCCCCTCGGGGGCTTTCCATATGGCCTTGGACTGGATCAAGAGCCTGCATGGCAAAGCCTTGGTCGAAGGCATCGAAGATATCCTGGCGTTCGAAGAGTCGCGCTACCGCCGTATCAAACCCACTGAAAACATGTGTGTCAGCGCGCCGTTGCGCGAGGTGGTGAAGTTGATGGACGCCAACCTCGAAGAACCCCTGGAACTCGATCAACTCGCCGTCTACGCCGGCCGTTCCCGCCGCCAGTTGGAGCGCCTGTTCAAAGAACAACTGGGCACCACGCCGCAACGCTACTACATGGAACTGCGCGTCACTGAGGCGCGACGCCTGTTGCAGCACACCGAGTTATCCCAAGTGGATGTGCTGGTGGCGTGCGGGTTTGTCTCGCCGAGCCATTTCAGCAAATGCTACAGCGCGTATTTCGGCTATCGCCCCTCCAAGGAGAAGCGGTTGGTCAAGTAGCCTGGCGGGTGTAGAAAGATTTTCACAAGGAGTGGCAATGGACATCACGCTTTTGGATCGTTATCGCGGCAGCCTACTTGGGCTGGCGTGTGGCGATGCTGTAGGGACGACGGTTGAATTCATGCCCCGCGGCAGCTTTTCTCCGGTGACGGATATGCTAGGCGGCGGACCGTTTAGCCTCAAGCCTGGCCAATGGACTGACGATACGTCCATGGCACTGTGTCTGGCCGAAAGCCTGTTGCGCAAAGGTGGTTTTGACGCGATGGACCAGATGGGACGTTATCTGAATTGGTGGAAGTGGGGTTACTTGAGTTCTACCGGAGAGTGCTTTGATATCGGCATGACGGTTCGCGAAGCTCTGGAGCAATTTCAGCAAAGTGGCAACGCTTTTGCGGGCTCAACGCATCCGTATTCGGCCGGCAATGGTTCAATGATGCGTCTCGCACCTGTCGTGTTGTTTTACTTTCCAGATAGGGCGGACATCCACCTGTTTGCCGAGCAAAGCTCGCGAACTACGCATGCCGCGCATGAGGCTATCGAATGCTGCCTGCTGCTGGCCGAGGCTATCAGCAATGCCCTGAGCGGCGTGCCAAAGAAGCACGTGCTGAGTTTTTCCCACACCGCGCTGTCGGCTCCTAAGGTCAAGGCTATCGCCTCTGGCGACTATCGCGATAAAACCTCTGCTCAAATCGTTGGCTCAGGTTATGCGGTGGCTTCGCTGGAGGCCGCATTCTGGTGTTTCGATCAGACCTCCAACTTTGCTGAAGCGATACTGGCCGCCGCCAACCTTGGGGATGACGCAGACACTACTGCCGCAATCGTTGGGCAACTGGCGGGGGCGTATTACGGCGTCCAGGCTATCCCTGTCGGTTGGTTGAACAAGCTATGGATGCGCGATGAAATCCAAGAAACGGCTGATGCGTTATTCAGCACTTCGCGCCTACCACAGTAAGGTTCAGAAACGATCCAGCCGATAAGGCTGTAGTTCTGGCACCTGCTCACCCGCAGCAAGTTGCCCAACCCGCTCGGCCGTCACCGCCGCTTGTGTCAGCCCCAGGTGCTGGTGACCAAATGCAAGCAGCACTTTGCCGTCGCACACCCGGTCAATGATCGGCAGCGAGTCGGGCAGGGAAGGGCGAAACCCCATCCAGGGCGTGGCTTCGCTGTCGCTCAGTTCGTGTCGGAACAACCCTTTGCTCAAACGGTGCAACTGCCAGGCCCGTTGCATATTGGCCGGGCGGTCGAGGCCGGCGAATTCGACCGTGCCGGCCAGGCGTAGGCCACCGGTCATGGGCGTCATGATGAATTTTCGCTCCAGCGAAGTGACCGCGAAGGGCAGTCGTTGTTGTTCGTGGGGCAGCATCAGGTGGTAACCGCGTTCGGTGTCCAGCGGCACTTGTTTGCCGGTGAGAGCTGCGGTGAGTTTGGCCGAGTGGGCGCCGCAGGCGATCAGCACCTGCTGCGCTGTCAGTACGCCTTGGTCGGTCATCAGGGAAACGCCGCTACCCTCCAGCCGTCCGTCCAGAACGCGCTGCTGAAGAAATTGCACCCCCTCAGCCTTGGCCGCGTTCACCAGTTCGCCAACCACCGTGTACGGGTCCAGAAAGTGTCCGGTAGCGGGGAAGAACAACCCGCCTTGTATGGCGTCGCTCAGTTGCGGCGCAGCCTTGCGCACCGCATCGCCGCTCCAGAAGTCCACTGCGACACCTTGCTGGGTCATGCGGTGCTGCAATGCATCCAGTGCTGTGCGGGATTCGGCGCGCTCAAACACCAATAGCGAACCGTCTTCACGCAGCAATTGCGTTTGACCCATCGATTGCAGCAAGCGTTGCCACGCGCCCAGGCTGCCTTCGTTCAGCGCGCGAAGGCCTGCCACGGTGCGCTGGTAACGCGCTGGCCGCAGGTTCAGCAGCAGGCGTATAAACCAGGGCAGGGCGCGGGGCAGGTAGGCCCAGTCCAGGCGCAGCGGGCCCATGGGGTCCAGGAGCATGGCGGGCAAGCGCTTGAAGATCGACAGGTCGGCGATGGGAAACACCTGTTCCGTCGCCAGATGGCTGGCGTTGCCGTAGGAGGCGCCCATGCCGGGTGCCTGCGGGTCGAGCACGACGACTTGGCGGCCTTGGCGTGCCAGCTGCAAGGCGCAGGCGACGCCGATAATGCCGGCGCCGACTACTACGATATCTGCTTGCTTGGGATCGGCCATGATTATGCTTCTCGCTGGCCGTCGAGCAGGCGCCGCAACCGCAGCGGGTTGTCGTGCTGCAGCGCGGCGGGCAGTAAGGCGTCCGGGAAGTCCTGGTAACACACCGGGCGCAGGAACCGCAGAATTGCCGCCGTGCCCACCGATGTGCTGCGCGCATCCGAAGTCGCTGGGAAGGGCCCGCCATGCACCATGGCGTCGCACACTTCTACGCCGGTCGGCCAGCCGTTCACCAGCAGGCGCCCAGCCTTGCGCTCCAGCACCGGCAGCAATGCCCGCGCCTGTGGCAGGTCGTGGTCATCCATGTGCAGGGTGGCGGTGAGTTGACCTTCCAGGTGCTCGGACACCTGGCGCATTTGCTCGACATCGCAGCATTGCACCACCAGTGAGGCGGTGCCAAATACTTCGGCTTGCAGGTGTTCATTGCTCAGGAACGCCTCGGCCTGGGTCACGAACAGATGGGCCTGGCCCTGGTTCGGCCCGGTCGCTGGCAAGCCCTTGGCGGCGACGTTGGCGTGCTGGGCCAGGGTCTTCAGGCCGGTTTCGTAGGCGCTGAAGATGCCCGGTGTGAGCATGGTCTGGGACGGGCAACGCGAGAGCCGCTCACTGGCAGACTGAATAAAACGGTCCAGAGCGGCGCCTTGCAGGGCGATCACCAGGCCAGGGTTGGTACAGAACTGGCCGGCGCCTTGGGTCAGCGACGCGACGAATCCTTCGGCCAAGGCTTCGCTCCTGGCTTCAAGCGCGGCAGGAAACAGGTACACCGGGTTGATCGAGCTCATTTCCGCGTACACCGGGATCGGCTCCGGGCGTGCCTGCGCCGCTTGGCACAGGGCAATACCGCCACTGCGCGACCCCGTGAAGCCCACGGCCTTGATGCGCGGGTGGCGCACCAATGCGATACCCACCTCGTTACCCGCACCATAGAGCAGTGAAAACACACCCTCCGGCAAGCCACAATCTTTCACCGCCTGGGCGACGGCGCGGCCCACCAGTTCGCTGGTGCCGGGGTGCGCGTTATGCGCCTTGACGATCACCGGGCAACCGGCGGCAAGGGCCGATGCGGTATCGCCGCCCGCCACGGAGAAGGCCAGGGGGAAGTTGCTGGCACCGAACACGGCTACCGGGCCCAGGGCGATATGGCGCTGGCGCAGGTCGGCACGGGGCAGGGGTTGGTGCTGTGCTGTATCGACGCGCACGTCGAGCCATTCGCCCAGGCGCACGGTGCGGGCAAAAGCGCGCAGTTGCCCGCAGGTACGGCCGCGTTCACCTTGAAGGCGTGCGTGAGGCAAGCCGGTTTCGGCGCAGGCACGCTCGATCAACTCATCGCCCAGGGCTTCGATGTGGGTGGCGATGGTTTCAAGCAACGTGGCGCGATCTGCCAAGGTGGTTTCGCGGTAAGCGTCGAACGCGGCCCACGCCAGTGCGCAGGCCTGGTCGACGTGCTGCTCATCCCCGCCGGCATAGGCGGGTTCCAGTGGGGTGTTGGTGGCGGGGTTGATCGCTCGGATCGCATCGCAATGGCCGCAAATGGATTGCTGACCGATCAGCATCTTGCCTGTCAGAGTCATGGGGACATCCTGGAAAACAAAAGAGGTGTTGTAGGAGCGAGCTTTTGTGGCGAGCAAGCTTGCTTGCGCTGGGGTGCGAAGCGCCCCCAATAAAAGCCGGAGACTGCTGCGCAGTCAGCGGGAGCAAGCTCCCTCGCCACAGCAAGCTCGCTCCTACACAAAATCAAGCGACGTTCTGTTCGGCCGACCAGTTGGCATACCACTGGCGGAACAGCGCGTACTGCTGCTCGGCATACCGGCGCTGGGCAGCGCTGAGCCCGTCGGTTTCGTTGAAGTGCAGGGCGTAACCCTGGTCGCCGTTGAGCACCATCAAATGCTTGTAATACAGCACCAGGTCGCAGCCTTCGTCGAATGACGACAACACCGCCAGCGCAGCTTCCAGCTCACGGGCCTGGCGACGCGCCTTGGCATCGCCCTTGGCGGCTTTTTTGCTCAGGGCCACCAGTTGCAGCACCTCGCGCGGCAGTGCATTGCCGATGCCGGTAATGGCGCCGGTGGCGTTGCAGTTGACGAAGCCGTGTACCACCTGGGTGTCGACGCCGACCATCAGGGTCACATCATCATCCTGGGAGGTGATGTTTTCGGCGGCGTAGCGCAGGTCGGCGGCGCCGCCGAACTCCTTGAAGCCGATCAGGTTCGGGTGCTCGCGGCGCAGTTCGAAGAACAGGTCGGCGCGGGTGGCGAAACCATAGTAGGGGCTGTTGTAGATCACCGCCGGCAGGTTGGGGGCGGCGTTGAGGATTGCTGCAAAGTGGGCCTTTTGCGCAGTGACCGAAGCCCCTCGGGACAGCACGCGGGGAATCACCATCAAACCATCGGCGCCGACTTTGGCGGCATGGGCTGCGTGGGATACGGCTTCACGGCTGTTCACCGCACCGGTGCCGACGATGGTCGGCACACCCGCAGCCACCAGGCGCGCCACGCCTTCCTGGCGCTGGGCCTCGGTGAGCAGCGGCCAGTCGCCCATGGAACCGCAATACACCACGGCACTCATGCCGATGTCGATCAGCTCGCGGCCCTTGGCCACCAGTGCGTCGAAGTCCGGTTGGCGCTCGGCGGTGCAAGGGGTCATCAGGGCGGGCATGCAGCCGGTGAAGATGTTGTCGCTCATGGTGCTAACTCCGGTTTCAGTTGAATGAATAATGGGCTCAGATGCCCCAGGCAAACGGGTCTTGTTCGTCGATCAGCAAAGTGCTGTCGGCGGTCATGTAGGCGCGGCCGGTGATGAATGGGCGTACGCGTTCGCCGTCCCATTCATAGCGGCCCAGGAATTGGCTGCCGGTGATGCTGGCTTGTACCCAGGGTGCTCCTGCGGCCAGTTTTGCGTCGGCGGCCAGGCAGGCGAGCTTGGCGCTGGTGCCGGTGCCGCAGGGGGAGCGGTCATAGGCTTTGCCGGGGCACATCACGAAGTTGCGGCTGTCGGCGTGGGCGTCGTCGGCGAACAGTTCGATATGGTCGATCAGCGCACCATCTGCGCCACGGATGCCTTGGGCTTCGAGGGCCTTGAGCATGGCCCAGGTGTAGTCGGTCAGGGCCTCCACGTTATCCATCTGCAACTCATGGCCGTGGTCCGACACCAGGAAGAACCAGTTGCCGCCCCAGGCGATGTCGCCCAGCACCACGCCATGCCCAGGCACTTCAACCGGCACCTGCTTGCGATAGCGGTAAGCGGGCACATTGCGCAGGGTCACGCTGCCGTCTTCGTGCAAGGTGGCCGCGACCGGGCCGACCGGCGTGTCAAGGCTGTGCACGCCCGGTTGGATCAGCCCCAGGTGGTGCAGCGAGGCAACCAGGCCGATGGTGCCGTGGCCGCACATGCCGAGGTAGCCGGCGTTGTTGAAGAAGATCACCCCGCAGGTCGCCCCCGGCGTGACTGGCGCGCAGTACAGCGCGCCCACCAGCACATCGTTGCCCCGTGGCTCCAGCAGGCAGGCGCGGCGCCATTGATCGTGGTGGGTGCGCAGGTGTTCCAGTTGGTCGGCGATCGTGTCGCCAACCAGCGCGGGGAAACCGCTCATGACCAGGCGTGTAGGTTCACCGCCGGTGTGTGAGTCAATCACGTGCAGCCGTTTCATAAGGCGCTCCATCAGTAGGTAGTCGGGGACAGTGGGGCGCTGTAGTGCGCATCGCTGACGGCCTCGCTTTCGTCCTCTTCCTGCTCCAGGCGTACCAAGCGGGCGGGTACGCCGGTGGCGGCGCCCCAGTAGTAAATGCCCAGGGCGCAGGCCGCCACTACCAAGGTGTCAAACGGGTGGCTGATCACACCGATACCGCCAAAGCTGCCGAGTTTGGAGAGCAGGATGGTCACGGCGTAGAAGCCGATCAGCCAGGCCGAGGAGCGCACCTGTTGCTTGAGGTTCAGGTGCGCGGTCGGTACCCACCGTGCGCACAGCAGGTACACAACAAACATGAGGATTTGCAGGCCCAGCAGCCAGGACACGGTGTTCCAGCCCGACCAGTACACGATCAACGCAGCGATGATGAATGACAGCGGGCCCAACACCGCCATGCCCTTGACCCGAAACGGGCGCGCCATGTCGGGTGCATTGCGGCGCAGGGCGGCGACTGTCACCGGGGCCACGGCATAACTGAGGATCAGGGCGGCGGACACCACGTTTATCAGCGCTTCCCAGGACGGGAACGGCAAGGTCCAGAACACCGACAGGCCAAAGGTCAGCCACAGCGCCGGGCGCGGGATGCCGGACTTCTCATCGATGCGCGTGAAGATCTTGAAAAAGGTGCCGGTCTGCGCCCAGCCATACACCACGCGCGGGGTGGCGTTCATGTAGATGTTGCCGCAGCCGCTGGGGGAGATCACTGCATCGGCCACCACCAGGTAGGCCAGCCAGCCCACGCCCAGTGCCAGGGCGATATCGCGATAGGGCAGGGCCAGTTCCTTGCTGATGCCGGCCCAGCCATTGGCGAGCATTTCGGTAGGCACGCCGCCGAGGAACGCGGTTTGCAGCAGCACATAGATGGCCGTAGACAACAATACCGAGAGGATCAAGGCGATGGGGATGGTGCGCTGTGGGTTTTTCACTTCGCTGGCCACCGAAATGATCGGCGTCAGGCCCAGGTAGGCAAAGATCACCCCGCCTGCCGACACGGCCATCTCGATGCCCGACAAGCCGAACGGTGCAAAGCCATGTACCTGGAAGTTCTCCGGCTTAAAGAAGGTGAACAGCACGCCGATCACCAGCAACGGCACGATGAACTTGAATACGCTCACCAGGTTATTGGCGATGGCAAAGGTCTTCACGCTGCGGTAATTGAGCACAAAGAACAGGCACAGCAAGGCAAACTGCACCAGCCAGCCCAAGGTGGTGGGGTCGCTGGAGCCGGCCTTGGTCAGCTGGGGAAACCAGGCTGCCGCATATTGGCGCGAGGCGACCACTTCAATCGCCACCAGGCTGGAAAACGCGATCAGCGTGATAAAGCCCATCAGGTAGCCCAGCAGCGGGCCATGGGAGTACACCGGGTAGCGCACCACGCCGCCAGCGCGGGGCAGGGCGGCGCCCAGTTCGCAGTAGACGATGCCGAGCAACAGCACGGCGAAACCGCCCAGCAGCCAGGAAAAAATCCCCGCCGGGCCTGCGATGGCAGACACGTGACTGGCGGCGAACAACCAACCCGAACCGAAGATGGCTCCCAACCCGATAAAGGTGAGGTCCATCAGTGACAGCTGTTTCTTGAACTTGCCTTGGCCTGACATAGCGGCGCCTTCTTGTGAGTTATTGGATAGGCATGCAGTGGCGCTATCCTGAACCCATCAGGCAGGCTGACGATTGATGTTTTGCGCAGGGATGGATGACGAATTCAGCACAATTTGCCGTGCTCGACAGCGCTCGCCCCATGCCTCAATCTGCTGGCTGTCGACGAATAAAGGGGCTGAGAAAGTCATGTTGCAGAGCGCGTTCGCGAGCCTTTTCCAGGGCAGCCGACCCCACAGCATTGAGCAGCTATTAAGCGGGGTAGAGCAGTTGCTGCCGATGCTTGATGTACTGCCCAATGCTGCGATTTTCATCAAGGACATCGACGCTCGCTACGTGCTCGCCAACCGCACCCTGGTGCAACGCTGCGGCCTCAAACAACTGCAACCGCTGCTGGGCAAGACCAGCGCTGAAGTGTTTCCCGCACAATTGGGCCCCGGCTATACCGAACAGGACCGGCGCGTGCTGACGCAGGGCCTGGTGTTGGAAGATCAACTCGAATTGCATCTCTACGGCACCCGCGAACCCGGCTGGTGCCTGACCCACAAGTGGCCGCTGTACAACCAGCTCGGTGCGATCATCGGCCTGGCCGGGATCTCGGTAGACCTGCAATCAGCCAGTGAAACCCACCCGGCCTATCAGCGTCTGGCGGCGGTGGACGAACACATCCGCAGCCACTTCAACCGCCGTGTCACCCTGGGTGAATTGACCCGCATCGCCGGGATTTCCGTGGCGCAACTGGAGCGCTACTGCAAGCGCGTGTTTCACCTCACGCCTCGGCAAATGATCCAGAAAGTCCGGCTGGAACATGCCCGGCGGTTGTTGCATACCGAGCTGCCGATTACCGAGGTGGCGCTGCAATGCGGGTACACCGATCACAGCGCGTTTACCCGGCAGTTCAAATCTTCAACCGGGTTCACCCCTAGGCAGTACCGGCAAGCGACGCAAGGCGGCAGGCCAGATGAAAATCTAATGTGGGAGGGGGCTTGCCCCCGATAGCAGTGTGTCAGTCAGGATATTTTTATCTGATCCACCGCCATCGGGGGCAAGCCCCCTCCCACATTTGGATGAAGCCAAGTCGATGCAACGAATGCCGCCCACGCCCCTCATATGCTTACACCGACCCTTTTCACCACGACAGGTACCGAGCTTATGACCGCGGCGAACAACGATCATGTGAACTGGCTGGTGCAACATTCCATGCTCCACGCAGCGCGGCAGCGGGCCAAGCTCTATTCGGGGCAAGGCCGCCTGTGGCAGCAGCCCTATGCACAGACCCGGCCGCGTGACGCTTCAGCCTTGTCGTCGGTGTGGTTCACTGCCTACCCCGCGTCGATTGTCACCCGCGAAGGCGGCACCGTGCTGGAGGCGCTGGGGGACGAAACCCTGTGGCATACCCTGTCCAAGATCGGCATCCAGGGCATTCACAATGGGCCGTTGAAGAAGTCCGGTGGCTTGTCTGGCACCGAGCACACCCCGACCATCGACGGCAATTTCGACCGCATCAGCTTCGACATCGACCCGCAACTGGGCACCGAGGCACAATTGCAGGCCTTGACGCGCATGGCTGCCGCGCACAATGCGGTGATCATCGACGATGTGATCCCGTCGCACACCGGCAAGGGCGCGGACTTTCGCCTGGCTGAAATGGCCTATGAGGACTATCCCGGCCTGTACCACATGGTCGAAATACGCGAGGAAGACTGGCCGTTGCTGCCCGACGTGACTACCGGACGCGATGCACACAACCTTAGCCCCTCCCAGGTAGACGCACTGCGCGACAAGCACTACATCGTCGGCCAATTGCAGCGGGTGATTTTCTTCGAGCCCGGCGTCAAAGAAACCGACTGGAGCGCCACCCCGGTGGTGCTCGGCGTGGATGGCAAGCCGCGGCGCTGGGTGTACCTGCATTACTTCAAGGAAGGCCAGCCCTCGCTCAACTGGCTCGACCCTTCGTTTGCTGCGCAGCAGATGATCATCGGTGATGCGCTGCACGCCATTGATGTGATGGGCGCGAAAATCCTGCGCCTGGACGCCAACGGCTTTCTCGGCGTGGAGCGCAAGCTCGATGGCACGGCCTGGTCCGAAAGCCATCCGCTGTCGATCACCGGCAATCAGTTGCTCGGCGGCGCCATTCGCAAGGCGGGCGGTTTCAGTTTCCAGGAGCTCAACCTCACCGTGGACGACATCGCGTCGATGTCCCACGGCGGCGCTGACCTGTCTTATGACTTCATCACCCGGCCGGCCTACCAGCATGCATTGCTGATGGGCGACACCGAGTTCCTGCGTCTGATGCTGCGTCAGATGCACAGCCTCGGCATCGACCCCGGCTCGCTGATTCACGCGCTACAGAACCACGATGAACTGACCCTGGAGCTGGTGCACTTCTGGACGCTGCACGCCCATGACAGCTTCCTGTTCCAGGGCCAGACCTTCCCAGGCAACATCCTGCGCGAGCATATCCGCGAGCAGATGTACGAACGCCTGACCGGCGAACATGCGCCCTATAACCTCAAGTTCGTCACCAACGGCGTGTCCTGCACCACCGCCAGCATCATCACCGCAGCCCTGGGCATTCGTGACCTGGAGGCGATTACCGCTGCGGATATCCAGCAGATTCGCCAGATCCACTTGCTGCTGGTGATGTACAACGCCATGCAACCTGGGGTGTTTGCCTTGTCCGGCTGGGACCTGGTGGGCGCGCTGCCGTTGGCGGCCGAAGAAGTGGCGCACCTGATGGCCGATGGCGACACTCGCTGGATCCACCGTGGCGCCTATGATCTGGTAGACCTGAACCCCGAGGCCGAGCTGTCGGCCGGGCAGATGCCGCGTTCCAAAAGCCTGTATGGCAGCCTGAACAGCCAGCTGCAGGACCCGGAGTCTTTTGCCTCCCAACTGCAAAAAATCCTCTCCGTGCGCCGCGCCTACGACATCGCCGCCAGCCGCCAGATCTTGGTGCCGGATGTCGAGCATCCCGGCTTGCTGATCATGGTGCACGAACTACCGGCGGGTAAGGGCACGCAAATCACCGCGCTGAACTTTGGGGCCACGCCGATCACCGAAACCCTGCACCTGCCCAACATCGCACCGGGGCCGGTGGTGGATATCATCAATGAGCGGGTGGAAGGCGATTTGACCGAGGAGGGCGCGTTCACGATCACGCTGGACGCCTATGAAGGGCTGGCGTTGCGGGTGGTGAGCAGCACGCCGATGTAAAGGCGACGAAACGGTAACTGTGGCGAGGGAGCTTGCCCCCGTTGGACTGCGTAGCAGTCCCAGCCTCTTTGAACAAAAGAGCGGGGCGGCTTCGCGCCCCAACGGGAGCAAGCTCCCTCGCCACAGGTTAGTGTTTGTTGGCTAACAGCGCCGTGCCACGCGATCAGTGGTGCTTGTTCTTGTGCTTATGCTTGTTGCCTTTGTGCTTGCCGCCACCCGAACGATGACCGCTCTCGTCATCCGCCAGGTTATTGCCCAGCGCGCCACCGGCTGCGCCACCCACGCCGGCGCCGATGGTCGAACCGGTGGTGCCGCCCAGGCGATTGCCAATCAGCGAACCGCCTGCCGAGCCCAAACCGCCGCCAATCGCCGCTTCGGTCTTGTTGCCCTTCTGCGCACCCACTGCACTCCCGGCTGCGCCCCCCACGCCGGCGCCGATGGCCGCACCGGTCGAGCCACCGAGCTGCTGGCCCACCACATTGCCCAACGCGCCGCCGACACCGCCTCCCAACGCGGCCGTACCATCTCCAGCGGCCAGGGCCCCCTGGGAGATCAGGATGCCCAATGCCAGGGCCGGGAATGTCATTTTCATTTTTTTGTACCTCAAGGGCTGTCTCAGGCGCTCACGGGGTAAAGCACGCCTGGCATTTTGATTAGAGCACACGCCATAACACTTGGGCTTGGGTGATCGCCCCTTGCACAAGAAAATTTTTTTCGGCCCCCTTGAATTCCTTTTGCGCGTCCATAAATTTTTGATCACGCGATGCCGAATCCGGGTCGCGTACTAAATCACTTGGAGAAACTCAGGAGATTTTAAAATGGCTACTACCCTGTCGTTGGCCCCACTGTTCCGTCAATCGGTGGGCTTTGATCGCTTCAATGACCTGTTCGAGTCGGCGCTGCGCAGCGAGGCTCCGAACTCCTATCCACCTCACAACGTGGAAAAGCACGGTGACGACGCGTACCGCATCGTGATCGCCGTCGCTGGCCTGACCGAGGAGGATCTGGATATCCAGGTCGAGAGGGGTGTATTGACGGTTTCCGGCGGAAAACGCGAAACCGACGATAAGGTCGCTTACCTGCACCAGGGCATTGCCCAACGTGCGTTCCGGTTGTCGTTCCGCTTGGCGGACCATATCGAAGTACGTGGCGCATCCCTGACCAACGGTTTGCTCAACATCGACCTGCTGCGTGAAGTGCCTGAAGAGGCCAAGCCAAAACGCATCATGATTGGTGGTGAGGCCAAACCCGAGCTGCGTCAGGTCAGCTTGCAGTAAAACAATCGGCGGTAAAAAGGCGCTCTGCGGAGCGCCTTTTTTGTGCGCGTTGTAAGCGCAGGCCGGCTAAGCCTGGGTATTGGGTGCAAACAACTGCCTGGCCTCGGCAAAACACTTCTCTGCAATGACCGAGCGCGGTTCGGTCTTGCGCATCACCATGCCCAGGGGCGTGCGGTTGCATTGTTCCATTTTTGAGATGGAGCGGCCCGTTTCAGCCACTACCTAACCCTGAACGCGATGATTAAGGTGGCTCCACTGTTTTTTTTGGGTGGGCCTGCTGACACACGTCCAGGTCGTTGCCCAAGCGTGTCTGTACAGGAAGTGCAGGCACGGCCGGGCGCAGTTTCCGGCGCACACGCCAGGGAGGTATCGCCAAGCAAGAGGAAATGCAAATGACTGCATCAGGTAACGCTGCAAACTTCAATGGTCAAAAGCCGACGATTGACCCCGCTGACACCGCCATGTTGCTGATCGACCACCAGAGTGGTCTGTTCCAGATCGTCAAGGACATTGATGTTCCTCAATTGCGCGCCAATGCCATCGCGCTGGCCAAGGCCGCGACCCTCCTGAAAATACCGGTCATCACCACCGCCTCGGTGCCGCAAGGTCCCAACGGCCCGTTGATCCCCGAAATCCACGAAGCCGCGCCGCACGCCCAGTACGTGGCCCGCCGCGGCGAAATCAACGCGTGGGACAACCCCGAGTTCCATGCCGCCGTCAAAGCCACCGGCAAGAAGACGCTGGTGATCGCCGGCACCCTGACCAGCGTATGCCTGGCGTTCCCGTCCATTGCGGCGGTACATGAAGGCTACAAGGTGTTCGCGGTGGTCGATGCCTCGGGCAACCACTCCAGGCTGGCCACCGACCTGACCGTCGCGCGCCTGGCTCAGGCCGGCGTGGTGCCGATCGACATCATGGGCACGCTGTCGGAGTTGCAAGGCTCCTGGAACCGCCCGGATGCCCAGGAGTGGGCCAACGTCTACACCCAGGCCATGCCGCACTACCAGCTTCTCATCGAGAGCTACGTCAAGGCTCAGGAAGTGGCAAACAACCACGAAGTACTAGACTCACAGCGCAAGTAAACACGCTGGGTTCTTTACGGGGCGCCGCCTCGGGGCGTCACCTTCTTTATCAGGAGTACAACGATGTCTACACCTTACGTTCGCTTGGACAAAGACAACGCCGCTGTTCTGTTGGTCGACCATCAGGCTGGCTTGCTGTCATTGGTCCGCGATATCGACCCGGACAAATTCAAAAACAACGTGCTGGCCCTGGCTGACCTGGCCAAGTACTTCAAGCTGCCGACCATTCTCACCACCAGTTTCGAAACCGGTCCCAATGGCCCGCTGGTGCCCGAGCTCAAGGCACTGTTCCCGGATGCGCCGTACATTGCGCGCCCAGGCCAGATCAATGCCTGGGACAACGAAGACTTCGTCAAGGCCATCAAGGCCACCGGCAAGAAGCAATTGATCATTGCCGGCGTCGTGACCGAAGTGTGCGTGGCGTTCCCGGCGCTGTCGGCCCTGGCCGAAGGCTTTGAAGTGTTTGTGGTCACCGACGCCTCTGGCACCTTCAACGAACTGACCCAGCAATCGGCCTGGGCCCGCATGTCGGCCAACGGCGCGCAACTGATGACCTGGTTTGGCCTGGCCTGTGAGCTGCACCGCGACTGGCGCAACGACATCGAGGGCTTGGGGACGTTGTTCTCCAACCACATTCCGGACTACCGCAACCTGTTCACCAGCTACAACGCGTTGACTGAAGGCAAGTAAGCCTGACGCGAGGCTGCCGCTAGCCCTGAGGGGGACGGTAGAGCGCCTATTTCACTGACACCCCTAGGTCCAAATGTGGGAGCTGGCTTGCCTGCGATGGCGTCATTGCGCCTGGCACCTATTTATCTGACACCGCGCGATCCAACTGTGGGTGTCAGGTAAGTAGGTGTCTGCTGGCAGACCGTCATCGCAGGCAAGCCAGCTCCCACAGTTGGATCGGCGTCGACGGTCGCGGAAGCAAGGTCAGTACCGCTAGAGGGATGACAGCACTTTAGTCGTAATTTGTTACTAACCAATGCCCTAAAAATACAACACTGTGGCGGCAAAGCGGGACAAAACACCCTCTCGCCATTCAATTTTCATAAAAATGTAACAACCCTGCTTCACAGTTCGGGAGCCCGTCACCACAACGAGTTCCTTTTAATGAAAAGCTTGATGAAGTCCGCAGCACTCGCCGTCACGGTATCCCTGTGTGCCTCCTCCTTGACCTTCGCCGCCGAAAACGTGCGCCTCACCGGCTCCGGCGCCAGTTTCCCTGCACCGATCTACCTCACCTGGTTCAAGGATTTCAGCAAGAAGACCGCTGGCGTCACCGTGGATTACCAGTCCAAGGGCAGCGGCGCAGGTGTGCAGGACTTCCTGAATAAAACCGTCGACTTCGCCGCCAGTGACTCGGCCATGAAAGACGAAGACATCGCCAAGGTTGCCGAAGGCGTGCAGTTGCTGCCAATGACTGCAGGTGAAATCGTGCTGGCCTATAACCTGCCGGGCAATCCCAAGGGCCTCAAGCTGCCACGCGATGTTTACTCCAACATCTTCCTGGGCAAGATCACCAAGTGGAACGACCCACAGATCGTCGCCGCCAACCCGGACCTGAAACTCACCGACACGCCGATCACCGTTGTGGTACGTGCAGACTCCAGCGGCACCACGGCGGTATTCACCAAGCACCTGGCCACCATCAACCCTGAATTCAAAACGGCACTGGGGGAGGGCAACACCGTCAACTGGCCGGCCAGCGACAAATTCATCAAGTCGCCCAAGAACGATGGTGTGACCGCCACCGTACGCCAGACCCCAGGCGCGATTGGCTACATCGAGTACGGCTTCGCCAAACTGGCCAAGGTTGACTTCGCCCAGTTGCAGAACAAGGCCGGCCAGTACGTGGTGCCGAACGCCGAAAGCGGCGCCGAGGCCCTGGCCGCAGTGAAGATGCCGGAAAGCCTGGTGGCCTGGCTGCCGGACCCGGACGGTGCCAAGTCTTACCCGATCACCTCTTACACCTGGATGATCTTCCGCAAGGACAACGGCAACCCTGCCAAGGCCAAGGCCATGCGCGAAATGGTTGAGTACAGCCTGACCGAGGGGCAGAAAATCGCCGACTCGATGGGGTACATCCCGCTGCCGCCATCGGTGGTGGAGCAGGTACGCAAAGCCTCCGCCAACATTCAGTAACACCCGTGAGGCCGCTCTCGGTGTGGGCTGTTTGCCGCGCCGGGGGCGTTTCCCCCCTGTTCCGGAATTAGCCAATGAACAAACCTTTCGTCGTACCGGTTAACCGGGATTCTGCCTGCCAACCTCCCTCGGCCAAAGACTTTCTGGTCGATCGCACCTTCCGTGGGCTCGCGCGAATCGGGGTGGTACTGATTCTGGCGTTGGTCGCAGCCTTGGTATTCGAGGTGGGACGCAAGGCCTTGCCGGGCATGGAAAAGCACGGGTTCGATGTGCTTTTTGGCAGCGTCTGGGACGTTAATCAGGGCAAGTACGGGATCTTGCCGGCCATTTGGGGCACGCTCTACAGCGCTTTCATCGCGCTGCTGATTGCAGGCTTTTTCGGTGTCAGCATGGCGATTTTCCTCACCCAGGATTTTCTGCCGGCCAAGCTGGCCGCTGTGTTTCGCACCATCGTTGAACTGCTCGCTGCCATCCCCAGCGTGGTGTACGGCCTGTGGGGCATCTACGTGGTGATCCCGGCCATTCGGCCACTGACCACCTGGTTGAACAGCGAACTGGGTTGGGTACCATTTTTCGGCACGTCCCTGAGCGGGCCGGGGTTGCTGCCGGCGGCGCTGGTGTTGGCCATCATGATTCTGCCGACGATTGCCGCCGTATCCCAGGACGCGCTCACCAGCGTGCCGATGAAGACCAAGCAGGCCGCCTACGGCATGGGCACGACCCATTGGGAGGCGATTCTCAAGGTGATGGTGCCATCCGCCGCCACCGGTATTTTTGGCTCCCTGGTACTTGGCCTCGGCCGTGCGCTGGGCGAAACCATGGCGCTGGCGATGTTGGTGGGCAACGCCAACAACATTTCCCTGTCGCTGTTCGCGCCGGCCAATACCTTGGCAGCCTTGTTGGCGCTGAACTTCCCCGAAGCCGGGCCCAACGAGGTGGAGGTATTGATGTACGCCGCTCTCGTCTTGATGTTCATCACGCTGCTGGTGAATGTCATCGGTTCCATGATCATGCTCTACGCCCAACGGGGTAACCGATGATGACTAATCTCACATCCCCTATCACCGCTGTGCCGAGCCTGCAGCGCAAGTTCGAAGGCCGCGCCTTGCGCAGCCTGGTGTTGACCACATTGGTATGGTTTGGCGCGCTGCTGGCCAGTGTGCCGCTGATTTCCGTGCTCTACATGCTGATCACCCGTGGCGGCGCACGCCTGAGCCTGGAAGTGTTCACCGAACTGCCGCCCACCGGCTTCGAGACGGGCGGCGGTTTCGGCAACGCCATGGCCGGCACCTTTGTGATGGTCGGTATCGCTGCGGCGATTGCGGTGCCGGTCGGCATCATGGCCGCGATCTTCCTGGCCGAACTGGGGCCGGACAGCAAATTGGCCAACGCTGCACGCTTTGCCGCCAAGATGCTCACCGGCTTACCTTCGATCCTGGCCGGCGTGTTTGCCTATGCCTTGGTGGTGATGACCACCGGCACCTACTCGGCACCGGCAGGCGGCGTGGCCCTGGCGGTACTGATGCTGCCCATCGTGGTGCTGACGGCTGAAGAGTCGATGCGCATGGTGCCCAAGATCATGAAGGACGCCGCCTATGGCATGGGCTGCACCCGCTCGCAGGTGATCTGGAAGATCATCTTGCCGACCGGCCTCCCAGCGATCCTCACTGGCGTAATGCTTGCTGTGGCACGTGCCGCAGGCGAAACCGCGCCGTTGTTGTTCACCGCGCTGTTCAGCAACTACTGGATCTACCACGACGGCGACTTGGCGGTGATGAACCCCACGGCCTCCCTTGCCGTGTTGATCTACAACTTTTCCGGCATGCCCTTCGACAACCAGCTGGAGCTCGCCTGGGCGGCCTCGTTGGTGTTGGTGATGATCGTGCTGGTCGTGAATATTGTGAGCCGTATCTTCGGCAAGCCTAAGTATTAAGAACGGGAGCATCTGAATCTTGAACGTCTCAACTGCGCAAATAGCCGCTCCGTTTGTTACCCAATCGCCTGTGGTCATGGACTGCAAGCTGGACAGGATTTTCTACGGCAACTTCATGGCAGTGCGTGACAGCCATGTGCCGATCGAGAAAAACAAGATCACCGGTTTTATCGGCCCGTCCGGCTGCGGCAAAAGTACGGTACTGCGTAGCCTCAACCGCATGAACGACTTGGTGAAAGGCTTTCGCTTCGAGGGCCACGTACATTTCCTGGGGCAGGACGTGTACGGCAAGGGTGTAGACCCGGTGGTAGTGCGCCGTTACATCGGCATGGTGTTCCAGCAGCCGAACCCGTTTTCCATGAGCATCTTCGACAACGTCGCCTTCGGCCTGCGCTTGAACCGCTACAAAGGCGACCTGGGCGACCGCGTCAAGCACGCCCTGCAAGGCGCTGCGCTGTGGGATGAAGTCAAGGACAAGCTCAAGGTCAGCGGCCTGTCGCTTTCCGGTGGCCAGCAGCAACGGCTGTGTATTGCCCGTGCGATTGCCACCGAGCCGGAAGTGCTGTTGCT
Source organism: Pseudomonas sp. MF6751 (assembly GCF_016613265.1). Classification (NCBI taxonomy): domain Bacteria; kingdom Pseudomonadati; phylum Pseudomonadota; class Gammaproteobacteria; order Pseudomonadales; family Pseudomonadaceae; genus Pseudomonas; species Pseudomonas sp. MF6751. Next base: position 66,643 of record NZ_JAENSV010000005.1, read on the forward strand.
CGATGAGCCGTGCTCGGCACTCGACCCGATTGCGACTCGCCGGGTAGAGGAACTGATGGTGGAACTGAAGAAGGATTACACCATCGCCCTGGTCACCCACAACATGCAGCAGGCCATTCGCGTGGCGGACACCACGGCGTTTTTCTCGGTGGATATTTCCCAGGGCACGCGTACCGGCTACCTGGTGGAAATGGGCCCGACCGCGCAGATCTTTGGCAGCCCGCGTGAACAGATGACCGAGGATTACATCAGCGGCAAGTTCAGCTGAGTAACTCCGTGTTCGATAGAAACCACACATGCGCCACCGTCAGCCCAGGAACGCCCATGTCTGCAACGCATCGTCTTGATTTGTCAGCGATTGAACGCGCGCTCCGCAAAGTGCAGAGCCGCTTTGCCCAGCTCAGCACGCAATTTACCGAGCCGCGCGACCCCTTGACCGACGAAGTGCTGCACAACGTGCTTGAAGGCTATGCGCTGGTTGACGACTATGTCGCACGGGGCGTTGACCTGTTTGACCTTCATCATCTGGACCTGATGCTGGAGATCAACGCCACGGTGCTCTGCGGTAGCGACCCGGCGCGCCGCGTGGAATACGCGCAGCACCTGGTCGCCACCGAAGAGCACTTCTTCAACAACGTTGAAGGCGGTATCAAGGACTTGTTCAATTGGTACTGCGCGTATCGCAGTGAATCGGTGTGGAAGCGTGCGGCCGGTGTGTATGTGCGCATCCTCAGCAAGCCGCAGTTGTTCATCGAAGGCAACAACCGCAGTGGCTCGCTGATCGTCAGTTATCTGCTGATGCGGGCCGGGTTGCCACCGTTCGTGCTGACGCTGGAAAATGCCGAGGGCTACTTCAATCCTTCCTCGGTAATCCGCAACTCGGCCAAACATGGGGTCAAGGCGTTGTATGAATTGCCCAAGATCAAGAAAAAGTACGCCGCCTTCCTGGAGGAACAGGCCCCGGATCCCAAGGCGTTTTTCTTGAGCGACGCACCACAGCCTATTTATCAGGGAGGCCATTAATGCGCCGGTATCCAACACTCGCCAGCCGAGCCGTGCAAGCTATCCAGCAGGCGCTTCTCACGCGTGCCGCCAAGCGCCCGCGTGTACGCATCTCCTTTGATATCGACGACACATTGGCTTGCCAGCTCCACCACGCTGACGTCGAGAGCAGCTGGCTACCGGCCTGCGCTCATCGTTGGTGGGGAGAACCGCTGCGTATTGGCACCCGTTCGTTGACGCGAGAGCTGCGGCGCCAGGGTTGCAGTATCTGGGTCTACACCTCATCGGGCAGGGCGCCTTCCTACATCAGGCGCTGGCTGATGCTGTACGGCATTCGTGTCGATGGCGTAGTCAACAGCGTGCGGCATAATCACGCCCTCACGGTGCATGGGCTGTCGAACACCCCCTCGAAATTTCCGCCGGCCTTCGACATTGATTTGCACGTGGATGATTCCGAGGGTGTGCGCCTTGAAGGTAACGACCACGGCTTTCGCGTGGTGGTGGTCGATCCGCAGGATGAGCACTGGGCGCAACGAGTGCTTGAAGCCGTCGCGGGCGTGCAGGCGCAACTGGCCCGGCAGCAATTACCCAGGTTCAAGCAGCCTGTATGCCAAGGTGCTGAGGTTTATTCTTCCTGAGTTTCAGAGAAACCTGAACTTCTTGAGCCCTTATTGCAGTTCACAACTTGCTATAAGGATTTGATTTTCTTTGACTCGCCAGTCACGAACAACACAGAACTTCACCTCTTGTTCGACAAACAGCGCTTATGGCGCTTTTGTCGTCTATCTCCCCAAGTACTTACCCTTGTCATCCGATAGTCGGTCACTTTAACGCAGCACTTCTAGGCTAGTGTTGACGAGCTTCCTTAATGGTCAACCTCGATATTAAGCAACGAAGCAGCCTGAACAGAATGCACAACAACAACTTCAATGCATATTGTTTAGCCCGACGCATCAGGTATTACCGTTGACTTTCGGTGTTGATCGCTGGGCTCAAGGAGTACTGACATGGCTATATTCGATTACAAGGGGCAAGACGCCCGCGTCCTGATTTCAGATGCCTGGACCCTCGCCACTTACACCAGTGGTGTAGCGACCGTCGGCGCGCTCTACAACATTCCGGGGCTTGTGCTGGGCGAGGGCAACACCTTCGCGCTGCCCAAGGGCTGGCGTGAGATCGGCGCGAGCGAACTGCAGGTTGATAGCAGCCACACCGACATCACTGGAAGTTTTACCGGCGACGGCGTCTTTGGTTCTCAAGCCAGGGTGTTTGGTCAATACGATGACAGCGGCCAATTAGTCAAAATGGGTTTTTCCATTGCCGGCACTAACTCGCCAATTGATCTGCTGGGTTGGCCGGCGATGATCGATAACTCTTATATCAACGGCTACGACTACCTGCTCAACTCAATCAAGGATTACGCCACCGGCCATAACCTGAGCGGCAAGGATGTTCTGGTCACCGGCTATAGCCAAGGTGGCTCCGTTACCAACAGCATGCATATCGGCAAGGACACTTTGGCCGACGGTTTTTTCAAGGATTCGGACTACTTTGGCATGGAGTCGCCCAAGTCCAGCAACAGCGACGGCATCTTCAACTTCGGTTTTGAAAACGATGTGGTCCACCGCCTCACGGGTCAAGAGACCAACGTGGGCAGCGCCATTATCGATGCGCTTCAAGGCAGTGATGCCAGTTACACCTCGACGACTGACAACATCGTGCTGTTCGACACAATCTACGCGCTGCCAACCTGGCCCAATGGTCCGTTCTCGATTGCCAACCTGTCAGGATGGGCCGCGCACCTGGAAGGCATTTTCATCAACCCTATCCAGCGTATCGCCCAATCGACCTTCTACGATTACATCGAGCGCGACAGCACCATCATCATCAGTAACCTCGACGCCATCAGCCGCAGCTTTACCTGGGTCAGCGACAAACAGACCGCCACCTCCAACCACTACGGCACACCGGCCTTCCTGCTGGGCACCGACAGTTCGGACAAGCTGCAGGACGGCCGCAGCGATGACTTCCTCGACGGGTTCAAGGGTGACGACAGTTTCCGGGTGAGTACCGGTACCGATATCGTCGCCGGCGGTGAAGGCAACGATAAAGTCTTCCTCAAAGGCACCGCATCTTCCTACGAAGCGGTGAAACTCAGCGATGGCACGTTGTTTCTGAACGACAGCAGCGGCCAATACGGCCTCAAGGAATTGCACGGCGTAGAGCATGTGGAGTTCGAAACCGGCCTGGCCAATAGCCTCGGCCAGGTGCCCGTGTTCGGCGGGCTCTTCGGTGGCATTGGCGAGGTCCTCACGCCGGCCTATACGGTGACCAGTGGCAAACTCGACTTCGAAGGCCTGTTCGGCGCCGATAAGGCGTATGCCAAATCCATCGAAGGCAGCCAGCTGGCCGACACCCTCAAAGGCACCGCCGCTCGCGACCTGATATTCGGCCAGAACGGCAATGACCGGCTCGACGGTGGCGCCGGCAATGACCTGCTGCACGGCGGTGAGGGCAACGACACACTGCTGGGCGGCACCGGTAACGACGCGCTGTATGGCGCCAACGGCAATGACGTCTTGATCGGCGGGCAGGGTAATGACCAACTCAGCGGTGGCGTGGGCAGCGACCTGTTTGTTTTCGACCAGCGCGGGTTCGGTCACGACGTGATCAGTGACTTCAACATTCATCAGAATGGGAAAGACCTGCTGGTGTTCGCCAAGTCGCTGTTTGCCAGCGCCGATGCTGTGCTCGGTGCGACTACCCAGCACGGCAGTGACAGCGTGATTCTGGCGGGGGACAGCAGTGTCACCTTGGTGGGGGTCAATGCGGCGCAGTTGAGTGCAGAGATGATCAGCGTGGCTTGATGCGGCACCTGCGAAACAGAAGGTAAGAACCTCACAGGATCCTTGATGCTGTGGGGTTTTTTATGGCTTGTTGCTTAACACAACGGCTCGATACCACACGCTGCATCAGTGCTTAGCGGCAGGGTTAGAACCCGCAAAAACTCTACATTTCAAGCCTGAGCAGCTCTGCGTGAAGGGCTGAACGGATTTGCACTGTTAATTGACGCCATCAAAATGACATCTTATCATCGCCACATAGGATGGCATAAGGCCATATAGAGGGATCTATAAAGTGTGGCGTTTACCGCGTCGGACCAGGTTAAGCCTGCTGTCCGCTTTTTTTTGCCTGGGCACCTCCGGATGGGCGCAAGCGGCCACGCCGCAGAACGCCCCCGGCATCACCGACCTCATCCGTGACCGCCAGGACCGCCTGCTCGAAGAGCAGCAACGGCGCCTTGAAGAACTCAAAGACTTGCCGGGTAAAGCCGCCGCGCCAACAACATCGGCAACGCCTGCCGACACCCGCTGCTTCCCGATCAAAACCATCGAGCTGGGCGGTGCGGATGCGCTGAGCGAAGGTGAGCGCGCTGATCTGATCAAGCCCTATGTCGGCCAATGTCTTGGTGTGCCGCAGCTCAACGCAGTGCTCAAGGTGATCACCGACCGTTATCTGGCCAAAGGCCTGGTCACCAGTCGTGCGTATTTGCTGCAGCAGGACCTTTCCAGCGGCAATCTCAAGATCCAAGTGGTCGAAGGTAAGCTGGAGAGCCTCAAGGCTGCCGAAGGCAGCGGAATCACTAACCGTCAATTGACCATGAGTTTCCCCGGCAAGCAGGGTGAACTGCTCAATCTGCGGGAAATCGAGCAGATGGTCGATCAGTTGAACCGCTTGCCATCGAACCAGGCGCAGATGGAGTTGGCGCCGGGAAAGGCCGTTGGGGGCAGTGATGTACTGGTCAAAAACACCCCGCAAAAGCCCTGGCGTGTCGGCCTGTCGCGGCATAACGGCGGCCAGCGCAGCACCGGTGAGCAGCAGTGGGGCGCCAGTCTGGATTGGGACAATCCGTTGGGCTTTGCCGACCAACTTTCGCTACGTGGCGGCCATGATGCTGTCAGCGATCACCAGAAAACCTCGCGCAACTCGATGCTCAGTTATAGCCTGCCGTTCGGTTGGTGGAACCTCTCGTACAGCTACATCGAAAGTGAGTACCGCTCCCAGGCCGAGGCCAATAACTTCAAATTCAAGCAGACGGGCGACAGCCAGAATCACCAGTTGCGCCTGGAGCGCGTCATCCATCGTGACGCTTTGAGCAAGACTTCCCTGAACACTGGCATCGCCTATCTTCGTACCAACAACTTTATCGAAGACAGCAAGCTCGCCTTGAGCAGCAACCGCCTCAGTGAAGCGCAAGTGGGTATCAACCATGGCCGGCGTATCGGTGGCTCATTCCTCAACATTGACCTTAGCATGCAAAACGGCATCGGCGCATTCGATGCCCAGGCCAATCACGATCCAAAGCCTGGGCAGCCGGATGCGCGCTACCGCAAGTACACCGCCACGGTGAGCTATCTGTACCCGTTCAAACTCTGGGGTGAGTCCCTCAGTTTCAGCAGCTTGATGACCGGTCAGCACAGCGAAGACGTGTTGTTCAGCCCGCAGCGCATGAGCCTGGGCGGGCAGTCGTCGATTCGGGGCTACAAAGACCAAATGCTTGCCGGCGACAGCGGCGGCTACTGGCGCAACGACCTGCGCTGGAGTCGGCCGTTGACTTGGGCCTGGATGCAGCCGGTGTTCACTGAATACGGCACCAGCCTGGGCTACGACCAGGGCGTCATCAGGCATGGCCGCTACAACGCCGAGCAGCATGGGCGCATGAGCAGCAACTCGGTGGAGTTGTTTGCGCGCGGCAAGAACGTCGCGGCCAGCGTGACCTTTGCACACTCTTTGGAACGACCGGACGCGATCACGGACCGTGAAGCGCCGATCTATTTCCGTCTGGATTTTTTCCTTTAAATTTTTGACCGCCTTTGGGCTTCGAGACATGACATGGACGTTCGCCAGTACGCATTCCTCGCGCGCCAGCCTTCTGCTGCCGTAAAAAGCCGTTCCCATTTTGTGGGGCTGCCTAAACGTGGATTGGCATTGATTCTGGCCAACGCCATTTTCTGGCATCCGTTACTGGCTCAGGCGGGCGGCATTGTGGTGAATGCCCCAGGTACGACGGTCGGGCAAGCGGGTAATGGCGTGCCCATCGTCAACATCGCTACGCCAAATACCAGCGGGCTGTCGCATAACCAATTCCATGACTACAACGTCGGCGCCAATGGGGTGATCCTCAACAACGCCACCGACCGCACCCAGGCCACACAACTGGGCGGCATCATTGTCGGCAACCCCAATCTCAACGGCACCGCTGCCAACATCATCCTCAATGAAGTCAACGGCGGCAGCCCCAGCCAACTGCGCGGCTACACCGAAGTGGCCGGGCAATCGGCGCATGTGATCGTTGCCAACCCGTATGGCATCAGCTGTAAAGGTTGCGGCTTTATCAATACCCCGCAAGCGACGCTCACCACCGGTAAAGCCGTGATCGAAAACGGCCAGATCAATCGTTATCAGGTGGATCAGGGCAGTGTCGCCATCGAAGGCGCGGGCCTGAACGCCAGCAACGTCGATCAGTTCGAAATCATCACCCGCGCCACCACCATCAATGCCCAGATCCAGGCGAAAAAGCTCACCATCGTCGCCGGTCGTAATGATGTGGACGCACGCAGCTTAAATGCCACCGCGCGGGCCGCAGATGGCAGCCAGGCGCCGGATCTGGCGATTGACTCGTCGGCGCTGGGCGGCATGTATGTAGGCGCGGTCAAGCTGATGGGCACTGAGGCGGGTGTCGGCGTGAAGTTGTCGGGGGATATGGTCGCTGGCGGCGATATTCAAATCGACGCTGGCGGCAAGGTGGTCATGGGCCAGACAACAGCAGCCGGCGCCATTGACGTGAAGGCCCGCAGCGTGGAAGCCCAGGGCGTGGTCGCGGCGGGCAGTGTGCTTGAGATGAAGACGCAAGGCGACTTGCTTAATCAAAAAAGCCTGGCTGCGCGGGATCGCGTGGCGCTGCAAAGCAGTGGGGTGTTGACCAACAACGGTGTCATCGAAGCGGGTGTCAACGCTGATCGGACGCGCAATGCTCAGGGCGATATCCACGTCACTGCCGCCCAGTTGAATAACAACGGTAAGACCGTCATCGCCAGTCGTGACCTGACCGTGAATGTGGATGGCACTGTCGACAACCGCAGCGGCACCCTCAGCGCGCAAAACCAGCTGAAGGTGACGACCAAAGAACTGGACAACCAACAGCAAGGCCGCGTGTTGAGCGCCGCACGCATTGAGTTGAATGCCGCACGATTGCTCAATGCTGACGCAGGCCTGGTGGTGGGCGACCTGGGGCTCAGCGGCCGCATCGGGCAGTTGGTCAATCGCAAGGGCGAGCTGTCAAGCCTTGCTGAAGTCACCTTGCAGGTCGACAGCCTGGACAACGTCGCTGGCCTGATATCTGCGGGCCAGGCGCTGCGCTTGACTGCCAGCGCGGCGGTGAACAATCAAAGCGGCCGTCTGGTAGCCGGGCAGATGGCGCAGGTCAACGCCGTGCAACTGGACAATAGCCAGTCAGGCATCCTCACCAGCCAGGGCGACCTGGGGCTGAATATTGCCGGCACGTTGGATAATCAGCAGCAGGGCCGCATCGAATCGGGTGCCGCCGCACAGGTCAATGCCGGGAGCTTGAATAACCAACATGGCGTGCTCGCCGGTGGTGGCACCCTTGAACTGGCGGCCGGCCCGGTCAATAACAGCCAAGGTGGATCAATCTCCAGTGCCAAGGCTCTCAATGCCCGTGCCACCAGCCTCGACCAGCATGACCAAGGGCGCATTTACAGCAATAGCGACCTAACCCTGGACCTGAGCAACGGCCACCTCGACAACCACGATGCAGGTTTGATCAATGCCAGTGGCCAACTGACGCTGAATAATCTCAATAGCGTCGACAACCGCAGTGGCGAGATTTCCAGTGCCCATGGGTTTAGCGTCGCGGCGAACAGCCTCGACAACCGCGCTGGCAAGCTGCTCAGTGATCAAGCCTTGGGCTTGCGTATCGCCCAGGCGCTGAACAATGGTGCCGGTCAAATTGCAGCCAGCGGCCTGGATATTGACGTTGCCAGTTTGATCAACGACCAACGCGGTCGAGTTCATAGCCGTGATGGGCTTAACGCCCGGGTGGGTGGTTTGCTCGCCAATCAAAGCGGGCGTTTCAGTGCCGACGCAGGCGTACAGTTGACCGTGGGTAGCCTGAACAACAGCAATGGCGGCCAACTCTTCAGCCAAGGCGATTTGAGCCTGAACCTCAATCGGGGTCACCTCAATAACCAAGGCGGCTTGATCAACTCCCCAGGCCAGTTGTTGTTGACTCAACTGAACAGCGTCGATAACCAGGGCGGCGAAATCTCCAGCGCCCAAGCCTTCGATCTGAATGCGGATCAACTTAATAACAGCGCCGGCAAGTTGCTCAGCGAGCAAGCCTTGAGTGTGCGCATTGCCCGCGCCCTGGACAACACCCAAGGTGCGTTGACCGCAAAGGCCTTGGGTGTACGGGCTGGGACACTGATTAACCAGTCCGGTCGACTCGCTGCGGTGGATAGCATCAATTTGCAAGTCGATGGCCAACTCGATAACCGCAGTGCAAAGGTTCTGGGCAAACATCTTGTGCTTGGCGTTGGGACGCTCAATAACGACCAGGGAGTGGTACAGGGTGATTCGACGTTGCTACTCCAAGCGGGCGGCGCGGTCAGTAATCAGGCCGGCACGTTAGCCGCTGGGCACAGCGTGACGCTCAACAGCGCCAGTCTGGATAACCGCAAAGGTAACTTGAACAGCGACGGTGCACTGACGGCCGGTATTGCGGGTAGCCTGCTCAACCAAGCAGGGCTTTTGAGTGCCGGTACAGACTTGCAGTTGAACGCCACCGACCTGAACAACTCGCTCAAAGGTCGCATTGCCGCTCAGCAGGTACAGCTCACGGGGCAAGGATTGGATAACAGTGCAGGCGGTAGTCTGTATGCCAAAGGTCAATTGGGTGTAGCCCTCGGCGGCCAGTTGAACAACGCCCAAGGCACACTGCGCAGCGATGATCGTTTGACCATCAATGCCTCCGGTTTAACCAATGATGACGCAACACTCTCCAGTGCCAGCGACCTGAAGATCACGACCGGCAAGCTGAGCAACCAGGGCGGGCGCCTTAGCAGCGCGACCCAGTTGGGGATGACGGTTACCGCGCTGGACAACAGCCGTAAGGGGCAGGTCTCCAGCCAAGCCGATGTAAGCCTGGACCTGCAAGGTGGCCATCTCAACAATAGTTCTGGTCTGATCAATGCCCCAGGGCAATTACTGCTCAAGCAACTGGGCAGCGTTGATAACCAGGGCGGTGAAATTTCCAGTGCGCGTGCCTTTGAGCTGGCGGCGACGGCCTTGAATACGACGGGCGGCAAGATACTCAGCCAGCAAGCCCTGACCTTGCGTATCGCCCAAGCACTGGACAACACCCGTGGCTTGATTTCCGCCGCTGCTTTGCAGGTAAACAGCGTCAGCCTGGGCAACCAGGGCGGCAAGCTGAGTGCCGTTTCCGACCTGAACCTCGGCGTAGACGGTGTGCTGGACAACCGCAACGGTGAATTGCTGGGTCAGCACTCGACAGTCGAAGTGGCTGCGCTGAACAACAGTCAAGGGCGCATCCAGGGCGATAACCGCTTGACCTTGACCAGCCAGGGCGCGGTCAACAATGACAAAGGCACGCTAGCTGCCGGTCAGATGCTGAGGGTCAATGCCGCCAGCCTGGGCAACCAGTCCAAGGGCCGCCTGACCAGCAAGGGTGAGGCGCACCTTGTGGTGGGGAGCGTGGATAACCGAGGTGGCAGCATCACGTCGGTCGGGCAGTTGCGGATCAAGGGGGACGAGCTGGACAACCGTCAGGCCGGGTTGCTCAACTCGGGTAAGGCCATGAACCTGTCCATCGGCAAAGTGGACAACCGCGGGGGTGAAGTTTCCAGCGTTACCGAACTGACGATGACGGGCCGTGAGCTGGACAACAGCAATGCCGGTCGCGTACTGGCCAATAGTACGCTCCAGCTGACGCTCGACAGGCTGAACAACCAGCTCAAGGGCCTGATTTCTGCGCAACAGGACGTCAATCTCAAAGCGATCAGCCTGGACAACAGCGCCCAAGGCAGTCTCTACGCCAAACGCAACCTCGACATGACCCTCGCCGAACAGGCTGACAACAGCCAAGGCGTGATACGCAGCGACGCCGCCTTGCAACTGCGCAGCGCCAGCCTTGGCAACAACGGCGGGCTCATCAGCAGCGGCGGGGCGTTACTGTTGAGCTCCGCCAATGCCCTCGTCAATCAGAACGGAGAGGTGCTCAGCGCTGATACGGCGACGGTGAATGTGGGCAGTGTCGACAACAGCCACGGGCGCATTGTGGCTGACGGTGCGCTGCAACTGACCACAGGCGTCTTGCTTAACCAGCATCAAGGTCGTGTCACCAGCGCTGATCGCCTCGCCCTGACAGCGACCGATGTAGACAACCGCTTCGAGGGCCGTATCGCCAGTGGCCAGTCGCTCAACGCTAGCCTCAGCAGCCTCGACCAGCGCGGAGCCGGTGAGTTTTACAGCAACAGCGAACTGACCCTGGACATGAACCAGGGGCACTTGAATAACGCCGATGGCTTTATCAACGCGCCAGGGCAGTTGTTGCTCAAAAACCTCAAAAGCGTCGACAACCGTAACGGTGAAATCTCCAGCGCCAAGGCCTTCGCATTGCGTGCCGGCACCCTGGACAACAGCGGCGGCAACTTACTCAGCGACCAAGGCTTGACCCTCAAAATCGAACAGGCGCTGCTTAACGTTAAGGGGCTGATTTCAGCCGCCGGTGTCGAGCTGGGTGCTTCGCGCCTGGACAATCGTGAAGGCAAGGTCAGCAGCACTCTGGATGCGCGCCTGGCGGTCAATGAGGACCTGCTTAACCATCAGGGCGAAATCGTCAGCGCAGGCCACACGCAGCTGAAGGCGGCCAGTTTGGATAACACTGCCGGGCAGGTGCTCGGTGATGTCAGCCTGGACGTAAAGGTCAAGGGCGCACTGAATAATCGCGCCGGCACACTCGGTGCTGGTACCTCGTTGAACGTGCAGGCCGCCAGTCTGGATAACCGCCAGGCCGGGAAATTGGGCAGTGACGGCCAACTCAAGGCCACGATTGATGGGTTACTTGACAATCAGGCCAAAGGGCAGGTGTTGGCCAAAGGCGCGATGGAACTGCGTGCCGGTCGTCTGGATAACCGCGAAGGGCGGCTGACCGGGCAGGACCTGTTGACGTTGCACAGTGCGAATGTCGACAACCGCAGCGGTGTGATCCTTTCCCAGAAGGACCTTCAACTCAATGTGGGTGAGCTGGACAATCAGCAAGGCTCACTCAGCAGCAAGGCGGCCTTGGGCTTCGCCGGGCAACAGTTGCGCAACCAGAAGGGCCTGGTGAGTGCCGTCGGGCCCCTGCGACTGACTGCCGACAATGTACAAAACGCGGCTGGCCGCATCGCGAGTCAGAGTGATCTGCAGGCAACCATCGGCGTACTGGCCCAACAGGGCGGTGAGCTGGTTGCCCAGAACGAGCTGAGCCTGAGCGGGACCTCCTTGGACAATCGCGATGGCGGCCTGGTAGGCGCCACAAAAGCGCTGAAACTGACGGTCGACGCCGTTGATAACCGTGCGGGCGAGATCTCAAGCCAGAGCAGCATCGACTTCAAGGCGCAGCACCTGGATAACAGCGCGGGCAAACTGATCGCCGGTACCGCATTGGAGCTGGCCGTGGCCCATGTGATCAACCAGGCTCAAGGGATGATTTTCGCCCGGGACAACCGCTTCAACGGTGCGCGCCTGGATAACGGCCAAGGCACTTTCGCGGGCCAGCAATCGCTGAGCATGTCGCTGGTAGCCATTCCTGGCACTGAACTGGATGGCCGGCTGGATAACCAACTGGGCAAAATCAGCAGCGAAGGCACCCTGCAGGTGACCAGCGCGACGCTCAACAACGACGCGGGTGCCGTCTCTTCGGCAGGTGCGCTCACACTCGCTGCCAGCGGTGCTATCACCAACCAGGGCGGCGTCATGGAGACCGATGCCGCCCTGACGCTCACCAGCGCGGGCCTGGACAACGGTCCCAAAGGCCTGCTCAACAGCCGTGGTGCCCTTATCCTGACCACCGGCACGCTGAACAACAATGGCCGTATCACCAGCGCCGATCGCCTGGATCTGTCGGCAAGCCAGGTGGACAACAGCGGACGTATCGCCAGCAGCAAAAACCTGACTGCCGCGATCACCGGTCTGAATCAACAGGGCGGTGAACTATTCAGTAATACCCAGCTTGATCTTGACCTGAATCACGGCCAACTGAGCAACGTGGGCGGGCTTATCAATAGCCCGCTGCTGATGTTGAAAAACCTCGCCGATGTGAACAACCAGCGTGGCGAAATTTCCAGCCAGCAAGCCTTTGCCCTGACGGCTCGTAACCTGGATAACAGCGGCGGCAAGCTGATCAGTAACCAAGGCCTGACACTGCAGATTCAAGATGCCTTGGGCAACGTTAAAGGTGCGATCAGCGCAGCCGCCCTTAACGCCAATAGTGCTCGCTTGGACAACACTGATGGTCTGCTCAACAGTCGTGGCGTCATGGACGTCTCGGCCACCCATGCGCTTGATAACCAGCGCGGAACGCTGATTGCCGACGGCGCCATGCGGCTGTCTTCCGCTCGGCTCGACAACCGTGACGGTGATGTATCGGGCAAGGCATTGGTGACCGCTGATATCGATCAGGTCGATAACCGCGGCGGTCAACTCATCAGCACCACCGCCGTGGATGTGCGTGGTGCGTCCCTGGACAACCGCAAAGGCCTGGTTGGCGCCGATAAAGCGCTGAAGGTGCTGGTCGATAGTATCGACAACCGTGGCGGCGAACTGTCGACCAACGCCGACCTGACTGTCAAAGGGCACACCCTGGATAACAGCGATGCCGGTCGTGTGCTGGCCGGGCAATCCTTGAACCTTACGCTCACCAAGCTGCTTAATCGCAACCAAGGCCAGCTCAACACTCAGCGGCTGATGCTGAGCGCTCAGGACCTGGACAACAGCAACGGCAAACTGCTCGCACAGCAGCTTCTGCAACTTGAGCTGAAAGGGGAGCTGAATAACACTCAAGGCGTGCTCAACAGTGAAGGGCGCCTGAGCGTCGATGCGGCGAGCGTAGTCAACCGTCAGGGGCGGATTTCCAGCGCCGACGCGTTGGTGCTGGGTTCGCAGGGGGCTCTGGACAACGAGGGCGGTGAGCTCGTGACTGACAGCACGCTGCAACTGCGCAGCGCTAGCCTGGGGAACCAGAAGGGCGTGCTCAGTGGCAAAGGGGCGGTCAGTGTAACCACTGGCGCGCTGGATAACACTGGGGGCCGTCTCACCAGTGGCGACACCTTGGAGCTGAAGGCTGGGCTACTGAATAACAGCGCCGGCAGCATCGGCAGCGCCCAGGCCCTGACGGCCAGAGTGGATGGGCTTGATCAGCCAGGCGGCAAGCTGTTCAGCAACGCCGCGCTGACGCTGGACCTGAACAACGGCCAGCTTAACAACCAGCAGGGCCTGATCAACGCGACTGGGCCGCTGGTGCTCAACCATCTCAATGGTGTGAACAACCAGGCCGGTGAAATCTCCAGTGGCCAGGCCTTCAATATCGTGGCGCGCAACCTGGATAACAGCAGTGGTCGCCTGCTCAGCAACCAGGGCCTGACGCTGCGTATCGACCAGGTGCTCAGCAACATCAAGGGTCTGGTCGCGGCGGCGAGCCTGAGTGCTCAGGCGGGTGTCGTCGATAACAGCGGCGGTACGCTGACCAGTCGCGGCGGGCTTGAATTGACCAGCACCGAGCTCCTGACTAACGGGCAACAAGGCTTGATCAATGCCGCGCAAGCACTGACAGTCAATGCGGGCAACCTCAATAACCAGGGCGGCAGCCTGCTTGGCACCAGCGCCCTGACGATCAATGCTTCGGCCTTGGATAACAGCGCCAAAGGCCTGATCAACAGCCAGGGCAGCCTGCAACTAAATGCCCAGGCTCTGGATGCCAGCAACGGCGGCGAAGTGTCGGCCAAGGGCGATATGGACCTTACGCTGACGTCCATGGCCTTGCGTGGCGGCAGGCTGATCGGCGAGCAGCGCCTGAGCCTGGACCTGGCCAACGGGGATCTGGATAACCGTAAAGGCCTGATCTTCGCCAAAGGCCCGCTGACCCTCAAGCGTGTGCAAGACGTGCAAAACCAGGGCGGCGAACTGTCCAGCCAAAACGCCCTGAACATGACGCTGCGTAACCTGGACAACAGCGCCGGTACGCTTATCAGCCAGCAACTGCTGACGCTGAACGCAGGCGACATCGTCAATCGCGGCGGCTTGCTGTCGGGTTGGCAAGGGCTCAACCTGATCGGCACCCAGTTGGACAACCGTGACAAAGGCACGCTGTCCAGTCGCAACGGCGACCTTGACGTGCGCCTCAGTGGCAGCTTGCGCAACAGTGGCGAAGGTGCGCTGGCCAGCCAAGGGCGGTTGAATGTCAGCGCCGCCAGCCTGGATAACAGCAACAAAGGTGTTATCTCCAGCGGCGCGCAGCAGACCTTGAGCGTGATTGGCGCATTGAACAACACCCAAGGTGGGTTGATCGACAGCGGCTCGACGCTGGATCTGAGCGCGGCCAACCTCGACAACAGCGCCGGCACTATCACGGCCCTGCGCAACCTGAACTTCCTGGGTGGCAACTTGCTCAACACCGGTGGCTCGCTGATGGGTAACGACCATCTGGTGCTGAACCTGCAAGGTCACCTTGGCAACGTCAACGGAAAGATCGCGGGTACCAATTCGCTGGTGCTCAAGCAAGCTATTGAAGTGGATAACCGTGGTGGGCAACTCGCTAGCCAGGGCGCTCTGTCATTGGCCTTGGGTGGTCTGAACAACAGCGAAGGCGGCACCGTTGCGTCCAAAGGTCGGCTAGCCATTGATGCCAGCGCTATCGTTCAAAACAACGGCGACGGGCTGATTTACAGTCAAGACGGCGACCTGCAAATCAACGCCTTTGGCCTGACCAACGCGCAGGGCAAGATACAGGGGCAGAACGGCCTGCGGGTCGAGGTCAATGGCGATCTCGATAACCAGCGCGGCAATATCATCAGCCAGACCGGTGACGTGCACCTCAAGGCCGGCAACCTCGACAACCGTAGCGGCGTGCTCGCCAGTCTCAAGGGTGCCATCGAGGCCGGTGTGGTGGGTGTGCTGCGCAACGGTCATGACCTGAGCGCCAGCCCCAAGGGCGGCTTGATTCAGGGCCAGAGCCTGTTACTCAGTGCCGGTCACCTCGATAACCAGGGCGGCTATGTGGGCGCACAGACCAGCGATGCGCTGCTGACGGCGGTAACCCTCAATAACCAGCAGGGCGCGTTGTATGCCAAGGGCCTGATGCGTATCAACGGCGGCGCCCTGGAAAACAGCGCCGGCCAGATTGCCGGTGACCAGATCGCGCTCGGCCTCAACGGCCAGTTGACCAACCACAACGGCCTGATCGAAAGCACCAACAACCTGACCGTGGCCGCCAGCGCCATCGATAACCAGGGCGGCAAATTGCGTGCCCTGGGGCGCTCGGGCAAAACAGCGTTCCAGATCGGAGGCGTGTTCGACAACCGTAACGGCGCCGTGGAAACCGCCAACCAGGACCTGACCCTCGCGGCTGCCAGCTTCCAGAACAACGGCGGCCAGTTGCTGCATGTGGGTGAGGGCACGTTCGACATCTCGTTGCCCAACGTTACCGGCGCGGGCGGCACCGTTGTCACTCGCGGTGGCCTGACCCTGAACGCGGATACCTGGACCAATACCAGCGTCATTCAGGCAGGGCGTTTGAACGTCAACGTCAATCACTTCACCCAGACGGAAACCGGGCAACTGCTGGCTTCGACGCACCTGGAAGGCAGGGGTGGCAGTTGGGTCAATAATGGGTTGATTGCCAGTGATGGGAGTTTAAATATCGACCTCGCGGGCGCCTATAGCGGTAATGGGCGAGTCACCAGTCAGAGTGGTCTCAACCTGCATGCGAGTCGGTTGGATCTGAGCACTAGCGCCAAAATTACTGGCGGTGGCGATACCCAGGTCAACATTGATGGGCAATTGAACAACTATGGACGCTTGACCTCTGCGACCAACCTCGAACTCTCGGCAGGAACGCTGAACAACTACGGAACATTGGGTGGCGCACAGAATGTAACCGTAACCAGTGCAGCCTTGTTGAACGATCATGGTTTGTTGTTCAGCGGCAACGACATGGCCTTGCGTAGCGACACAATCACCAACCAGTTCGGCGACATCTATAGCCTGGGCCGACTGGATGTGACCGGTCGAGATGGTGTGAGCAAGGCAGCCAGTCTCGAAAACGTATCCGGCAGCATCGAATCCATTCGTGACATGTCCCTTAAGATTTCCAGTCTGACTAACCGCCGGGACGAGTTCACCACCAAAGACACCGCCGGTAGCGGCGGGTCACTCACCAATATTTGTTGGGACTGCCGAGGCGATCACTTTGTTGTCGACTTTGTCGGCACGGAAAACTATCAAACTGAGTTACTCAAGGCTTCGGCTACTTCGACTATCCAGTCTGGCGGGCGCATGGATATCGCCGCTAATTCGCTGCTCAATGAATATAGTGTTATCGCTTCTGGCGCCGACATGAACATTACTGCGGATACGCTGACCAACAAAGGCGCTGCATCTGGCTCCGGAACGCGTACCCGTACCTGGCGGCTGGAAGCGACTAACGGTACTTACTGGCGCTTCAAACGGGGTGTGATGGACCCCTACAACGCTCAGTCAGGACCCAAAAGCTTGCCGGTCGGTGCGTTGTCAGCGTTCAGGCTGATTGGCGATACCCTGGTATCGACCGCTGGCGCTTCATTGGCTCCAGCGATCATTCAAGCTACTGGTGCCGTGAACATCACCGCCAGCAAGACCTTGATCAACAGCATTGAGGCGTCCAACACAGCCTTGGCCGGGCACGCGCCGCGCAATGAGGACACGGGGGTCGCCAGCGGTCCAACAACCGTGGTAGTGCAGCTCGCTCCGCAATTGCCACCAGACCTGGCCCAACAACAGGTCAATCCGTTAACGCTACGCGGCTTCACCTTGCCCTCCGGCACCCACGGTCTGTTCCGCCTCAGTAGCCAAGCGGTTGATGACACTCAAGCCACCCAAGCCCCCAGCGGCCCGCAGAGTTGGACAATGGGCGGTGCAACCCTGGGCCTTGCTCAACGCCAGGACGCACAGCCAGCGATTGAAACACGCACCTTCGACTTCAAGGGCGTCGCTCAACAGGAGGCGTCTACTCATCAGCTGGATCCGACCGCACGTCAGGTCAGTGGCATCACCTCCACCAGCAGAACGCTTAACGTTGCAGGTGCCAACGATGCGGCCAACGGTAGTGGCTGGACGCCCAGCCAGATCACTACAGGTGAAATCGCGCGGGGCGAGGGCATCAACGCCCAAAATCCGTCTACCGGCTCAACTGCACCAGTGCCGATGGTCACCGGGCAGGGCGATCAGCCTGAGCTGGCGCTGATCGAGCGGGATACAAGCATTGAGGTTATTACGCCGAACGAGCCTGCTCGACCGACGCTGAACATTCCTGGCGTGACGCCGATAATGCAAGGTGTGCAGCCAGTTGTGAGCACACCGGCTGCACAAGGTCCAGGCGCCAGCCCAACCCAGATCGCTGCGGTGATTGCCCAGCCGCTGAATGCCGCGGCGCAAACCACGACAGTCGCCAGCCAGACCATCAACCGTGTACAGGGCTTTACGCCCACCACGCCTAAGTCGCAGCCGCATAAATACCTGATCGAAACCAACCCGGTGCTCACCGACCTCAAGCAGTTCATGAGCTCCGACTATTTGCTCGCGGGCCTGGGTTACAACCCGGACGAAAGTGCCAAGCGCCTGGGTGACGGGCTGTATGAACAACGGTTGATCCAGCAGGCTGTGCAGGCACGCACAGGGCAGCGGTTTATCGACGGTCAGAACACCGACGAAAAACTGTTCAAGTACTTGATGGACAATGCGATCCAGAGCAAGCAGCAACTGAACCTGGCAGTGGGTGTGACCCTGACCTTTCAACAGGTCGCGGCCCTGACCCACGACATCGTCTGGCTCGAACAGCACGAAGTGAACGGTGAGAAAGTGCTGGTGCCTGTGCTGTACATGGCCCAGGCCGACAATCGTCTCGCGCCCAACGGTGCCTTGATCGCCGGTAACGACCTGAACCTGATTGCCGGTGAAAACCTGGAGAACGCCGGGACCCTGCGCGCCACCAACAACCTGTCGGCCAAAGCAGGCAACGACTTGATCAACAGCGGCTTGATCGAAGCCGGCAACCGCCTGGACCTGCTGGCGGGTAACAACATCGTCAACAAGTCCGGTGGCATCATCGCCGGACGCGACGTGACGCTCACCGCGATCAAGGGTGATGTGATCAACGACCGCGCAGTAACCCGTACCGGCAACGGCACTGCTGAGCGCCGCGACTATCTGGACAGTGCGTCGCGCATCGAGGCGGCCAATGACCTGACGATGAATGCTGGTCGGGACATTGCCAATACCGGTGGCGTGCTGAAAAGCGGGCGTGACACCACACTGTTCGCTGGCCGCGATGTGCGCATCGAAGCCGTTGAGCAACGCAATGGTTTGGATCTGGGCAACCGTCTGCGCACCGAAACCGTGACGCAAAACGGCGCCAGTGTGGAGACTGGTCGTGACCTCAAGGTATCGGCAGGGCGTGACTTCACCGCCATTGCCAGCCGCATCGACGCCAAGCGTGACTTGAGCATTACGACCACCGAAAACCTGAGCATTTCGTCGGCCGCCGACGAGCAGCATTCATCGAGCAAATCCAAGAAAGTCACCCAGTCCAAGGACCACATCAGCCAGGTTTCCAGCGTGCTGACGGCCGGCGGCGACGTGTCGCTCAATGCCGGTAAAGACCTGGAGCTCACCGCCAGCCGGATTGCCGGGGGCGGTAACGTGGCCCTCGATGCACAGCGCGATGTGAGCATCCTGTCGGCACTGGACGAAGACGCTTCGTTCTACTCTAAGAAGAGCAAGGGCTCGTTCGGACGCAGCAAAAGCCAACAGCGGGAGAGTTACGACAGTACCAACGTGGCCTCTGTCGTCGAAGCCGGTAAAGACCTGACCGTTAACGCCAGCAAGAACGCCGATGGCGGCATGAGCATCGACGGCGGGCGTGACGTCACCGTGATCGGCAGCCAGTTGAAGGCGGGTGGCGACATGTTGCTGGGTGCCACCGGTGACATCGCGGTGCTGTCGGGTGTCGAGGAGCATGGCTCTTACAGTAAGAAGACCAAGTCCGGGTTCCTGGGGCTGTCCAAAAGCGGCAAGAGCCAGTTGAAGACCACTGCGAGCCAAGTGGGCAGTGAGTTGGAGGCGGGCAATGATGTTGTGGCGGCGGCGGGTAATGACGTGCGGGTGCGGGCCAGTGAGATCAGTGCAGAAAATGATGTCGAGTTGAGGTCTGGACTGGTCAAGGAAACGGGCGATATCAACCTGGTCTCTGCTAACGACACCGCCTATAGCCGTAGTGAAAAATACGAGAAGAAAACCGGCTCGATCTCCGGTGGGTTTATTGCGATCTCCTCGGCCAAAAAAGCTGGTCAGGAAGCCCAAAGCAGCACCAGCGTGGGGAGCCAGGTGTCCGCGGATCGTGATGCGAACTTGCACGCCGAACGAGATATTAACTTGGTGGGCAGTGGGGTCAGCGCCGGGCGTGATGTCAGTCTCAATGCGGGGCGCGATGTCAATGTACTTGCGGCCCAAAGCAGTACCAGTGAGCGCGATTGGCAAAAAAGCAAACAGACCGGTATTGGCGTATCGAGTGACGCCAATGGTGTGACCTTGTTTGTGGGCGCTGATAAAAGTGCAGAGAAAAATAGACTTGAGCAGCAAACAGCAGCCGCCAGCCAGATCAATGCTGGGCAGGACCTGACGATCAATGCCAAGCGAGATATCAACCAGCGCGGCTCTGACCTATCGGCTGCCAATGATGCTGAGCTGACGGCCGGTCGGGATATCAACATCGATGCGGCGCGTGAGCGTTTGCTGATGGAGCAGCAGCGGGAGACTGAGCGCAATGGGTTGAGCGTGGCTATCAACCATAACTATGGCAACACCAAAGATGCAGTGAGCGGGGCTGGTAAAGGAGAGGACAACATCAGCAAGGGCTCCAGTACGCTGAAAGGTGTTGATGCAGTCGGCCAATTCCTTGCTGGTCCTACTGGGGACCTAAAATTCGGCAATAGCAAGCACAGCACCAGCACGCAGCTGATTGAAGAGACCAACCGCTCATCGACCCTGAAGGCCGGTAAAGATCTCAACTTGGTCGCCGGGAATGATGTGGCCATCAGCGGCGGCCAGTTGAATGCCGGCCGTGATATCAACATCAAAGGTCGGGATGTTTCGCTTGATGTAGCGAAGGGCAGCATTAACCAAAATGACAGTGAGAGTCAGAGCTGGGGTGGCATCCATGGCGGTACCAGTGGTGGCATAAAGTTAGGCGTAGGTGGGAGCCATGGCGTTGCTAGTGAGAAGGGTAGTAACGGTACTTCTACCGTCACGACAGTGCAGGCCGGGCGCGATATTAACCTGAACGCGAGCAATGACCTGAGCCTGGTAGGTACGCAAGCCAAGGCTGGTCGCGACATCGATCTCAAGGCAGGGAACGACTTGAGCATTCGTGCTGCGCAGAACGACAGTTCAAGCGACAGTAATAGAAACAGTGGTGGTGGCGAAGTCGGGTTTACCTTTGGCAATGAGGGTGTCGGCGTTTATGCCAGCGTCAGCATGGGCAAAGGGAACCTGGACCGGGAAGGGCGGCGTCAACAGGATGCTTATCTCTATGCTGCCGATCGTTTGGGCTTCGAGAGCGGCCGCGATACCCAGGTTGCAGGTGCTGACTTGCGGGGAGATAAAGTCATTGGCCGGGTCGGCGGTGACCTGAATGTTTCTTCTGTCCCAGACACCGGCAAAGTCAAAGGCAAAGAATTTGATGTAAGTGTCACCGTCACCATCGGTCCGGGCGCCGGTGTCAGCGGTTCGGTTAGTTACGGTCAGACCACTGGAAAAACCAATTGGGTCCAGGATCAGACGCGTATTACCGCCAGCGACAAAGTGGATATCCGTACGGAGAAGCACACACAACTGGATGGCGCTTTAATCGCTTCAGACAATGGCAACTTGAAACTGGATACCGGCACGCTGGGGTTCAGAGACATCTCTGGAGAAGATAAAGAGCACGGGTATTACTTGAACGTCGGTGGCACCTATAAAAACGGTGAAAGCACTACCCAGGACCCGAGCCAGGTCGGTAAAGGCAAGACGGGGCAGACGGGGTGGAGTGTTACGGGATGGAAGTACGATAAGGAACGCGAGCAATCAGTCCGCGCGACGGTGGGCGCGGGTGAGATCGTTGTGCGGGATGTGGGCGATGTTACATCTGCAGTGACGGGGCTCAATCGCGATGTTGATAAGGCCTACGAAGTTACCAAGGACCAGGAAAAACGTACCGATCTGTATGTGACTGACTCTTCGTTGAAGGCGGTGACATCCCCAAAGGCAACATTAGAACAATGGAAAACTGACGCAGCCAAGTTAGGTGACAAAACCGAAGAGACGATTTTCCAGATGGTGGACCTGCTCGGCGCTGGTTCGGAGATTGCGCAAGGCGTAAATCCTGACTTCGTCGGGCTCGAAATGAAAGGACAGGCGGCCATGCGACAGCTAGGCAGTCGTCACCAAGAGGAAAGGTCCGCCATCGTCAACCGGGCGCTTGGCAATATCACGAACAACGCCCACTCGCCTGAAACTCAAGCACTGGCAGATAAGCTCACTCAGATAGCAGGGGATGATCCGAAAGAAGCCTTGCGGGTGTTGACGTTACTGAAGAGTTTGAACAACAGCAGTCCGGGAGAAAGTAACTTCTTACCGGCCATACCTCTCGCTATGGCGGGCATCACAGCCATAGGCGGCGCATTAGTTGCAGCTAACCCAACCACTCAGGAAAACTTGCGTATTGCGGCAAATTCCCTGGTTGAGGCAACAGCCAAAACTGGAGAGAATGCTGCGCAAAGCATGAAAAGCAGCATATTGATCTGGGATGTGATTGTCGGTACGGCATTCCCGATCCACCTGCTTGATCCTAGCAATCGCAGTCTGGTCAATCCGATCCTCACTGACATCGCCGTGCATCCGAGCAGTGGCGGGTTTGGTGATGGCAGTGTGGTTGCTCCGACCGTTCATACCGGTGGGACGCAGCTGGATGGGCGACAGGATGATGGCAAGTATGTGACGCCGGAGCATCGACTTGATCCGGGGAATGTGTTTAGTGAAAATCATGGTTCTGGAACAGAAGGAAATTCCGCTACAGATGATTTCTTCGCAGGCACCAAATACACGAATAAAGTATTAGGTCAGATCAAGACAGGTGATCTCCATGCTTTTCCTGAAAGTGTAAAAGTTTTTCAGGGGGCTGGAGAAATAACGAAAATTACAGGTGGGGATGGCGTTGAAAGAGATATGCTGAAAATTCCAGGGGAGTATCGTGGAAAACAAGGCGTTTTCGAGTTCATAAAAGAGCCGGACGGATCAATAAATCATAGGCTTTTCAAACCGAATTAGGAGCAATGGGCATGAATTTTATCTGGTCTGAGCGGATTGACGCGATCCTGAATTGTGGACTACTTCTGGAATCTATGGGGGTGCAGAACTGGGCTTTAAGGCGTGATGACGCTCTACGTGTCATTAACGAACTCGAAGCTTTAGATGTCCCCATCCTAGGCGGGGATGTATATCAGCTGGGTGACGGGACAGTTGAGCATACTTATGATAATTGGTATTGCGACCAAGAGCCCGATGAGCCGGGCTCTGTTTTCTTGAGGAGAAGTTTAGTTAGGGCGAGAAATTATATTTGTAGCTACCCAAATAGTGATTCGTTATTTGCAATTGTCCCGGGGATCTGATGATACAAAGATGACTGCGAGCAGGCGGGGTTGAGACCCAACCACGGGAAAGTTGGACTTGACTTTGTACCCTGAGTATCTCGTCGTCCGTCGACGAACAGCATTCATCCAGCAAGTCCAAAAAGGTCACTCAGTCCAAGGATCACATCAGCCAGGTTTCCAGCGTACTGACGGCCGGCGGCGACGTATCGCTCAATGCAGGTAAAGACCTGGAACTCACCGCCAGCCGAATTGCCGGGGGCGGCAACGTGGCACTTGATGCACAACGCGATGTGAGCATCCTGTCGGCACTGGACGAAGACGCTTCGTTCTACTCGAAAAAGAGCAAGGGCTCGTTCGGACGCAGCAAAAGCCAACAGCGGGAAAGTTACGACAGTACCAACGTGGCCTCTGTCGTCGAAGCCGGTAAAGACCTGACCGTTAACGCCAGCAAGAACGCCGATGGCGGCATGAGCATCGACGGCGGGCGTGACGTCACCGTGATCGGCAGCCAGTTGAAGGCCGGCGGGGACATCATACCGGTGGGACGCAGCTGGATGGGCGACAGGATGATGGCAAGTATGTGACGCCGGAGCATCGACTTGATCCGGGAAACATGTACAGTGAGGGTAGCGGTGCAAAAGGTAATAGCGTTGCTGAGTCATTAACTAGCGTTACCCAGAAGCAGCTCGATAAAAAATTCAAGCATGCTTCTGATTTTGGTGTGGTGACTACAAAGAAAAATCCTGAAACTCTTGCTCAGTATGAGTCTGCAATCAAAACTCACATGGGGTCCACATCTACGACTCAGCAAGGCACATACGGATTTGTAAAAGACTCCAAAGTGTTCTTTAATTCGACCACCAACAACGCTGTTGTGCTCGATGCGTCAGGAAACTTTGTGACGGGCTTTAAGCTCTCGCCGGGAACACAGCAGTTTGAAAGTTTTATTAAAAATGGAGTTCTGCGATGAGTCTTACTATCTTGGAATTTGCAAGATCGTATGTAGCGGGAAGGCTGAAAGCCGAAATTTTTTCTGAAGCGTATATTGAGCTTTGGAAAATTGAGCGGGATAGCAATGTCCTTCAGCTTGATGAGCCTTCGTTGAGCGAGTGCTTGTCCAGTATTTTTTGTGCTGCGGATATGTACGAACCAAACGAATCAAGGGAAGAGTATGAGTTTGACGATGAAAGACTTAGAATTGAAGTCGCAAGTTTGCTGCAAAAAGTAGTCGCTGATTAGTTGGTGCAAAAGGCCTTAATAAGATTTTTGAACCCGGTCGAACGCCAAAAGCTAGTTAGTTGAGGCAATATGCGGAAGCTCAAGGTTGGAAGCCTGCTCAGACTGACGGTGGCCCTCTCAAATATCTTGACGCGAATGGCATTCCTCGTGTGACAATCAAAAAAGGCAGTTCGCGGGCACCAGGAAGTGCTGATCCACATGTTGAGTTTAAAAGCGCGACAGGTCAAAAAACAGACGCCTTTGGTAACCCGGTAACAAGAAAAGTCCGGATAACCACACGTCAATTGACTTTGATTTTCGAAAAAAGGTGACAGATTTATATGATTAGAATCGGGGTTTTCAAAAATCCTTAAAAATAAATCTGTCCCTGTGCGGACGAAACTGTCCCGAATGGCGATTACTTAACAGCTAACCGGCTGATCTGATTACAAAAAAATGAAAAAAGTCCGCCCTTGGTCTACGGTGATAGTTGCGAGCACACACCACTCGAACAAGGACAGCCCGCCTGAATCGTAGACGTCAAATCGTCAGCCATCAACAGCAGCGCATTCAGCGGCATGCCAAAAACAGCAATGCCCATGTGTTCTTTAAACTGCTAGCCGATCCGGCGTTGCTACAGTGCGGTTGGGGGTTGACCTATTTCAAAACCTCCGTACCAGAAGTGATAGAACCGTTATCAGAGGATTTTCTCTCTTGCTCTGAACGAACAATTCGCATGTTCTTGGGCGCGCTAACTCCTAGAGACACGCTTTCGCCCAAGACCTTGATTACTTTTAATTGGATTTCGCCGCCGATGTATAGGCTTTTATTAGGCGTTCTCGTAATGACTAGCAATTGATATCCCTTTTCATTAGGTCCTTTATCCTCTGGATTAATCGCATGAATTTTGCGAAAAATATATAAGAGTTATCTGATTGTTCTGCAGATAAATCTTATTGAATGCTTCGCTCCCTCGCCGGGAGCACAACAACGCATGGATAAAAGAGGGGCAAAAGGGGGTAGATTTTAATGGTTGTGGTCAACTAATCCTGGGCGTGATGTTAAGTTCCTCCTTGGTCCGCGCTGGCGCCAACCCATCTTTGAATTGATGAGGCCTAATCCAGTTGTAGTGAGGGTGACGAAGAATTCTGGCGTGCCGGTCCTACGTCAATACACTTGTCGGGCTTTATGTTATGCGTCAGATTGTTGGCCGCGAAACTGGTGCCACCAATTGAGATCAATGTTAATGTCAAGTTCTTCGCTTACATTTTTTATGGTATCAATGTCTTTGGGGAGGCTTGGGTCATTATTAATTACCCTTCTCAATGTTCCTAGCATGCACGCAGCGGTGTATAAAATTGCTTTTTCACACGCTATAGCGCGGGTGTAGTGTTCTTTTTCAATATCTCGGATTTCGGATTCTTGGGTTATTATTTTTTCTATATTTGCTTTACTGTATATTGTTGACTTGCATTCATCTTCAATCGAGCGCAGCTTTTTCAGCATGTTTTTTATATGAGCT
This sequence comes from Pseudomonas sp. MF6751, assembly GCF_016613265.1. NCBI lineage: Bacteria > Pseudomonadati > Pseudomonadota > Gammaproteobacteria > Pseudomonadales > Pseudomonadaceae > Pseudomonas > Pseudomonas sp. MF6751. The sequence continues at coordinate 92,407 of NZ_JAENSV010000005.1, forward strand.
GCTTGTGATTCAAGATCTAAAAGTCCGCGCTGCTGGGAGCTCGATAACATATCGTATGCGTTATCTATATTTGACTCTATTTTCGGGAAAATAAAATTTGGAGTTATAAATAACGTTCCTACGTATTTTTCAGGAGACCTAATGAAAATTTCTCGGTTTTTGATTGTTTCGGTTATTGAGGGTATGGCTCTGCATAAGATGGTTTCGAATGTTTTGAGTTTTGTTTCCAGTTTTGATTTTTGTTGTCGGGCTGAGAGCTTGCTTTTTAATATTTCAGTAAGCGGTGAAAGTAGAAAGCCAACGGCTGCTGCGAGTAGTATTTTGTAGATGTCGTTCATATGCAAGTCCATTTGAATGGTGGGTTAGAAGTACAAGAGTATACGGTGAGGTTAGCTAATCGGAGTAGTAATTTTAGAATCCTGATTTTTAACGCTTCCCACAGCGTTGCCGCCCTTTAACCAATCAAGCACTTCCGCCGACTCACCTTGGTATTGTATGTGCGCACAGTACTCGAGACTTGGACGTGACGCGCCTTGAGCTAACGAACTGTATGATGTTTTTTGGGCGGGCGGTCCGCAGGACATCGGGGAAGAAATTGCGGAGCAGAAAAGATAAGGGCCTGCCCAGGTTTCCCTGGCAAGCCCTTGATATCTATGGTGCCCGAACCCGGAATCGAACCGGGACGCCCTTACGAGCGGGGGATTTTAAGTCCCATGCGTCTACCAGTTTCGCCATTCGGGCGGTAGCGCGGTGTAACAGGGTTGGGAATATATAGATCCAGCCGCTTCAGCGCAACCTCCCAGCCGGTTTTCCCGCATAAAGATGCGCAGAAAAAAACGTGGCAGATCAGTGATCTACATGGCCTTTGTGCCAAGTCCTGATGAGCGCTTGCAACCCAGGAACAAGCCCCATAAATGACAGTCATAGCGATATGCCATTTCGGCATTTCGCAGGGAGTCGTTTGATGCTCAGTATCCGTAAGCAGGCTTGGATCATGGCCGCAGGTGTAGCGGGGTTGTTGGGCACTGGCGCGTTCAGCTCGGCGCAGGCGGGGAGTGCGGTGCAGTGGGGCGAATTTAGTGCGTCGTCCTCAGACAAGTTGACGGCCGGCTCGATGGATGTGGGCGGTGCCTATGTGTTGAAGCCGTCGGGTGTTTCCGTGGGTGATGTCGAGGCGCTGCAGGCTGGGCAAAAACAGAGTCAAAGCGAACTGCAAAGCTTGAAAAGCAAAGTGGAGGGCCAAGAGCGTGCGTTTGATGAGTTCAAGCGCAAGGACGGTTCGAGTGCCAGTAGCAGTGACAGTCAGCTGTCGAGTCTCAAGCGTACGGTGGATGAGCAGAAGAGCACGATAGAGCGGCAGAAAAGCGAGATCGACGGTCTCAAGCGCAGCCTGGATGATTTGAAGCGCAGTGTGGAAACCTTGAGCAGCAAGGTGAAATGACAGCACTGATGCTGTGGGCAATATAGGGCAACTGTGGGAGCTGGCTTGCTGCGATAGCGATGTGTCAGTCACAGATTTGAATCTGTTACACCGCCATTGCAGGCAAGCCACACATTGACCGTGTCGGCCTTCAGTCAATCAGTGCCAGCAAGTCGGTGACCCCCACGTCCACACCCGCCTGGCTCAGCAGTGTCGTCACCTGGCCGCGGTGGTGAGTCTGGTGGTTGAAAAAGTGCACCAGCAAACCGAAGAAGGGTTTCTCGGCGGCCACGCCGCGCATGTTGTGATAGCGCAGGCGTTGGTCGAGGTGGGGCTCTTGCAGGCTGTGGGCCCACTCGATGATGAGTTGATCCAGCCAGGCGCGATGGGCCGCCAGTTCTGCAAGGCTGGGGAATGCCAGTTGCTTGAGGTCGCTGGGCGTGGCAACTCTGTTCAGCGGCGCCAAGGCCGCAAAGTTGGCCGGGTGTTCGGCGAAGCGCTTGAGCCAGACGGTGTCACCCAGCATCAGGTGGTTCAAGGTGCCGAAGATCGAACCGAAAAACGCTTGGCGGTCCAGGGTCAACTGCGCGTGCGTCAGGGCGGCGGCGGCGTCGTAGACCTTGCGGTTCATCCATTGGTTATAGGTGGCCATCAGCGCAATGTGCTCGATGCGGTTCACCGCGGTTCTCCCTTCTTGGCGTGATGGCGCCATCATAAAGCTTGCCCGCCCGACGGTCATGGTGTTCCATCGCGGGAGGACTATGTTTGATCAAAGCCACTATTGCGCCCCGGGAGGGCGACACCATGAATACCAGCGATCTACTGGAACAACTGTTGCGTGCAGGGCAGCAAGGCGGCGGCGCGTCGGGCGGCGGCCTGGGCGGGTTGCTAGGTGGGCTGTTGAAGGGCGCCGGCACCGGCAATGCATCTTCGGCTGGCGGCGGTTTGGGTGGTTTACTCGGTGGCCTGGGTGGCTTGTTGGGCGGTGCTCCGGCAGGTGGTACTACCCAGACGCGTAGCGGCGGTGGGATGAACTACGCGGCGCTGGCGTCCCTGGGAATGGCGGCTTTCCAGGCGTACCAAGCCTGGCAACGCCAACAGGCTTCGGCACCGCAGCAAGCTATCCAGACCGTTGACCAGCTTGAAGGGCCTGAAGCCGAAGCCCATAGCCACGGCGTACTGCGTGCGTTGATCGCGGCGGCCAAGGCCGATGGCAAAATCGATGCGCAAGAGCAGCAGATGATTTCTGCCGAGATCGGCCGTCATACCGACGACCCACAATTGCAGCAGTGGCTCGACGCCGAAGTCGCCAAGCCCCTGGATGCCGCCGATTTTGCCGAGTATGCCAATGACCCCGCACTCGCTGCGGAGATTTACCTGGCGAGCGTGATGCTGGTCAATGATCAGCAGGACGCCGAGCGCAATTACCTCGACGACCTGGCCGGTCAGTTGCAAATCGATCCGCAGTTGCAGCTGCATCTGGAGCAACAGGCCAAAGCCTAGAACCTCAGCGTCGCCCCAGTGGTCAGCCACTGGGCGCGATCGCCAATCAGGCTGCGCCCGACCAGCAGGTCCACGTCAACAAATTCACCAATGTGCAAACGCGGCCCGGCCTGCCAGGCCTGTTCGCCGCCTTCCTGGCCATAACGCTCGCCAATCAGCGTGAGCTTCTCTGCCAACTGATATTCGAACCCCGTGCCCCAGGTCAGGCGATGTTGTTGATCACCGTCGTTGTAGGCGTGGCTCCAGCCGGCGTTCAGGTTCAGGCGCAAGGGATCCAGAGGTTGCCAGGTCAGGGGGATGTTCAGGTCTGCGCCGTCAAACCCGTGATGGCGGTCCAGCGCGACATGCGCCCCGACAGCAACCGCCAGTTCCAAGCCCAAGTCTTGCCGTGACAGCACCTGCACCTTGGCTTGCGGGCTGATCTGCGTCTCGCCTTTGCCTGCATCCACGGCCCGTGACAACGCGGCGCCCCATTGCACGGCTGGCATGGCGCTGAACGTGCAGGCGGGCGACAAGGTGCCGTTAGGGGTACTGCCCGCGTGCCGCTGGGCGCTGTACCAGGCGTCGACATTGCATTCACCCGGCGCGTTGATCGTGCCGTCGTCAACCACATAAGCGCCGCCTGCGGCTTGCGCTTTTGACATCAACGCGGCCACCAGGACAAGGCCCAGGGTCACGCCGATAAAGATCAGATTGCGCTGCAATGCACGGCGCTTTGCTGGCGGCAGTAACAGCAGGGTGTGGCGAGAGTGGCGAGCGCGATATTTGGCAAACCCGTCGCGGCGTGCCGGCGTGTGTTTTTTGTGCATGATGCACCTCGCTTGAGTTCAGCTTTCTACGGTCAGCACCGAAATGCCGCTGGCTTTGGCCTGGCAAACCAGCTCCGAGGTATCGTCACCGCCCGGCAGGGCAATGATCAGATCGGGGCGGCTGTCGGCCAGCATGAAGTGATTGCGCTGGCGTTCCGCCTGTTTGCCATGGCGCTGCCAATTGGGTGGATAACGCACCACGTCGATACCGATTTCCCGGGCCCATTCCTCGATCTCACTGCCCAGGAACTGGTTGCCGCCGTGGATCAGTACCTGCACCGGGCGCAGGCGGTGGTAAGCGTCCAGCACATGGCGGGACTTTTTGGTGTCGGCGTAATGACGACCAGCACAGATCAACACGCGCATGAGCAAATCCTTGTATTGCACGCTGGCGACCGAGCGGCCGCCAGCGTTTGAACGGCGGGGAGGGTCAGTACCACTGCTTGAAGCGGCGGATGTAGATCGTCTTCATCAGTTGGGCGACGCAGCAGTAAGCCAGCAAGGTGCCTACCAGCCAAGGGAAGTACGCCATCGGCAGCGGTTGCAGGCCCACCAGGGTGCCCAGTGGCGAGAACGGTACGTAGATGCCCAGGGCGATCACGATGCAGGTCATCATCAACACCGGCCAGGCGGCCGTGCTCTGGAAGAACGGAATCTTGCGGGTGCGCAGCATATGCACCACCAGGGTTTGCGAGAGCAGCCCTTCGATAAACCAGCCGGACTGGAACAGCGTCTGCATTTCCACACTGTTGGCCGAGAACACGTACCACATCAGCGCAAAGGTGGTGATGTCGAAGATCGACGAGGTCGGCCCGATCCAGATCATGAAGCGGCCGATGTTTTTCGCATCCCACTTGCGTGGCTTGGCCAGGTATTCCTTGTCCATCTTGTCCCACGGCAGAGCCAGTTGGGAGATGTCGTACATCAGGTTTTGCAGCAGCAGATGGATCGCCAGCATCGGCATGAACGGGATGAACGCACTGGCCACCAGCACCGAGAACACGTTGCCGAAGTTGGAGCTGGCAGTCATGTTCAGGTACTTCATGATATTGCCGAAGGTTTCGCGGCCCTTGAGCACGCCTTCTTCCAGCACCATCAGGCTCTTTTCCAGCAGGATGATGTCGGCCGATTCCTTGGCGATGTCGGTGCCGCTGTCCACCGAAATACCCACATCGGCATCCCGCAGCGCCGGTGCATCGTTGATACCGTCACCGAGGAAGCCGACGGTGTGCCCGTTAGCTTGCAGCGCCTTGAGCACGCGGGATTTTTGCAGCGGCGTGAGCTTGGCGAATACGGTGCGCTCTTCTACGCGGCGCAGCAGGGTGGCGTCGTCCATGGCTTCGATTTCCACGCCCAGCAGCGGCTGGCCGGGTTCCAGGCCAACCTGGCGGCAGATCTTGCTGGTGACCACGGCGTTGTCGCCGGTCAACACCTTGATCGCCACGCCAATCTGTTGCAGCGCCGCAATGGCCGGGCCTGCGGTTTCCTTCGGTGGGTCCAGGAAGGTCAGGAAACCCTGGATCACCAGGTTGCGTTCGTCGCTGGTGGTGTACTGCTGGCGTGCCAGCGCTTTAGGGATATTGCGGGTCGCTACCACCAGCACGCGGAAACCGTCTTCGTTGTAATCATTGGCGAGCGCCAATAGCGCCTCACGACGGCGGTCATCCAGGGGCAAGGCTTCGCCGGCTTCCATGACATGGGTAGAAATGCTCAGCATCTCTTCCACCGCGCCCTTGCATACCAGCAACTGGTCACCGGCGGCATCCTTGACCACTATCGACAGGCGACGACGGACAAAGTCGAACGGCAATTCATCGACCTTGCTGTAGGCAAACGGCACTTGGAACTTGGGGTTCTGTTCCGAGAACTGCACCACCGCCTGGTCCATCAGGTTTTTCATGCCGCTCTGGTGAAAGCTGTTGAGCCAGGCCAGGGACAGCACGGCGTCATCGCGCTGGCCAAAGGCATTGACGTGATGCTCGAGGATGATCTTGTCCTGGGTGAGGGTGCCGGTCTTGTCGGTGCACAGCACATCCATCGAGCCGAAGTTCTGGATCGCATTGAGGCGCTTGACCACCACTTTGCGCTTGGCCATGGCCGTTGCGCCCTTGGCCAGGTTGGCGCTGACGATCATCGGCAGCATTTCCGGGGTAAGGCCGACGGCTACCGCCAGGGCAAACAGGAAGGCATCGCCCCAATCACCCTTGGAGAAGCCATTGAGGAAAAACACGATGGGTACCATCACCAGCATGAAGCGGATCAGCAGCCAGCTGACACTGTTCACGCCCCGGTCGAAGGCGGTTTGCACCCGCGAGCCGACAATCGCCTTGGCCAGGGAGCCAAAGTAAGTGCGCGGCCCCGTTGCCACCACCACCGCTTTGGCGCGGCCGCTGACCACGTTGGTGCCCATGAAGCAGATGTTCGGCAAGTCCAGCAGGTTGCCCTGGTCGGCGGCCAGCGTAGAGGCGGACTTTTGCGTGACATCGCCCAGGGTGTCGTACTTCTCCACCGGCAAGGCTTCACCGGTCAGCACGGCCTGGCTGATAAACAGGTCGCGGGACTCGATCAGGCGGATATCGGCGGGGATCATGTCGCCGGCTGACAGCTGCACGATGTCGCCGGCCACCAGGTCGCGCATCGGCACTTCGCGCAAGACCGGCTGGGCGCCAACTTGCTCGCGGCGCAGCACGGTGGCAGTGGTGCGTACCATGGCCTTGAGGGCCTCGGCGGATTTGGCCGAGCGATGTTCCTGCCAGAAACGCAACAGGCTGCTGAGCAACACCATGGTCATGATGATGATGACTTTGGTCAGGTCGACTTCTTCACCTGCCTGAAGTGGCAACCAATAGTCGGTGACAAAGCTGATACCGCCCAGGGTCAACAGCACGTAGATGAATGGGTTGTTCAGTGCCTGCAGGAACTGGACGATAGCGTGTGGCGGCTTGTCATGGGCCACTTCGTTATAGCCTTCACGTTGCAGGCGCGCCGAGGCGTCCAGTTCGGTCAGGCCGTCCTGGGTGGCGCGTACATTGGCGAGGGTGGCCGCCAGGCCGTTGTGGGCTTCGCGGGCGGCACGCATCGACAGCCTGGTGTCGGGGGCGGTGCCATTTTTCTTGTGCAGAGGCGTGTTTTTTACGGCGCTCATTGTCTGTACTCCTGTCGCCAATTCTCGACAAAACATACCCTCTACTTACCTGCAGACAGGCGAGCGAAAGCATGCCGAGCCGCGGACTTCGCGATCGGTTTAAATAAAGTATTCACATAACTTATGAGGGCCTGCTAACAGCACGTTAGTTAACTAGCGTGCAGCAGGCTACTACTGGACGTGTTCATAAAGAACTCCAGGGACATCAATAAGAAAGTTGCTGTTTCCAGCCAGGTCAGGCGGCGCAAGTGCTCAGGTAGAGACCGAGCATCAAGCGCGCTTGCGCCAGGCAGGAAACCTGGGGTCTCTGCGGGTCTTGAGGGTCGGCATGATCCCAGTGCTGCACCAGGTGGCCGCTTTCAGGGCAGATACGCCAGTGCGCCAGCGGCGGGGCCGTGCGCACTTGAGGGGAGGGTGTGGCAAAGGTCGAGCGGGTTGGCGAAAAGCCCGCCGGCGCTCGGCACAGCTTGGCGCGCAGGGCTGCAACCAGTGTGCGCGTATCAGGCAAAACAAGGAGTTGGAAGGTCATAACACACCTCGGGACCGGACGGGCGACCGGTGAGGCAGTTACGGTGGAGCATCAAGCTCTAGCGCAGCTTACCGGACCTGGAACGCGAGTCCTGTCATATTCTGGGTTTGGCGCCCGATGCCCGCAAAGGCGGTGCTCGGACAGCGACTAGATACTGTGTCCATTGGCTTCTTTTGTGAGGTTTAAAAAAGGCCCCAGTTGCGGGCACGGGCAATCTACTCAGGGCGTCAGTGAATGTCAACGTATGATTAATTAAATTAGCCCGTGTTCAGAGTTTGTTCAGACAAGAGGCGCGCGTAAGTTGTGGGTTGAATAACTTCATACACCTTGCGCGGCGAGGAGTGCCAGATAGATCAATACTAAACCGCAGGCCGCATAACTCGCACGCTGCCAAGTCGGTGATGCGTTCTTGCGTAGCAGGTTCACCAAGGCGGCGGTAAGAAAACACGAGAGTACCGACGCCAGCATGAAGCCGGCAAAAAACATCAGGGTCTGTCCGTGACTGGGGGTGGTGCCGACAATCCCCGACAGTGCGCTGCCCAAGGCGCCCCAGTAGACGATGTTTTTCGGATTAGCCAAGGAAATCGCCGCGCCCACCGCCAACGCATTTTTGCCTGAGCTGGCAGGGGCATTGTCCATTGCCGGTAACTGCCAGGCATCAATCAGGCTGCGAATGCCCAGCCAGGCCAGGTACAGCGCACAGACGATTGTGAGTGGAACCCGCACTGCATCATGCTGGATCAGCAGTGCGATACCGGTGAGGCCAATCACGGCCCAGACGGCATCGCCCACCAGTGAGCCGAACTGCACCAGCAACGCCGGCGTGAAGCCATGGAGCAAGCCGCGGCGCAGAGTCTCTGCCAGCACGGCGCCGGGGGAAAGGCAAAATACAAAACCGAATACCAGCGCATAGACAAAGATCGACAGCATGCTCAGTTCCTTTCGAGAAAGTGCCAGAGCATACGTCAGTCCGAGAGAGGGATACCACGCCCTCTGCAGGAACGCTCGCGATGGCTGCGTATCAGCCACTGAATCTTCAACTGAATCACCGCTATCGCAGGCAAGCCAGCTCCCACACTGGCCGTGTATTGGCCACAGAATCAGCGCCCGGCACAGGTCCCTGTGGGAGCGGGCTTGCTCCTACAAAGTCTGCGGCGTTGAGGCAATGCGCTGGAGTTCAGCCTTCAATTCATCCGGCGATAGACGTGCAAAGGGCAGCGCAAAAAACGCCTCGCAGCGTGCGGAGATAATGTCGAGGGTGGCCTTGAATGCTGCCTCTACTTGCGCCTCGTCACCCTGCACTTCGGAAGGGTCCTCCAAGCCCCAATGCGTCTTCACCGCTGGGCCGAAATATACGGGGCACGCTTCACCGGCTGCTTTATCGCACACGGTGATGACCACATCAGGCGGACTGTCTTGAAAGGCGTCATTGCCCTTGCTGTACAAACCTTCGATGCTGATGCCCGCTGCCTCCAGCGTGCTCAGGCTACGGGGCAACACCTGGCCCTTGGGAAAACTGCCCGAGCTGATCGCCTCGAATCCCTCCGGCGCCAGGTGATTGAACATCGCTTCGGACAAGATGCTGCGACAGCTGTTGGCGGTACACATGAACAGCACTTTCATTGCAGTCTCCTTTAGATGCTCAGGCGCAACGCGAGGGCGGCGAGGGTGATCAGCAGCACGGGCAGGGTCAGCACGATCCCGACCTTGAAGTAGTAACCCCAGGTGATGGTGATGCCTTTGCGTGCCAGGATATGCAACCACAACAAGGTGGCCAGGCTGCCGATGGGGGTGATTTTCGGGCCCAGGTCGCTGCCGATCACATTGGCGTAGATCATCGCGTCCTTGACCACGCCCACGGCATGGCTGGACTCGATGGACAACGCCCCAATCAGCACGGTTGGCAGGTTATTCATGGCTGATGAGAGCAGCGCGGTCAGCACCCCGGTGCCCATGGCAGCGCCCCACACACCATAGGTGGCGAAGGTGTCGAGCCAGGTGGCCAGGTAGTCGGTCAGGCCGGCGTTACGCAGGCCATAAACCACCAGGTACATGCCCAGGGAAAAAATCACGATCTGCCACGGGGCTTCCTTGAGGACTTTGCGCGTGGAAATCTGATGACCTTTGGCAGCAATCACCAGCAGCAGCACCGCACAGAACGCCGAGATCGCACTGATGGGAATGCCCAACGGTTCCAGGGCGAAACAGCCGACCAGCAAAATACCGAGTACCCACCAGCCGGCACGAAAGGTCGCACGGTCATGGATGGCACTGGCGGGATCTTCCAGGTCGGACGGGTTGTAGGTCTGCGGAATATCCCGGCGGAAAAACCACAGCAGTACCGCGAGCGTGGCGGCGACACTGACCAGGTTCACCGGCACCATCACCGCGGCGTATTCGTTGAAGCCAATCTTGAAATAGTCCGCCGAGACGATATTCACCAGGTTCGACACCACCAGCGGCAGGCTTGCCGTGTCGGCGATAAACCCTGCGCCCATGACGAAGGCCAGGGTCGCCGCCGGGGAAAAGCGCAAGGCCAGCAGCATCGACATCACGATAGGCGTCAGGATCAACGCCGCACCGTCGTTGGCAAACAGCGCAGATACCAGCGCACCCAGCAACACCATATAGGCAAACAACCGCCGGCCGCGTCCACGGCCCCAGCGCGCCACATGCAGCGCCGTCCAGGCGAAGAAGCCGGCTTCGTCCAGCAACAGGCTGATGATGATCAGCGCGACGAAGGTGCCGGTGGCGTTCCAGATGATGTGCCACACCGCCGGGATGTCCGCCAGGCTGATCACCCCGCAGCCCAGCGCGAGGATCGCGCCCAGGGTAGCACTCCAGCCTACGCCCAGGCCCTTGGGTTGCCAGATGACCAGCACGATGGTGACGAGGAAAAGCGCAATTGCGACAAGCATGAATAAACGCTCCGATGGCTCAGCAGCAGGTGCTGGCCCGTTGTGGTCTGTCGCCCATTGCATTCAGACGCATTGCGTCGTCCTGCAACCATGGCTGGTTGGCTTGTAGGGTGGTGTCCAGCACCTGGGTGACCCAGGCGGGCAGTGCCGGATTGATGCGGTAGTAGATCCATTGCCCTTGACGTCGGTCCACCAGTAGCCCGCAACTGCGCAATTGCGCGAGATGGCGGGAGATTTTTGGCTGGCTGTCGTCCAAGGCATGGATCAACTCACACACGCAAAGTTCGCCCTCGCGCAGGATCAGTAAGGTCACCCGTGCACGGGTGGCATCGGCCAGGCACTTGAACAGGGTGGGAGGAGAGAAGAGGTCTGACATGGTCAAGGGCTTTTCAAGTAGATATATTCGAATATACGTATTTTCATATATAGGTCAAATCTTGTTTCAATTGATATGGATCAAAACCCTTTAAAAGCGCCACAACTGTTTGAAATTAAAATGAAACACAAATGTCCTAACGTGCCTGCCCATTGCTGATGAAGGAAGACCCCGCGTGACCCGAGCCACCCGCAACCTGCGCAAGACCCTGGATTCCGTCGCGGAAAATAACGAAACCGCGGCCTTTGACCTGATGCGCGCCGTGGAAAAACTCGGCGATGAAGTGCTGCGCCAGCGCCTGCTCAATACCATCCACCGGCTGAACCAGGATGCGTATGAATTGCGCGAAGCCCGAGATTCGGTGGAGCAGGTTTCGGTAAAGCTCGCCTGAGCAAGATCGTTCAAGACAGCCTTCCGTTCGTGCTGGCATGCTTGTCGACTGTCTGTCGATGAGCCGCTTCCATGCCCACTGCATTACCTCATTACGCCTTCACCCGCGGCGCCATCGCCGTCATTCCCTTATCCCTGGCTTGTGCGCCCTGGGGGTTGCTGGCCGGCTCCATGGCCATCGACGCGCAATTTACCCCGCTGCAAGCCCAAGGCTTGTCTGCCATTGTGTTTGCCGGTGCCGCACAACTGGTGGCCATCGGCATGGTCAAGAGCGGTGCCAGCCTGATTTCCATCGTGCTGACCACCTTGCTGCTCACATCCCAGCATCTGCTCTATGGCATGCACATGCGTCCTACGCTGTCTTCGCTCAATACCCGTTGGCGCATGAGCCTGGGGTTCTTGTTGACCGATGAATTCTTTGCCCTGGTCAACCACTACGACCGCGAGACCTTCAATCGCTGGTACGCCTTGGGCGTCGGCCTGACGTTTTACCTGATCTGGAACCTCTTCACCCTCGCCGGCATTGTGCTGGGCAAAAGCATTCCCGGCCTTGATCAATTGGGGCTGGAGTTCTCGATTGCCGCGACCTTTATTGCCTTGATCACCCCCGTGGTGCGCGACGTGCCCACGGTGGTATGCGTTGCCGCGGCACTGCTGAGTTCGGTCTGGTTGAGTTATCTGCACTGGGAATCTGCGGTGGTGGTCTCGGGCGTGCTGGGGATGAGCGCGGGGTTTGCCTGTAAACGGCTGGGAGTGGGGCAACGATGATTTACCTGATGATTGTGGCCATGGGCCTGGTGGTGTTCTTCAACCGTTACCTGTTTATCGAGCCACGCTTGCCGGTACGGCTCAATCGCGGCGCGCGTGAATTTCTGGGCTTCGCCGTGCCGGGCATGCTCACCGCGATCTGCGGGCCGATTATTTTCCTGGCTGACCATCGGCTCAACCTGAGCCCGAGCAACCCTTATCTGCTGGCCGGCATCTGCGCCGTGGCGTTGATGTACTGGACGCGCAGCGTATTGACCACCGTGCTATTGAGCATGGCGCTGTTCTATCTGTTCCGTTGGTGGTTTTGATACCCAGGCAAAAAAAAGCCCGCGGGGTGGCGGGCAGAAGGGAGACTTCTAAAAAATGAGCCTGGCCACTATAGGCGGCGTGTTTGCCCTTCACAGTGAAACAAAGTTCATGGGCGCGTCAGTTGGCAGACGCACAGTGGTAGAGTCACGGTTTTTCCAAGGAAGCAATGGCATGCACAAAGTGGTAATGGGCGCATTGATACTGGCGGTACTGACCGGTTGCGCCGGTTCGAAGATGAAGGAAGCGCGCGCAGGCAGCCCCTACAAAACCCTGGCGTCAGACAAGGCCACTCTGGTCGTTGCCCAGTGCATCCAGTTCGGCTGGCAGGATGAAAGCGTGTTCGGCGTCGATGCTGGCGGCTTCAAGGAAGCGACCGAGGCCGGTGGTTTTACGGTGTATACCACCGGTGGCGATTACTTTGTCGATGTACTCAGCAGCGGCGCGGGTTCTACGGTCAACTACTATGCAGCACAGGACAATATGCCGGCCAAACGTCGCCTGGCAGCACTGGCCACTTGTCTGTAAGTCGGTTGCCTTAGTCATATTCCGAAACGCCTGGCAGGACAGCCGCTGGGCATTGGCCTATGATTCACGTGCTCGTTCGACGTGATGGCTCTTTACCGGTACACGGATGTCGAGGCTTAAACGTCGAACGAGCTCCTCCACCCCAACCTCACCGGGGCATGAAACCCAAGTGCCAGCGTCGCGGAATCAACAGTGTCGCCACCCCCAAGGCCGCAGCCAACGCACCACTGACCCACAATGCGCGCAGGCCCATCTGCTGTTCCAGCAGTGCACCGATCACAGCGCCAACGAACATCCCGCCCCACGGAATCAATTGCACGCGCCAGCCATTGCGGCGCTCGCCCAATAGCCAACGGCCCAGCCCGCGACCAAAGCGTGACAGCGCCCCGGTGACGTAGGTCAGCCCCACCGGCAGCCCGTTCACCTCCTCGACGGCGGCGTTGAGCATGCCCATGGCAATGATCGCCGCGAGCAACGCGGGCAAGGTGTCGGTCGATGGCCACAACGCCGCAGCGCAGAGCAAGGCGCCGATGCACAGCAATAAGGGCAACGCATGGCGCTTGCTGAAACGGCTGACCAGCACGCCCAAGGCATTGCCGACCACGAAGGTGGCGACCAGCAATACCAGCCGCCCGGTGAGCCCCAGGTCGCCCGCACTGATGGCCACCGCCAGGCGCGTGGTGTTACCACTCATGAACGAGACGAAATCGCCGCTGGCCATGAAACCGATCGCATCGGTCATGCCCGCCAGCACCGACAGGCAGGCCACCAGCATCAAGCCCACGCGCCCGCGCCAGCGCTGACGACGGGCGAGTGTGGCATTGGTGTAAGGCTTGCGGGACGAAGGCAGCATGGGGCTGGTTTCCTCGGTGAGATTATCCGGCCACTACCGTAGGGCGCTTTGCCTGTCCGCGCAATGACCTCAGACACGCTCCAGTTGCCAGCCGGTGGCGTGCCACGTCAGATGGTGAGTCGGCTCGATCGCCTGCAAGAATGCCTCGTCGTGTGATACGGCCAGCAGTGCGCCGGTAAACCCCTTTAATGCCTGCTCAAACGCAAGCACTGACTCCAGGTCCAGGTGATTGGTGGGTTCATCCAACAACAGCAATTGCGCCGGTGTATCACGCCACAAGGCTACGGCCATCGCGGCTTTCAAGCGCTCGCCGCCGCTGAGTTGCCCTGCCGGCTGCGTAACCCGCAGCGCGTCCAACTGCAACAACGCCAGACGTGTGCGCAGTTCGGCTTCGGCTAGCGGCGTGTCGAGCAGGTTGAGTTGCTCGACAAGGCTGCGCCGGTCGTCCAGCAGCGCCAGGTGCTGATCAATGTACGCACTGGGCACCGCTACGCTGCACTCGCCACTGACCACCTGCCAGTGGCCGGCCAGCAGTTTGAGCAAGGTCGATTTGCCGCAACCGTTCGGCCCACGCACGGCAACGCGAGCCGGACCTGTCAGGTTGAGCGTCAGGTAGCTGACGGGCGCCAGGGGATCGAGCCAGGGCAATTGCGCCTGCTCCAGCACCAGTACCTGGCGGCCATTGGGGACGGTCGAGCCTGATAATGCGAGCAGTGTGGGCGTCTCATCCGCCACGCGCTCGTAAGCCTGGCGCACCTGGGCGTCGAGTTGGTTTTTGCACGCATGATGGGCGCTGCGCACGCTGCTGACGATCTCCTTTGCTGCGCTTTTCCAGCGCGCCTTGGTAAAACGGTCGACGTTGGCGGTCTCGGCCTGTTTACGTGCGCGTGCGGCATGGCGCTGCAGGTCGTCGTGGTCTTTTTGCAGACGCCGACGCTCACGGCTGCGGGCCAGACGCGCCTGTTCCCACGCAGCAATCGCGGCCTGCTGGTGAGTATCGCGTTGCTGGCGATAGGCGTCGTAGTTGCCGCCGTAGACCTGAATGCCAAGGGGCGAAAGCTCTATGATGCGGCCCATGACGTTGAGCAACTGTCGATCATGGCTGACCACCACCAGGCCACCGCGCCAATCGCGCAACACACGCAACAGCCAATCGCGCCCGGCAGCATCAAGGTGGTTACTGGGCTCATCCAGAATCAGCAACGGCGGCGCAGCCAACAACGCCCCGATCAGCGCGACCCTGGCGAGTTGGCCACCGCTGAGTTGATCGGCCGGGGTACTGGCACTGAGGGTCTGCAAACCCGCTGCATCCAGTGCCTGGCGCAGGCGCTCGGCGAGGTCCCAGCGATCGTCGATCAGTTCCAGGTCACCGAGGCGTGCATCGCCCTGGGCCATACGTGCAAGGGCAGCCAAGGCTGCGGCAGTTGCGGTGATATCGGCGATGGTTTGCCCTGGTTGAGCCGTGATGGCCTGGGGCACATAGGCAACATGGGCCGGTTTTTTCAACGTGCCGGAGGAGGGCAGCAGCACGCCGGCCATCAACTTGGCCAGGATACTTTTGCCCCGTCCATTGCGCCCGACGATACCGGTAGGCGTTTGATCAATGGACAGGTTCACGTCGGCCAGCAAGGTTTCGCCATTGGCGAACTGGAAAGACAGGTGTTGCAGGGAAACAAGTGCGGGCAGCCGTTTGACGTCAGTCATCAGCACCTCCAAAAAAATGTCGAACAGGCCAACAAGCGCGCCAGGCGGCTCGTTGCAGATACATTTTGGAAGGCTTAGATGTTCACGTCGGCGGTCATCCCGTGAGTCAGAAGGGAGGCGGAGCCTAACCCACCTTAACTTTGTGCGGCAAGTCTTCGGCCAGTTTTTCCAGGAACATCGCCAGCGCGACTTCTTCGGCTTTCAAGCCTTTGCGCACCCGCGGCTTGGGCAACTTGGACAATTCGCCGAGGCTGAAATGCTCGAGCACCGCCGGGTGGATATAGCACTTGCGGCACACCGCCGGCGTATTGCCCAACTGCCGGGAGACATCCTTGACCATCGCCACCACATGCCGCTTGGCGTCGGATTCGGGCTGCCACGCCAACTCGCGCAACACTGCCAGCGCCATTGCTGTACCAGCCCAGGTGCGGTAGTCCTTGGCGGTAAAGTCTTCGCCGGTCAGGCTGTGCAGGTAGTCGTTGACGTCCTGGGAGCTGACGGTATGCCGCTCACCGTCTTCGTCGAGGTACTGGAACAGGTTTTGCCCTGGCAATTCCATGCAACGCTTGACCACCCGGGCCAGGCGCGGATCCTTGACGCTGACTTGGTGCTCCACCCCACTCTTGCCACGAAACTGGAACTGGATCTCGCTGCCCTTGATGTCCACATGGCGGTTGCGCAAGGTGGTCAGCCCGTAGGATTTGTTTTCACGGGCATATTGGGTATTGCCGACGCGGATCAGCGTGGCGTCCAGCAACATCACCACCGTGGCCAACACCTTTTCGCGGGTAAACCCCGGCTCGGCGATTTGAGCTTCGAGCTGTTTGCGCAATTTGGGCAACGCGGCGCCAAAAGCCTGCAAGCGCGAGTACTTGTCGCTGTCGCGCACCTCGCGCCAGCGTGGGTGGTAACGATATTGCTTGCGGCCACGGGCGTCGCGGCCGGTGGCTTGCAGGTGGCCGCGAGGGTCGGCGCAGATCCACACGTCGGTGTAGGCGGGCGGCACCGCCAAGGCGTTCAGGCGTTTGATTTCGTTCGCGTCGGTAATGCGCTCGCCCTTGGCGTTCAGATACTGGAACTCGCCTCGCACTTTTTTACGGCGGATGCCGGGCTGGGTGTCATCCACATAATGCAGGTCGCGGGGCAGGTCGGCGGGTAACGAAGAGTCAGGCATGGGGCGGGTTCCTTGGCAACAAATCAGGCCGGTATGTCTGATTGACCGCAGCACCCTGCGGTCGTGCCAAATGGTTAAGCCAGCACCGCCACCGCCTTGATTTGCGCCCACAGTGTCTGGCCCGGATGCAGTTGCAACTGGTCGTGTGAGAAGCGCGTGATGCGTGCCAGCAAGGGCGTGCCGCCGGCGTCGAGGCGCACCAGCACGTGGGCGCTGTTGTCCGCGCCAATAGTCTGGGTGACGGTCACCGGCAAGCGGTTGAGGATGCTGCTGTGTTCCTGGGCCTGCAGGCTCAGGCTTACATCCCGTGCCTGGACCTTGACCCGCAGCGGGTTGCCCACCGCCAGCGGGACATGGGCCACGCGCATCTGCAACGGGCAATCGGGCAACTGCAGAGTGAGCAACTGATAGTGCGCGTCGTAGGCAACGACGCTGCCGGCGATCACCACGCCGGCATCGTCGCCCAGCGCCAGGGGCAGGTCGAGGCGCGCCAGGGTCTCGCCGATCGGGCCGCTGGCCAGGGCCTTGCCGCCGCTGAGCAAGACGATGTGGTCGGCCAGTCGCGCCACTTCGTCCTGGGCATGGCTGACGTACAGCACCGGGATATCCAGCTCGTCGTGCAGGCGTTCCAGGTAAGGCAATATCTCGCTTTTGCGCTGGCTGTCCAGGGCCGCCAGCGGTTCATCCATCAACAACAACTTGGGGCTGGTGAGCAAGGCGCGGGCGATGCCGATGCGCTGGCGCTCGCCGCCGGACAAGTGTTGCGGATGACGCTCAAGCAAGTGCCCGATGCCCAACAGTTCGGTGGCCTGGGCCATGTCCACGCGCCGTTGCAGACGAGGGATACGTTTGAGGCCGAACTCCAGATTGGCGCGCACCGACAGGTGCGCAAACAGGCTCGCCTCCTGGAACACATAGCCCAGGGCGCGTTTATGCGGCGGTACAAACAGCCCTTTGCGGCTGTCTTGCCAGACCTCGTCGTTGATCTGTACAAAACCGTGTTCGGCGCGTTCCAATCCGGCGATGCAGCGCAGGCACGTGGTCTTGCCGGAGCCAGAATGCCCGTACAGCGCGCTCACGCCACGGCCGGGTAATTGCAGGTCAACATCCAGTGTGAAGGCGCAATACTTCAGGCGCAGGCGTATATCCATCATCGCGATCAGCTCCAGCCCATCTTGGTTTTACGGCTGGAATAGAGCGCCAGCAACACGAGGAAGGCGAATACCACCATGGCCCCGGCCAGCCAATGGGCCTGGGCATATTCCATGGCTTCGACGTGGTCGTAAATTTGCACCGAGACGACACGGGTCTGGTCCGGGATATTGCCGCCGATCATCAGCACCACGCCGAACTCACCAACGGTATGGGCGAAGCCCAGGATCGAGGCGGTGATAAACCCAGGGCGTGCCAGCGGCAGGATCACCGTGAAAAACGTATCCCACGGGTTGGCGCGCAAGGTCGCGGCCACTTCCAGCGGGCGCGTGCCGATGGCAGAAAACGCATTCTGCAACGGCTGCACCACGAAGGGCATGGAGTAGATCACCGAGCCAATCACCAGCCCGGCGAAACTGAAGGTGAGGGTGCCCAGGCCCAGCCACTGGGTGAACTGGCCGACGTACCCGTTGGGCCCCATGGCCAACAGCAAGTAAAAGCCGATGACCGTTGGCGGCAACACCAACGGCAGTGCGACCACTGCGCCGATGGGGCCGCGCCACTTGGAACGGGTGCGCGACAGCCACAGGGCGATCGGTGTGCCGATGATCAACAGGATCAGGGTGGTCAGTGAGGCCAGTTTGAGGGTCAACCAGATCGCAGAAAAATCAGCACTCGTCAGGGGCATTTACAGCTCGTAACCGTAGGATTTGATAACGGCAGCCGCTTTCGGGCCTTTGAGGTAGTCCACCAGGGCCTTGGCGGCGGCGCTGTCCTTGCCCTTATTGAGGATTACGGCGTCCTGTTTGATCGGGTCATGCAGGGACGCCGGAACGATCCACGCCGAACCGCCGGTGACTTTGCCGTCTTTGTAGATCTGCGACAAGGCGACAAAACCCAGCTCGGCGTTGCCGGTAGACACAAACTGATAAGCCTGGGTGATGTTCTGGCCCTCGACGAGCTTGTCCTTGACCTTGTCGCTCAAGCCTTCCCTGGCCAGCAATTGGGTGGCGGCCAGGCCGTAGGGCGCTGTTTTGGGGTTGGCGATGGACAAGTGCTTGAATTGGTTTTTCTTCAGCACATCACCCTTGGCGTCCACATAGCCCTCTTTGGCCGACCACAGCGCCAGGGTGCCGACCGCGTAGGTGAAGCGTGAACCCTTGACGGTAGCGCCTTCGCTTTCGAGTTTTTGCGGGGTGGTGTCATCGGCGCTGAGGAACACCTCAAATGGCGCGCCGTTCTTGATCTGGGTGTAGAACTGCCCGGTGGCACCGTAAGCCGCGACCAGTTTATGGCCGGTGTCTTTCTCGAAGTCGGCGGCAATCTTCTGGATCGGGGCGGTGAAGTTGGCGGCCACAGCCACCTGCACTTCATCGGCATGGGCCGTACCCAAGGCAAAGGCGGCAAGCAGGGGGGCCAGACGCGAAACGCGGGTCATCATGAAGCAACTCCTTGAAGGTGTACGGCAGGTTGTAGGTAAAAAGGCTTACCGCTATGTATGGGAATATATAGCGGTAGGCTGTTGCCGGTACAGCACCAAGTTGCTGCGCAGGTCAGTCGCGGGTGAATCTGGCTATCGCGTGCTCGGCCAATTCGCGGGTCAGGTCATAGGTGGACAGGTCTTTGCCCAGCCTCAGGGCCTGGCCTGCCCACAGGTTACTGAAACCGGCTTCATCCTTGGCCTTGAGTGGCATTAATGCGCCTCCCGCTTTGGGGAACGCCGGCGCCGCTGGGTTGATTGCGCCGAGTTCACGCATCACCCGGTTGACGATGCCCCGCGCCGGGCGGCCGGTAAACAGGTTGGTCAGCGCGGTTTCGCTGGCCTGGGCATGGCGCAGCGCGTGGTGATGGGAGGCGCTTACAGTGGCTTCGGGAGTGAACAGGTACGCCGTGCCGATCTGCACGGCCGAAGCGCCGAGGGCAAAGGCCGCAACGATGCCGCGTGCATCGGCGATTCCGCCCGCAGCAATCACCGGCACGCCGACCGCGTCGACAATCTGTGGCAACAGCGCCATCAAGCCGATCTGGCTGTTGAGGTCATCGCTGAGAAACAGGCCACGGTGCCCACCCGCTTCGATGCCCATGGCGATGATCGCGTCGCAGCCGTGCTGTTCCAGCCACACGGCTTCCTCGACGGTGGTTGCCGATGACAGCACCTTGGCACCGGTGGCTTTTACCCGGTCCAGCAAAGACTTCTCTGGCAGGCCAAAATGAAAGCTCACCACTTCTGGCCGAAACGCTTCCACCACCTGGCAGGCTGCGTCATTGAACGGCGCACGGTTGGACACCGGGGTTGGCGCATCAAAGTCGGCGCCCAGCTCATGGTAGTAAGGTTGCAGCAAGGCCTTCCAAGCCTGGTCCCGAGCGTCATCGACATCGGGCGGTTGATGGCAGAAGAAGTTGACGTTCAGCGGCGCATGATTGGCCTGGCGAATGAGGGCCAAGGCCTCGCGCAGTTGCTC
Organism: Pseudomonas sp. MF6751; assembly: GCF_016613265.1. Taxonomy (NCBI): domain Bacteria; kingdom Pseudomonadati; phylum Pseudomonadota; class Gammaproteobacteria; order Pseudomonadales; family Pseudomonadaceae; genus Pseudomonas; species Pseudomonas sp. MF6751. Next base: position 112,444 of record NZ_JAENSV010000005.1, read on the forward strand.
CAGGCTCAGCGCCGCCGCAGGCATGGAGCCCAGGGCACCGGCTTGCTGAGCGGCGATGACCATGGCGGTGGTCGTCGCGCCAGCCATCGGCGCCTGGATAATCGGCACCTCAATGCCCAACAGGTCAAGAATGCGGGTGTCTGGCCAGGTGCTCATGGGGTGCTTCTCCAGCGTTAGTAGGGCTTTTCGCTGTTTTAGCAGGGCAATCAGCACCCGGCCAGTCTGTTTTATTCACTGGACGGAAGCGGCGTTTTGTGGAGCTGGGTTTCGCGCTCAAGTAACTGGCGCTTGCGCTCTACGCCCCAGCGGTAGCCCGACAGCTCGCCATTGCTGCGCACCACGCGATGACAGGGAATCGCCACCGCCAAGTGGTTGGCACCGCAAGCCTGGGCCACGGCGCGAAAGGAGGAGGGGGCACCGATACGCTCGGCGATCTGCGCATAGCTGGCGGTGCTGCCCGCAGGGATTTCACGCAACGCCTGCCACACCCGCTCCTGAAAGGCCGTGCCGCGCAGGTCCAAGGGCAAATCCAGGCCCACGGCAGGGGCCTCGACAAAGCCGACGACGTGGGCCACCAGTTGTTCGAAACCCTGATCCGCGCCGATCAACTCAGCCTTGGGAAACTGGTCTTGCAGGTCGCGCACCAGTTTGTCCGGATCATCACCCAATAAAATCGCACACACGCCACGTTGGCTTTGCGCCACCAGAATCGCCCCCAGCGAGCACTGGCCAACGGCAAAGCGGATGGTGTTATTGGCGCCGCCGCTTTTGTAATCTCGCGGTTTCATGCCGAGCACTTGGTCGGCGGCTTCATAAAAGCGGCTATTGGAATTAAAGCCCGCGTCGTACAGGGTATCTGTCACCGAATGCTGGCCCTTGAGGCCGTCGCGCACTCTGCGTGAACGCAGGGCGCTGGCGTAACCCTTGGGGGTCAACCCGGTGCTGGCTTTGAATACGCGGTGGAAGTGAAAGGGACTCAGCCCGGCGCATCGGGCGAGCATGTCCAGGTTAGGCGGGGTTTCGGCCTGTTCGATTTGCCGGCAGGCCTCGGCCACCAATTGCCCATGGTGAGCGGCCAACTGGGTCTGGTCGCCGGCAGCGCGTTTACTGGGACGATAACCGGCGGCTTCGGCCTGCGCCGGCGTGTCGAAAAACTCGACATTCTCCGGGCGCGGCAAACGCGAAGCGCTGCTGGGGCGGCAATACACGCCGGTGGTTTTCACGCCGTAGACAAACAAGGCGTCGGCCTTGGCATCACGGGCCATAATGGCAGCCCAGCGCGGATCGTGTTCGTTGTTCATGGCCTGCACTCTTGACGGTTCAGGAGCAGATTAAGCCTGCCGCTCGCAATCGACACTCCGAAGCTTGCGGTCAAATTAACCGGCGGTGCGAAAGGTCAGGTTGATGCGCTGCGGGCCCATGACCGGATGCACGCCGTCCTTGATCGGCATCACGCCATGAAAGCGCAGGCGATCAACGCCGCCCCACACCACCACATCACCATGAAACAGCGAGACCTTTTGGGTTTTGTCGCTGCGCGCATGGCCACCGAACAGGAAAATCCCCGGCAGCCCCAGGGACACCGAGACCACGGGCGCGCTGTAGCTGCGCTCGTTCTTATCCTGATGCAGGGACATCTTCGCCCCCGGTACGTAACGGTTGATCAAGCAGGCATCGGGTTGAAAACCGCCAAAGCCGGCCTCGGTAGCCGCAGCCACCGCCAGTTGGCGCAATGTGTCGGGCATGACGGGCCAAGGTTGCTGGCTGCGCGGGTCGAGTGGGCTGTAGCGATAGCCATGGGCGTCAGTGGTCCAGCCCAGCTCGCCGCAACTGCTCAGCGCCGCCGACATGGTAAAGCCGCCGGCGGTGACCATCTGCCGAAACGGTGATTGAACCAGGACACGCCGCAGTTCAGGCAATAACCGCTCGATCCAGGGCAGGGCATAGCCCCTCAGTACGTAGGATTCTTCGCCAATTTGCTCGCGCCCGGCAGGCTGTTGCAGGGCCTCGTCGGCAAACAAATCGGCGGTAGGGCCAGGCATGGCTTACAGCGCCTTGCTCACGTTGATGTCGGTGATTTCGTCGCTGGCATCATGAATTTTTGCCAAGGCTTGCTTGGCTTCTTCGATGCTGTTGTTTTGCAACTGGGCAAATTCAAAGCGGCGTTCGCCGTTGAGCTTGTACTTGATGACGTATTTGGTTGTGGTGGTCACAGCTTTTTTCCTGTCAGGTGTTCGGGTCAGCTCAGCTTGCTGCTGGTACGACGAACGATACGAATCTTGTGGGACAACGCAGGCTTGCGGGTCACGCTGATGGCGCGACGGGTCACCACATCCAGGGTGATGTTCCAGAACCCGGTGCTGGGCGCGGTGATCTTGGCCGGGAATTTATCAAATGCGCCGCCGTGGTAGGTATGGCGGCCGCCATTTTTGAAGCTGCGAAAGTTCGCATCGCTCATCAGGCGAATATTGCAGGTCTGCGAGCATTCGATGACGACAATGTCTCCCTCGTTGAGGTGCTCACGCTGGTGGATGAATTTCATGGGGTGTCTCCAGAAGGGCTTTTTCTGAAAAATCAGAACGATACGTAGGTTAAGATGGAGTTTATCAGCCCCAGCGCGTTTATTATCGGGCCGTCGTCGACGACTTCGACAATTTAAAACAGTTATTTACCGAGTTATCACAGATAAATCCTACGTTGGTGGGAGAAAATTACCATCCCCGCTGTCGTAGGGTCTTTATCGGAGGTTTTTGTATGAAGTGGAGTGTGTTGGTGCTGGCCTTGGCAATAGGTGGGTGTGCTTCGGTTGCAGATATCAAGCAGACCCCGCCAACATTGGTGGTCATCTCAGGGAAGAAACCGCAGGAATATGCGGCGTGTGTGGTACGCAAATTGGAGGCGACCCGTCGGCCGCCGCAGATCGAGCCCCATAAAGACGGCATTCAGGTGATCGTGCCGCAGAAGTTCTCGGCAGACCCGTCGGCGATCTTTGAAATCGAAGACCGCTCCAGCGGTAGCAGCATCAAGCTTTATGAAAGCATGTCCAATGTGCCGATCCGCCCAGGCGACGTGAAGAAGGCTGGGGAAGAATGCATTTCCGGTTGAACTCCAGACTCATCCCTCACACCCGATAAAAAAAGCCCTTACCCTGCAGGGACGGCATGCATCCGTTAAACTGTCGGGCATTCACTATAAAGATGCCGCTCAAACCCGGGGTTTGAGCGGCATTTGTTTTTCTGGAAAGCCCGTTATGAAACGAGAACACGTCAAAGCCCGCCATGCCGAAGGGCAGATCTCGGCCACCCATGTCATCCAGAACCCCGCCGATCTGGGCGAGTGGATCGTATTTTTCAAGAAGAGCGGCGGGCGCAGCTACTTCTTGGTGGACGAGCAGGATGAGGTCGAATCATTTGCTCGCCTGGATGACCTGATCGAAATCCTGCGGGGCCTGGGGATCAAGTTCGCTGAAGTGCACCTGTAGCAACGTTACTTGCAGACCACCACCACGCTGCGGCCTTTGAAGTTGCCCACGTCCTGGCCCAGGGTCTTGTCGCTTTCCTTGAGTGCCGGCGTGCCATTGGTGCCGACGATGCGGTAACCGGTGCCCGCGCAGGAGGCGTCCGCCTTCTCGTAGCAACTGGCCCATGAATTGGCCTCGCCCGAGCAGTCGATGGTCAGGCCTTGCTCGCCATTTTTCAGCAGGGTATCGGAGGCGGTGGTGCAGCCGGCGAGTGCCAGTACCGCGGTCAGTGCCAGGATTTTTTTCATAGAGGGGGTCGTCATCGAGGGTATTGTAAGGGCGCGCTGACACTGTCGTGGCGTTGTTGAAGATTATAGCGAACTGCCATCTAGGTACAGACAAACAAAAAAGCCCCGTTTAACGGGGCTTTCAAAGCAGTGCAAAGAGGCTTACTTGGTTTTCGGCCGCTTGCTCGATGCATGGCCTGCCTCATCCACAAACACTTCGGCGACGGCGATCGCCATGCTTTCGGACTCGAATACGCCGGCAACGCTGTCACCGTGAAAATTGATCAAGTGCCAGCCGTCTGCTCGCTTAGTGATCAGGTAGCCGTTTACACCTTTTGGTTCTGACATCTGTTGGCAATCTCGTGGTCTTGGTTCAAGGCGCCCATGATAGCGCCAAATGCCGGGGCAGGGCGCAAGTTGTTGCGGGTCAGTGCCAGGGGTGCAAAAGCGTGCTAAAACCATTGCAGCCCTTGCAAACAAGGGGTCGATGCGAGTTCTGACCAACCGTTGGTGACACCCATTGCAGGATCAGCGGAACTTACGCCGACATTTTTTCTCTATGATGACATCGCAACGCCAGCAGGACCCCATTGTAAGGTGACTGCGGCCTGATTAGACTGCGCCGAATTCCGTACGCACAGCCCTTTGTAAGGACTCATATGATCAAGAAATGCTTGTTCCCAGCAGCCGGTTACGGCACTCGCTTCTTGCCAGCGACCAAAGCCATGCCCAAGGAAATGCTGCCAGTGGTGAACAAGCCACTGATTCAGTACGGTGTGGAAGAGGCTCTGGATGCCGGTTTGAACGAGATCTCCATCGTCACGGGTCGTGGCAAGCGCGCGCTGGAAGACCACTTCGACATCAGCTATGAGCTGGAAAACCAGATCAAGGGCACCGACAAGGAAAAATACCTGGTCGGTATCCGTAAACTGCTCGACGAGTGCTCGTTCTCCTACACCCGTCAAACTCAGATGAAAGGTCTCGGCCACGCCATCCTTACCGGTCGCCCGCTGATCGGTGACGAGCCGTTCGCCGTGGTCCTGGCGGATGACTTGTGCGTCAACCTGGAAGGCGACGGTGTGCTGACCCAGATGGTCAAGCTCTACCAGAAATACCGTTGCACCATCGTTGCGGTGATGGAAGTCAATCCAACCGAAACCAATAAGTACGGCGTTATCGCCGGCGACGATATTGGCGATGGCCTGATCCGCGTACGCGACATGGTCGAGAAGCCAGCGCCGGAAGACGCGCCATCGAACCTGGCGATCATCGGTCGTTACATCCTCACGCCGGACATCTTCAAGCTGATCGAAGAAACCGAGCCAGGCAAGGGTGGCGAGATCCAGATCACCGACGCTCTGCTCAAACAAGCCAAAGACGGCTGCGTGATTGCCTACAAGTTCAAGGGCCAGCGTTTCGACTGCGGCGGCGCTGAGGGCTACATCGAAGCGACCAACTTCTGCTACGAGCATTTCTACAAGACGGGCAAGGCTTACTGATCCACGCTTGCCGGCACGTTTTAAGCGAAAGCCACCTTCGGGTGGCTTTTTCGTTTTTCAGACCCATGTAAGTCGGTATGCTGGTGTACTGCCGAGGAGAGTGAAATGGCCTACGATTTTGACCTGTATGTAATTGGCGCCGGTTCCGGCGGTGTTCGCGCGGCGCGCTTTGCCGCGGGCTTTGGCGCCAGGGTGGCTGTGGCCGAGAGCCGCTACCTGGGCGGCACCTGTGTGAACGTCGGCTGCGTGCCAAAGAAGCTGTTGGTGTACGGCGCGCATTTTGCCGAAGATTTTGAACAGGCCAGCGGCTTTGGCTGGTCTCTGGGCGAGGCGAACTTTGATTGGGCGACCTTGATCGCCAACAAGGATCGTGAGATCAACCGCCTCAACGGTATCTATCGCAACCTGTTGGTAAACAGCGGCGTGACCCTGCATGAAGGACATGCACGCCTGGTCGATGCCCATCAGGTGGAGATCAATGGTGAGCGCTTCACTGCCAGGCACATCCTGATCGCCACCGGCGGCTGGCCGCAGATCCCTGAGATTCCAGGGCGCGAGCACGCCATTGGCTCCAATGAGGCATTCTTCCTTAAAGAGCTGCCCAAGCGCGTGCTGGTAGTGGGTGGTGGTTATATCGCCGTTGAGTTCGCGGGCATCTTCCACGGCTTGGGCGCACACACTTCATTGCTGTATCGCGGTGACTTGTTCTTGCGCGGCTTTGACGGTTCGGTGCGCAAACACCTGCAAGAAGAGCTGACCAAGCGCGGCCTGGACTTGCAGTTCAATGCCGACATCGAGCGCATCGACAAACAGGCCGACGGCAGCCTCAAGGCCACTTTGAAGGATGGCCGCGTGCTGGAAGCCGATTGCGTGTTCTACGCCACTGGCCGCCGTCCGATGCTGGATAACCTGGGCCTGGAAAATACCGGGGTCAAACTGGATGAGCGCGGTTTCATCGCGGTGGATGATCTCTACCAGACCGCCGAGCCGTCGATCCTGGCGATTGGCGATGTGATTGGTCGTGTGCAGCTGACGCCGGTGGCCCTGGCTGAAGGCATGGCCGTGGCGCGGCGGTTGTTCAAGCCCGAGCAATACCGCCCGGTGGATTACGCCAATATCGCGACGGCGGTATTCAGCCTGCCGAATATCGGCACAGTCGGCCTGACAGAAGAGGATGCACGCAAAAATGGCCACAACGTGCAGATCTTTGAAAGCCGGTTCCGGCCGATGAAGCTGACCCTGACCGATTGCCAGGAAAAGACCTTGATGAAGCTGGTGGTCGACGCCGACACCGACAAAGTACTGGGTTGCCACATGGTCGGCCCGGATGCGGGTGAGATCGTGCAAGGGCTGGCGATCGCGCTCAAGGCGGGCGCGACCAAGCAGCATTTCGATGAAACTATCGGCGTGCATCCTACGGCGGCGGAAGAATTCGTCACCATGCGCACGCCTGTAGCGGACTGATCAGGTTGGCTCTGCCGCCTCTGGCGCCGTTGCAACGACGGTCGCCAGGCGCAGGGCTTCGATGCTTGCCTGGGCCTTGATCAGGTCCAGCTCAAGCGCCTTGTTGTGCTGCTGATACTCCAGCAGTGATGCTTGGCGCGATTGGCTGTCCAGCACGGCAACCCGCAGGCGTTCCTGGAGCAGGGTGCGTTCGCTGTCGATCTGGCTGAGCTGCTCCTTGAGTTTCAGCTGTAGCGCCTGGTCCTGGCGAGCTTGCTCCTGCAGCGCTTTCAATTCCTTGGTTGTCACTCGCTGCTCACTCAGCAGGCGCTCGTTGTCGCGATGCAGTTGGGTGATTTCGTCCTGGCGCACCAGTGCGCTTTGCTGCGCCTGACGCAATTCGGCCTGTACCTGTTGCAATTGGCCCTCATGGCGACGCTGTTCCTGCTCGCGCTGCTCCTTGATGGCAGTGCGGTAATGCTCAAGCGCATCGCGGGCGTGCAGGTGTTTTTCTTCCAGTGAGCGAATCTGCTTGTCTTTGTCGTTGAGCCTCAGCTCGTAGTCGCTGCACGCCTGGCTCAACCCGGCGTTACGGGTTTGCTCGGTCTGCAGGCTGGTGCTGGCGGTTTGCAGCGCCGCGCTTTCTTCAGCGAGGGCAGCGGCCTGGATATCAAATTGCTGTTTGAGCTGGGTGTGCGCTTCTTCCAGGGTTTCTACCTGGGCGAGCAGGACGGCTTTTTGTTGCTCGAATTGCGCCAGGGCCAGGTCGATCGGCTCTTGGGCCTTCTCTTTCAGGCGCTGGGACAGGCGTGCGACTAGCTCGCCCAGCTCATCATCAATCGGTGCTTGGGTGATGGTCTGGCGCGTCTCGCTTTCGTCCAACTCTTTCAAATAGCGATGAATGGTGGTTTTCGAGCCGGTATTGCCCATTTCGATACGCACCGCATCGATGCTGGGGTTTTCGCCACGGGCGAGGATCGCCAGGCGTGCCGTTTGCACTACTGCTTTGTTTATGCCGCCGCGAGCCATGGAGTCTCCGTCGATTTAGTACTGTGGTACGTGGTATGTATATACATACTATATCACGATTAAAAACTCGTTTAAATTCATGATTTAACAGATGGGATATTGGCGTATTATCCCGTGTCATAAGCATTTTGATCAGCCATCCACCCTTCAGCAGTACGAAAAGACGCCTATGAGCGACCTGGATCGATATCTCAACGCCGCCACCCGCGACAACACGCGCCGCAGCTACCGCGCAGCCATCGAGCATTTCGAAGTCAGTTGGGGAGGGTTTCTGCCGGCCACCAGCGAGAGTGTGGCGCGCTACCTCGTGGCGCATGCCGGGGTATTGGCAGTCAACACCTTGAAACTGCGGCTCTCGGCCTTGGCGCAATGGCATACCAGCCAAGGGTTTGCCGACCCGACGAAGGCGCCGGTGGTACGCAAGGTGCTCAAGGGCATCCGCGCTGTGCACCCGGCGCGTGAGCGGCAGGCCGAGCCTTTGCAGCTCACGCAGTTGGAGCAAGTAATCGCTGCCCTGGACATTGAAGCCAAACAGGCCAGCGAGCATCACGACCAGCCGCGCTTGCTGCGGGCCAAGCGCGACGCTGCGCTGATTCTGCTGGGCTTCTGGCGCGGCTTTCGCAGTGATGAGCTGTGCCGATTAAGCATTGAGCACGTGCAGGCCGTGCCAGGCGCAGGCATCAGCCTGTACTTGCCCCGCAGCAAAAGTGACCGTGACAACCTCGGCAAAACCTACCAGACCCCAGCGTTGCTGCGGCTGTGCCCGGTGCAGGCTTATAGCGAGTGGCTCAGCGCCTCGGCGTTGGTGCGCGGCCCGGTGTTTCGCGGCATTGACCGCTGGGGCAACCTGGGTGAGGAGGGCTTGCACCCCAACAGTGTGATCCCGTTATTGCGCCAGGCCCTTGAGCGCGCAGGCATCCCCGCCGATCAATACACCAGCCACTCCCTGCGTCGGGGTTTCGCCACTTGGGCGCATCGAAGTGGTTGGGATTTGAAGTCGCTGATGAGTTACGTCGGCTGGAACGACATGAAATCTGCGATGCGCTATGTTGAAGCGACGCCGTTTCTAGGCATGACCCTGGCAACCCAAGCGCTGATTTGAGATTTTTTCTATTAATAGCGTCACCTGATAGAGAAACCCAATCGTCAGCATCAGGTTTGCCAATGAGCCATCGACCGAGAGAGCCGGTAGGATTCACCTCATCAACTTCTTAACCCCTGACGGAGAGTCAACGATGCCTATCATCAACAGCCAAGTAAAACCGTTTAAAGCCACCGCTTTCAAAAACGGCAGCTTCGTCGATGTGACCGACGCTGACCTGAAAGGCAAGTGGTCGGTTGTCTTCTTCTACCCAGCCGATTTCACCTTCGTCTGCCCAACCGAACTGGAAGACCTGGCTGACAACTACGCCGAATTCCAGAAGCTGGGCGTCGAAATCTACAGCGTTTCCACCGACACCCACTTCGCCCACGCTGCCTGGCACAACACTTCGCCAGCCATCGGCAAAATCCAGTACACCATGATCGGCGACCCAACCCTGACCATCTCCCGCAACTTCGACGTACTGATCGAAGAAGCTGGCCTGGCAGACCGCGGCACCTTCGTGATCAACCCGGAAGGTCAGATCAAGATCGTTGAACTGAACGACGGTGGTGTAGGCCGTGACGCTTCCGAGCTGCTGCGCAAGATCAAGGCTGCTCAGTACGTTGCCGCCCACCCGGGTGAAGTGTGCCCAGCCAAGTGGAAAGAAGGCGAGGCCACTCTGGCGCCGTCTCTGGACCTGGTCGGCAAGATCTAAGTCTGTGAACGCGTATCAAGGGCGGGTATCCGCACTTAAGTAAGCTGCATCCGCCCTCAAAACGCCCGGGCGAGATTCGCTCGGGCGTTTTTTTGTCTGCAATAAACCGAATGAACAGGAAATCGCCCGTATGTTGGACGCCAATCTTAAAGCTCAGTTGAAGTCATACCTGGAACGGGTCACCCAGCCGATCGAGATCGTCGCCTCCCTCGACGACGGTGCGAAATCCCAGGAAATGCTTGCTCTTTTGCAGGACGTAACCAGCCTCTCCACGCTGATTACTCTGAACACCGATGGCAATGATGCGCGCAAGCCATCGTTCTCCATCAACCGCCCGGGTGCCGAGATCAGCCTGCGTTTCGCCGGCATCCCCATGGGCCATGAATTCACTTCGCTGGTACTGGCCCTGCTGCAAGTCGGTGGCCACCCGTCGAAGGCCAGTGTCGAGGTGATTGAACAGATCCGCGCCCTCAAAGGCGAGTTCAGCTTCGAGACTTACTTCTCGCTGTCGTGCCAGAACTGCCCGGACGTGGTCCAGGCGCTGAATCTGATGGCCGTGCTGAACCCGAACATCCGCCACGTTGCGATTGATGGCGCGCTGTTCCAGGCTGAAGTTGATGAGCGCCAGATCATGGCGGTCCCGAGTGTCTACTTGAACGGGGTCAACTTTGGCCAGGGCCGTATGGGCCTTGAAGAAATCCTCGCCAAGCTCGACACCAGCGGTATCGAGAAAGCCGCGGAGAAAATCAGCGCCAAGGATGCCTTCGACGTCCTGGTAGTTGGCGGTGGCCCGGCCGGGTCTTCGGCTGCCATCTATGCGGCACGTAAAGGTATTCGGACCGGTGTGGCGGCTGAACGCTTTGGTGGCCAGGTGCTGGACACCATGTCCATCGAGAACTTTATCTCGGTACAGGAAACCGAAGGGCCGAAACTGGCCAGCGCACTGGAAGCCCATGTGCGTCAGTACGACGTGGACATCATGAACCTGCAACGCGCCAGTAGCTTGGTTCCGGCAAAAAATGCCGGTGAGTTGCACGAAATTCGCTTCGAAAGCGGTGCGACCCTCAAGTCCAAGACCGTGATCCTGGCCACAGGCGCCCGCTGGAGAGAGATGGGTGTGCCCGGTGAGCAGGAATACAAGGCCAAGGGCGTGTGCTTCTGCCCGCATTGCGATGGCCCGCTGTTCAAGGGCAAGCGTGTGGCGGTGATCGGCGGCGGTAACTCCGGCGTGGAAGCGGCCATTGACCTGGCCGGTATCGTCAGCCATGTCACCTTGCTCGAATTCGACAGCAAGCTGCGCGCCGATGCCGTGTTGCAACGCAAGCTCTACAGCCTGCCGAACGTGGATGTGATCACCAGCGCGCTGACCAGTGAGGTCAAAGGCGATGGCCAGAAAGTCACCGGCCTTGCCTACAAGGACCGCGACACTGGTGAGTTCAAGACCATCGACCTGGAAGGCATCTTTGTGCAGATTGGCTTGCTGCCCAACACCGACTGGCTCAAAGGCAGCGTAGAGCTGTCGCCGCGTGGCGAAATCATTGTCGATGCCCGTGGCGAGACTTCGCTGCCTGGCGTGTTCGCCGCCGGTGACGTAACCACCGTGCCGTACAAGCAGATCGTGATTGCAGTAGGCGAGGGCGCCAAGGCTTCGTTGAGCGCGTTCGATCACTTGATCCGTACCTCTGCTCCGGCGTAATCCTGGGCTGCAAATAAAAAACCCCATGAGCGATCATGGGGTTTTTCTCGTTCCCACGCTCGGCGTGGGAATGCATCCGGTGACGCTCCGCGTCACGCAGTGCTTATTACATCGGTGCTGGCTGGATGATTTCAACCCAATAAGCATCCGGGTCTTTGATGAACGCGAGGCTCTTCATGCGGCCATCCGTCAGGCGCTTCTGGAAATCACAGCCCAAGGCTTCGAAACGTTCGCACGCCGCGACAATGTCCGGCACCGAGATGCAGATATGGCCAAAACCACGCGGGTCGGTGTTGCCGTTGTGGTAGGCAAAGTCGGCATCGTTTTCGGTGCCGTGGTTGTGGGTCAGTTCGAGGATGCCCGGAATCGACTTCATCCACTGGGTGCGCTCGGCCGCGTCGGCCGGGATCTGGGCCTTGTCCACCAGGGCCAGGAAGTACAGGCTGAATTCGGCTTCCGGGAAGTCACGTTTCTCGACCAGGGAGAAACCCAGGATGCGCGTGTAGAAGTCCAGCGACTTGGTGATGTCCTTGACCCGCAACATGGTGTGGTTGAACACAAAGTTCGCCGTGGCGTTGTCGGGTTGGGCAGTGACGCCCGGGAAGGTGTTCAATTCGTGCAGGCTCATGGGCCCTCCAGAAAAAATGTGAGATGAGCGGTCCATTGGCATGCGGCCTGCTTCCATGCAGGCGGGCCATGATACGCAAGCCGCACCGGCTGCGCCAAATGAAAAAGCGCGCCTAACCCTTGCAGTCAGCGCGTGCCGGGCCGCACACTTTGCGGCTGGAACCTTGGGTGTTTTTGCAATGATCGAGTTTCGTAGGCCACTGTTGAGTGCTGTGTGCGTGTTGTTGGGCAGCCCGTTTGTGCTGGCCGCCGAGCCGGAAGTCCATTGGCCCAGCGGTTGGCAGGTCGAGGAAGTCGTGCCTGACGGCGAGCTCCCTGCCAAACCCCAAGCAGTGTCCCGGCAGCGAGCGATCAAGAATGATGAAAATGGCGCCACGTTGATGGTGATGGAGTTGACCGGAACGCCGATTGAGGTCGGCCATAAAGTTAATCTTCCCGGCGTGTTGCTGGAGATGCGCAAGTCGATCCAGAAAGACTTTGCCCGCGGCGGTTATCAAAGCGTGTGCAGCAAAATGCACCCCACGACATTGAGTCGTCTTGATGCGCTGGAAACTACCTGTGTGATTACCGAGAACGGTCGACACGTATTGTCGCAAACATTAGTCGGTGCGCTGGATGTCGACAAAGCCTATGTTTTTTCATACGCGGGCCAGGCGCAAGCGTACGAGGCGAGCAAGGCGGAAGTCAGTCTGGTGCGTAACAGTCTGAAACTTTGACAGGTTCAGGCTGAGCGAATGTGAACAACATGAACGCTGAGTTAAGTTCGATTCCGAACCGTTAGAGCAAAAAAAGCCCCGCGTATGCGGGGCTGTTTTTTAGTACATGTTTCAGCCGCGAAGCCAGGAGTCTACAGTGGCGGCGCCGTACTGCTCTTTCCAGGCTTTGAGGCCGCGGTGGTTGCCACCTTTGGTCTCGATCAGCTCGCCGGTGTGCGGGTTGTGGTAAACCTTGACCACCCGTGCGCGGCGCTGTTTTGGCGCCGCGGCGGCCGGTGCGCCGCCTTTGCGTGGCGCTGGATCGAGGATAGCGATCACATCGCGCAGGCTTTTGTCGTATTTGCCCATCAGCGTCTTGAGCTTTTCTTCGAATTCGATTTCTTTCTTCAGGCCAGCGTCGTTCTTCAAGGATTCCAGCTGGGCAAGCTGCTCTTGAAGGGCTTTTTCTGCTGCGCGAAATTCGGCGAGTCTGGACAAAATCTATACTCCAATAATGTAGTTGCTGATATCAACTGCAGACAAAGCTATAAGCCAAGAACGTTAAGCCACGTCAACGAAAAAGACCCTTCTGCGAGTTCTGCACAGGCAGAAAAAATTGTAGTAGTTAATTCATCTCGAGTAAATCATGTCTTTTAAAGAAAGACCAATCTTTCATGGTAGGTGGTACACGGCTATTCAACGATACCCAACGATTTAATGAATTCATCGCAGGGTAATGGTCGACCAAACAGGTAACCCTGTAGGAAATCCACGCCCTGGGCAACGAGGTATTCACACTGTTGGGCTGTTTCTACGCCTTCGGCAACAATGCCTAGATCCAGCTTGACCGACAACTCTATGATGCTGTCGAGAATATGCCGCGACAACGCATCCGCACCGATCATGGCGACAAAGCTTTGATCGATCTTCAAGTAGTCGACATTGAAATTGCGCAAATAGCCCAAGCTGGAGTGGCCGGTGCCGAAGTCATCAATGGCGATCATGACCCCCATTTGATGCAGCGCCTCGAACAGGCGGCGGGTGGTCTCGGTGGGTTCGATCAGTTCCCGCTCGGTCAACTCCAGCACCAGGGTGACCTGGCCGGGTGGGAACGCGGCGAGGAATTCCCGGCAGTCCTGCACCAGTGCCATGTCCTGGCAGTGGCGCGCGGTGATGTTCACGCCGATATGAAAGCCAGGGCTGAAACGTGCAGCATGAGGCGCCAATTGCGCGGCGGTCTGGCGCAGCAGGGCACGGGTCATCGGCACGATCAGGCCAGAGTCTTCGGCCAGGGGAATAAACAGGTCCGGGCGCACCAGGCCTTCTTTGGGATGCTTCCAGCGCATCAGGACCTCACAGCCGGCCCATTGGCGTGTGTCACCCCGTACCACCGGTTGGAAATACGGGATGAACTCATTGGCTCCCAAGGCGCGTTGTAACTCGTGGGTCGGCGCGGACGAGCGTTTTTGCAGCCAGTGAGCGAGCAGCCCCGCCAATATCCCGAAGAACACCACCAGGCTGAACAGCGCCGGATACCGCGCCTGCATGTAGCGCCAGACTTCACCCTCGGGCATCCCTGCCTCGACACTGTATTGATAGCGCTCGGAAGCCAGGCGTTGTGGCGCCACGGCAAATACCGGCAACGCGCCTTGATGCACCTTGCCGTCGGCACCCAGCCAGTTCGGACCGACGTGCAATACCACGTGCGCGTAACGGCTGATCAGGCGCAAGGCGTTGGTGAGGTGGTAACCGTCAACCGAGGCAAACGCGCCTTGATCGCCTTCCACCAGGCGATACACCAATAGCGCGGTATCGGGTGTAACGGGATTGCCATTCATCAACCACAGGCGCCCATCGACATAGTCGTCCGGGTTGACGGGCGATTGGTAGCGACCGCCAAACAACGAGCTGCAATAGATGTTTTTCTGCCAGGACAGCGTCGTGGCCCGCACAAACGGCCGGCGCGTGACTTGTTCACGTAGCGCCAACTTGGCGACGCTGTCACAAGGTTTACCGGCCAGCGGCAGCAAAGCCTGGGCAGCGATGGCGGTATTGTCCAGCATCAGGTCGAACTGGCGCACCGCTTCTTGAGCGGTTTGCGCTGTGCTTTGCTCGAGCGTGCGTTCGGCTTGCCAGTAAAGAATTACCACCCCCAACAGAATGGGCAGCAGCCCGCACAGGGTGCTGATGAAATAGCGTGCGGCTCGGCTTCGTGGGCCTTTGACGGTCAGGGGCATGGGAGCAGTCAATCGTAAAAAAGAGAGTGGGCTCTGCCGATGATAGATGGCATTGCACGGGGCTGCTCACTTGTTTAACGCCTACTGACCTAGCCGTTCGGTCAGTTGTGGCGGGCACTTCAACTTGGCAACATAAACTTCATTGCAAAACGTAAGAGACTCGGTAGCCCTTAATCCCTACAGCCTCTTTCATAGCCGCTCAGCCCAATTTTGGCGGGAGGGCCGCGTCTCGCCCTTCGATTGATGAGTCATGGCTTGCAACTCTTTCACTGACATTCACGAGGAAGTATCTGTAATGAAAACTATCGCATTGGCCGTTGTATTTCTGGCGGTCACCGGCGTTGCCGCTCTGCCTGCTGTTGCCGCAGACGGCAAGATCACCTTGACCGGTGAAATCACCGGCACCACTTGCAGCATCAGTGGTGGCACGGGCTCTGCGCCCGGCACCAGCCCGGACTTTTCGGTGCCACTCAACAAGGTCCAGGCCAGCGCGCTCAAGGCGCCAGGCCAGACTGCCGGGGCGAAACCCTATTACATCCATGTCGGTTCCTGCCCGAAGGATACGACCGTCGCCGTGATGTATGAGAGCAGCAGCCCCGCGATCAATCCGGCGACCGGTAACCTGGTCAACCAGGCACCCGCCAAGCCGACGCCTGCCACCCTCGTTGAGGTGCAACTTGTGGATGGCGTCACCCACCAGCCCATGGATTTGCGCCTGGGCCAGAACTCCAGCCCCGCGAAAGTCCCGGCAAGCGGCGAGGTGTCGCTGCCCTTTGCTGCCCAATACATTGCCACGGGCACTGCTACGCCAGGCCCGGTCAGTACGCAAGTGCTGTACTCGGTGACGTTCCCCTGATCGAGGCCCCGTTGCCTGGCCGTGCGCCAGGCAAGGACAGACGAAATGCTTGCCCGGACATTGCTAGTGACCCCCCTGCTGAGCGCACTGCTGACCAGTGTCGGGTTGCTGTCCGCCGCTCACGCCGGCGTAGTGATCGACGGCACGCGGCACATCTATCCGCAGCAGCGTCGAGAAATCACGCTGCGCCTGACCAATGACGATCAGCGAGCGCCGCGCCTGGTCCAAGTGTGGCTGGACCAGGGCGACCCGGCGCAAGACCCCACCGGCAGCGACGTGCCGTTCAGCCTGTCGCCGCCTGTGTTTCGCATGGACGCGGGAAAAAGCCAGGTAGTGCGACTGGTGTATACCCAGGACCCACTGCCGGATGACCGCGAATCGTTGTTCTGGCTCAACGCCCTGGAGATACCGCCCAAGGTCAACGTGGCACAGGGCAGCCCGCAAGAGGCCCCTTCGAACCACCTGCAGTTCGCTTTTCGTATCCGCACCAAAGTGTTTTTCCGCCCGGCCCAATTGCCGGGCTCCGCGGACGAGGCGCCCACCCACTTACGCTGGACCCTGCACCGGAGTGCCCAGGGACCGCTACTGGAAGTGCACAACCCATCGGCTTATCACGTGACCTTCAATGAGGTTGCCTTGGCCATGGGCTCGGGCCCGGGTGCTCGCCTGTTACCGGCGGGAGAGGGCATGGTGCCCCCCGGCGGCAGCCTGAAGCTGCCCGTCAAGGATGTCGCACAAGCAATACCCGCCGACGCCCAGGTGCATTTCAAATACATCAATGATTACGGCGCATTCTCCGTGCCGCAGCGTGCTCCCCTGAAGTTCTGATCATGTATGCCTTATTGCAAATACCCGTTCACCGCTTTACGGCCTGGCTGTTTGCCAACCCCAACTTACTGCTGTGGCTGGGCCTGCTCAGTACCTTATTGATGTCGGCAGAAGCCGCGCCACTGGTGTTTGACATCGAGGCGTTCGCCAGCGGCCTGTCCTCTTCGGCAGATATCTCACGCTTCAATACCACCAACGTGTTGGCGCCAGGTGTTTACCGCGTAGATGTGATGCTCAACGGGCAATCGATGGGGCGCCGCGAGATCACCTTCGCCCCCTTTGCCGGGCAGGACGACGCCCAGCCGTGCCTGAACGCTGCCGAGCTTGGCCAACTGGGGGTTTCTGTGCAGGCGCTGGCGGATAACACCGAGCATGCCTGCCGGGATTTTGCCGAGTGGATACCCATGGCCAGCAGCCGCGTCGATATCGAGACCCTGACCCTGGATGTCAGCATCCCGCAGATCTATATCAACCGTTCCGCGCGCGGCTACATTGACCCGTCTGAATGGGACAATGGCATTGACGCCGCGCTGCTCAACTACAACTTCAGTGCCGCGACGGCGACAGCGGGCGCCGGTGAGGATCGTGGCTACCTGGGCCTCAACGGCGGGCTCAACCTGGGCGACTGGCGGCTACGCCATCAGGGTGGGCAGGCATGGGCATCCGGTAGCGGCCTGGCGCGTTATCAACACACCGCCACCTACCTGCAACGGTCCCTTGCCGCCTGGCGTTCACAACTGACCGTCGGCGACAGCTTCAGCAGTGGCCAGATCCTCGACGGTGTGCGTATACGCGGCATCACCCTGGCCACCGATGACCGCATGCTTGCCCAGTCGCAACAAGGCTATGCGCCTCAGGTGCGAGGCATTGCCGACAGCAATGCCACGGTGACAGTGCGCCAGAACGGCTACACCCTCTACGAAACCACAGTGGCCCCGGGGCCGTTTGTCATCGATGACCTGTACCCCACCGGGTACGGCGGCGACCTACACGTCAGCGTCACCGAGGTCGACGGCCGGCGCAGCAGCTTCGTGGTGCCTTACTCCGTGGTGCCTTACCTGCTGCGTGACGGTGCCAGCCACTACAGCGTGACCTTGGGGCAGTTGCAGCAATACGGCGTCAGCGATGCCAGCCCGCTGATCTTGCAGGGTATGCTGCAGCATGGCCTGGGCGATCGTATTAGCGCCTATGGTGGCAGTACGCTTTCCCAAGGCTACGGCCAGGCCAAGGCCGGCCTGGCGATGAGCACTCCGATTGGCGCGTTCTCCCTCGACAGCACCTACTCGCGCACTCAGGTTCAGGGGCTGGGCGTAGTCGGCGGGCAAAGCTGGGGCCTGGCCTATAACAAGAACCTGCCGTTCTCGGGAACGCACTTTGCGCTGGGCGCCTATCGTTTCTCCACGGCCGGGTACCTGAACCTGCCTGATGCGCTCAATGTGCGGGAACTGGCCCGCCAAGGCGGGAGTATCAACAGTTACGCCAGGCAGAAAAGCCGCCTCGACCTGACAATCAGCCAGCAGTTGGGCGCAGGCTCGCTGAGCCTGTATGGCAGCTCCATCGACTACTGGGCGGGCCGCCAAGGGCGCCAGACATCCTTCACCCTCAGTTATGCGGCTAATTGGAAGTCACTCAACTGGAACCTTTCGGCGCAGCGCTCGCGTGTCAGTGAAACCCATCAATTGAACGATCACGAGCGCAGCGACGAAATCTTTTTTGGCCGGTCGGCGCAAGCCGGGCGCGTGGATAATCACCTGGTGCTGACACTGTCCATGCCATTGGGCGCAGGAACGCGTGCGCCAACCCTGAGCAGCAGCCTGTCGCACGATGCTGGCGATTCACGCGGCAGCCAGCATCAGGTGGGAATCAATGGTTTGCTGGGTGACAGCGGTGAAGCCAGCTACGGGCTGACCGGCAGCCGTGGCACGGGCCACCAGCAAGGCTCCAGCTTCAATGCCTACGCGGGCTACCGCAGCCGGGCTGCAAGCCTGCGGGCCGGCTATGCCCAGGCCCGCGACAGTTCGCAACTATCCATGAGTGCCGATGGCGGGCTGATAGCCCACGAGGGTGGCGTGACCTTCGCGCAAAACCTCGGTGAAGCCTCGGCACTGGTGTATGCGCCGGATGCACAAGGTGCCCGGCTCGGCAGCAGCGGGGCGCGTATCGATAAGCAGGGTTATGCGGTGCTGCCAGCCCTCAGGGCTTATCAGCGCAATGAAGTAGATATCGATCCCGAGGGCATGCCCATGGATGTCGAACTCAAGGAATCGAGTCACGCCGTGGTGCCGACGCTGGGAGCCGTCTCACTGGTCAGGTTCGAGACCGTCAGTGGCCGTGCCGTGGTGATCAAGGCCACTCATCTGGGTGGCAAGCCGTTGCCATTTGCCGCGCAAGTGTTTGACGAGCGCGGCGTCGAAATCGGCGTGATCGGCCAGGCTGGCAAGGCTTTTGTGCGCGGGGTTGCCGACCAGGGGCGGTTGACGGTGCGCTGGAATGCAGGGGCGGCTGACCAGTGCTTCATCCATTACCGTTTGCCGCCGCGCAGGCCCGAGCAACGCCAGGAAAGCGCGGACCAGTTGGTCAGTCAATGTGCCGACCATGGTGATGCGGACGAGGAGCGCAGTTGATGACTCATCGATTGCTCCGCGCGCTGCTTGGCCTGGCCCTGGCGGTGCAGACAGTATTGGCCCATGGGGAAATCGTCATTGACCGCACGCGCATCATTTACCCGGCCAGCGCCGCTGGGGTAACGGTCAACCTGCACAATGAGGCCGACGGCCCGCGATTGGCCCAGGTGTGGATCGATGCGGGCGACCCGCAGGTCGCGCCTGAGTCCAGTGATGTGCCCTTTACGGTGACCCCGCCGATCCTGCGCCTGGATGCCGGCAAGCACCGCGCATTGCGGGTGATGTACCACGCGACCCAAGACAAGGCCATGGCCGTGCCTCAGGAGTTGGTGTACTGGCTGAATGTGCTAGGGATCCGCCCGTCTGTCGACACCGGCAACCAGCTGCAATTTGCCTTTCGCACACGGATCAAGCTCTTCCTGCGCCCGGACGCGTTGCCAGGCAAAGCGCAGCAGGCGGTGGATACGTTGCAGTGGCGCCTGGCGGGCGACGGCCCGGTCCTGCAGGTGCGCAATCCCAGTGCCTTTCATGTGACGCTTTCCAGCGTATTGCTGACCGTCGATGGCGTCGAGTACCACAGTGAGGCCCCGCCGATGCTGTTGCCGCGTTCGGTTGCCCGCATCGTGCTGGAGGGCAGGGCGCCGTGGGGGCAGGGTACGGTCGCGCTGCGATTTACCACCCTGGATGACCATGGCATGACGCGTACGCACACAGTGTCTTTGGGGCACACGAAGGATTTGGCGATATGAACGGTGTCCGGCAATTTATGTTCAGGTTTTTACAGATTGGCGTGTGCTTGAGTATTTGCGCAGTCGCGATGGACGCACAGGCGCATTTCAATGCAGGCGTCTGTACCCCCCAAGCCCCGGTGACGCTGTTCGTCCCGCCCATCACCCTGCCTAACAACCTGCAGGTGGGCGAGGCGATTGGCTACCCAAGTGGCTATGACTTCGCCGGCAATGGCTTTGTCATGCGGTGCCGCTACACCGACTGGCCATTGTCGCAGCCGGTGTCGGCCAACCTCAGCGTGGTCAATTCGCCGGCAACCGGCATGACGTTCAACGCAAATGGGCTGACGTTGCCCGTCTATGCGACCAGCTACCCTGGCGTCGGGTTCGTCATGATGGCCGGGGATCCGTCCCAGCATTTGAAGGTCATCACCCACACCGGCGTCACGCTGTTGGACACCAAGCACAACAAACCCAATGGCTGGGGCCTGCAAGGGCGCGTGTATCTGGTGGCAACGGGCCCGATCACCTCGGGCACCATCCCTGGAAACACAGTCGCCAGGTATATGCTGACCAATGTCAATATCGAAAGCCCCGGCGCTGCCTCGGTCAACTTTGCCGATACGGTGATATTGCCGCCGCAAAAGCCAACTTGCCGGGTGACCACGCCGTCGCTTGCAATGCCGCTGGGGCAGGTGCCCAGCCGTGATTTCAAGGGAGTCGGCAGCAGCGCCGGCAGCGTTAGTCGCAACATAACCCTGGACTGTGCCGGCGGCACCGGCGGCATCCTGGATGTATGGATCACCGTGACTGACCAGACGGAACCCGGCAACCGCAGTAACCAGTTGTCCTTGACCCGCAACTCGCACGCCCGCGGCGTCGCCCTGCAATTGCTCAGTGGCGATCGGTTGGTAAGCTATGGGCCCGATTCCTCCGGCGTGGGCAACCCGAACCAATGGCAGGTCGCAAACACGGGCAACGGCGCCCTGACGATTCCCTTGACCGCCCGTTACGTTCAAACCGCGTCGACCATCAAGCCTGGGACCGCCAACGGCCTGGCCTCGTTTACCCTGAGTTACCGGTGAGCCCCGGAATCAGGGTAGAGCGTTTGCGCCAGTGCGATAAACGCCAGGGTTGCGGGAGAGGCCTGCCTGCGGTTTATCCTGGCCAGCCTCGCGTTGCTGCTGTTCCTGGCCTGCGCGCGCATCCCACTGGCGCGCCCAACTACAGGGCAAATGGCGCGGCTGGTACTGCTGGGCCTATGCGGCATCTTTTTCTACAACCTGTGTTTTTTCTATGGCCTTCACTACATCAATGCGTCGCGGGCGTCCTTGATCGTGGCATTGAACCCGGCAGTGATCGGCCTGGCGTCCTGGTTGTTGTTCAAGGAGCGCCTGGGCCGGGCCAAGTGGCTGGGTATCGGGCTGTGCCTGCTGGGGGCGGCTATGGTGATCGTGAGCCGCAATCCCAACCTCATGCAGGGGGCCCGCAACGCTTGGGTCGGTGACCTGTTGATCCTGGGCTGCGTAATCGGTGCCGATGCTGGCGGGTGGCGCGGTCATCCTGTTGGGCATCTACCTGTGCAACAAACCCCTTGCGCGGGGCAGGGCAATGGGGATTTGATAAGAGTACGGACAAACCTGGTTACGCTGTGTAGAATCAGTTTACGCATACAAGAATATGGACTTGCGCTCACGCAAGCCTCGGCCGTCAGAGACTGATGACACCATGAAGCTACTTGGCTCCCCCCTCATCTTTGGTGACTTCCTCGCCCGCAGCGTGCGAGGCCTTTCTTGTGCGCCACCCTCCAGCCTCATCCTTGCTTGCAGCTAAACAATTGCTACCCACAAGAATGATGAGGCACCGAACATGACCGACCAACTCGACAACCCAATGGGCCTGATGGGCTTTGAATTCATCGAATTTGCATCGCCCACCCCAGGCACCCTGGAGCCGATCTTCGAGATCATGGGTTTCACCAAAGTGGCGACCCACCGTTCCAAGAACGTGCACCTGTATCGCCAGGGCGAGATCAACCTGATCCTCAACAACGAACCCGACAGCCTCGCTTCTTACTTCGCGGCCGAGCATGGCCCGTCGGTGTGCGGCATGGCGTTCCGCGTCAAGGACTCGCAACAGGCCTACAAACGTGCCCTGGAGCTGGGCGCCCAGCCGATCCACATCGACACCGGCCCGATGGAGCTGAACCTGCCGGCGATCAAAGGCATTGGCGGTTCGCCGTTGTACCTGATCGACCGGTTCGGCGAAGGCAACTCGATCTACGACATCGACTTCGTCTATCTCGAAGGTGTTGATCGCAACCCGGTAGGCGCTGGCCTGAAGGTCATCGACCACCTGACCCACAACGTCTATCGCGGGCGCATGATCTATTGGGCCAACTTCTACGAGAAGCTGTTCAACTTCCGCGAAGCGCGTTATTTCGATATCAAGGGCGAGTACACCGGTCTGACCTCCAAGGCCATGAGCGCGCCGGACGGCAAGATCCGTATCCCGCTGAACGAGGAGTCGTCCAAGGGTGCCGGGCAGATCGAAGAGTTCCTGATGCAGTTCAACGGTGAGGGTATCCAGCACGTCGCGTTCCTCACTGACGACCTGGTCAAGACCTGGGATGCACTGAAGAAGATCGGCATGCGCTTCATGACGGCGCCGCCAGACACGTATTACGAAATGCTCGAAGGCCGCCTGCCGAACCACGGTGAACCAGTGGACCAGTTGCAATCGCGCGGCATCCTGCTGGACGGCTCGTCGATTGCCGGTGACAAGCGTCTTCTGTTGCAGATCTTCTCGGAAACCCTGATGGGCCCGGTGTTCTTCGAATTCATCCAGCGCAAAGGCGACGATGGGTTTGGCGAGGGCAACTTCAAGGCACTGTTCGAGTCGATCGAGCGCGACCAGGTGCGTCGTGGGGTCTTGACCGCCGACTGATCCATGTGAGGCCGGGCAGGCTGTTCCGGCGCTTCACGCACAGGCTCCGTATCGAAAGGTACGGAGCCTTTTTTTGCCTGCCAAACAGGCCCGACCGATCTTGTAACAGACAAATCCTCGGGGCAGGGGGAACGGAGTCGACATGGCTTCCACTCAGGAGTGACGCAAGAGCTGATCTTCTCCTGTGTCGCAACCTTGCGTTTCGCGAACCCCAATTGTGAGGAAAGACTGATTATGACAAAACAAACTCTGGCGGCTGCAGTGCTCGCTTTGTGCGGCTTCGCTGCCAGCTCCGCGCATGCGGCAGACGGTACCATCACGATCACCGGCTCGGTCAGTGGCACCACCTGCACCATCAGCGGCGGTACCGGGGCCTCGCCAGGCTCAGGCGCTAACTTTCCGGTAGTGCTTGACCGCGTACAAACCTCGGCTCTCAAGGCAGCAGGCGATACGGCAGGCGCCAAGCGCTACTTTGTGTATGTGGGCGGCTCGGGCGGGTGCCCGGACGGTACCAAGGTCGCCGTACGTTATGAACCGACCAGCCCTGGCATCAACCCGGCAACCGGCAACCTGCGTAACACGGCAACGGCGACACCCGCCTCCCGGGTGGAGGTACAAATTCTCGATGGGGCTTCCAACACGCCAATGGACTTGCGCACAGGTAATAACTCGACCGTTGCCACCGTTACCAGTGGTCTGGCGACCTTGCCGTTTTACGCACGCTACATCGCCAACGGCGGAGCGGCAGGCGCGGGCAATGTCACCAGCAGCGTGCAGTACTCGGTCACCTTTCCTTGATGCAGCCAGGCTGATGACCACTGCGTTTATTGCCTGAGATCCTCGCTCGACCCAGTGGTCGGGCGCAGGACAACCGTTTTCAAGGATTACCTGATGCAGGATTTACTGATGATCTTGAGTCGTCGTGTGGTGCCGGTCGCGCTGAGCCTGGCTTTGGGGATGGCATCGCACACGGTGCACGCGGGAGTGGTTATCGACGGTACGCGACAGATTTACCCCGAGCAGCGACGTGAGGTCACCGTGCGAGTAACCAATGATGACAAACACGCGCCCCGCCTGGTGCAGGCGTGGCTGGACGCGGGTGACGCGCAGGAAGCGCCGACATTGAGCGATGTGCCTTTCGTGCTGTCTCCTCCTGTATTTCGCCTGGACGCCGGCAAAAGTCAGTCCATGCGCCTGTCCTACACCAAGGCACCGCTGCCGACGGATAGAGAGTCGCTGTTCTGGTTGAACGTACTTGAAGTGCCTGGCGCTACCAGTGAGTTTGACCCCACGCTTGAAGACAGCCAGCGGAATCACTTCAAGTTCGCGTTTCGTATCCGCACCAAAGTGTTTTTCCGTCCGGCGCAGCTATCTGGAACACCCGAGGAGGCGCCTGGGCTGTTGCGCTGGTCCGTGGAACGGGGCGCCCAAGGCAGCGTGATACGGGTGCATAACCCCTCGGCGTATCACGTCACCTTCAACGACATTGTCCTGCTCATGGGCTCTGGTCCCGAAGCGGAAAAACTGTCCCTGACGGAGGGCATGGTGGAACCAGGAGGCACGTTGAAGGTGCCGGTGCCGAAAGCCGCGAAGGTAATACCCGCCGATGCGCGGGTGGATTTCACTTATATCAACGATTTCGGCGGCTTTTCATCCACGCAGCCTGCTGTATTGCACCGCTGAACGCGGCCCCGAAACGTTGCTGATGGCAAGCAAACGTACATTTCTCAGCGTCCACTGAAGTCATAACTATGCCTAGTCACATCCAAGTACGGGTGCATCGCTGCGCCCCGATTTTGCCATTCCAGCATCGCACGATAATGCTGGGCAGTTTGATGAGTGCGGCCGTGATCGCAAGCGATGTCGCGCTTGCGTCTGAGTTGAGCTTTGATCTGAACGCATTCTCCAGTGGCCTGGCGTCGTCGGTTGACACGTCACGGTTCAATACCAGCAACCAGATGAGCCCTGGCATATACCGCGTAGATATCGTAGTCAACGGCCAGACCCTGGGGCGCAGGGAGGTGGAGTTTGTTGCGGCCCATGCAAAGACCGGGGCGCAGCCGTGCTTGAGTCGTGAAGTATTGGAAAAAATCGGCATCGCGATGGATAAAGTCGATACCGATGCCCATGGGCGCGAACTCTCGAACCCTGCCGCCGCCGGCCAGTACTGCGGCGACCTGGGGCAGTGGATTCCGATGGCATCCAGTACGTTCGATCCGGGTGCACTCGAGTTGGCGGCGAGCGTGCCGCAGGCCTACATGAAGCGTTCCATGCGCGGCTACATTGACCCCGAGTTGTTGGATGAGGGCATTGCCGCCGGGCTGCTCAATTACAACTTCAGTACCAATACGGTCACCGCAGGTGAAGGTGACGGTCGTACTTACCTGGGCCTCAATGCCGGTATCAACCTGGGTGCATGGCGCTTGCGACATCAGGGCGCCCAGGCCTGGGGCAACCGCACTGGCTTCGAGACTTATCAGAACACGTCCACTTATGTACAGCGCAGCATCATCCCCTGGCAGTCACAACTGACCCTCGGAGACACCTTCAGCAACGGACAGATTGTCGACGGGGTGCGCGTGCGGGGCGTCACTCTGGCCACCGACGACCGGATGCGCCCGCAGACGCAGCAAGGTTACGCACCGCAGGTTCGGGGGACGGCCGACAGTAATGCAACGGTCACGGTCAGCCAGAACGGCTACACCATTTATGAGACCACGGTACCGCCCGGCCCCTTTGTTATCAGTGACCTACATGCCACCGGCTACGGTGGTGATTTGATCGTCAGCGTGACCGAAGTCGACGGGCGTCGGAACACCTTCGTCGTGCCGTACTCGGTGGCCCCGCAGTTATTGCGCGCCGACGCGACAAAGTATAGCGCCACCTTGGGTAAGGTGCAGCAAAAGGGCGTTGATGCGAAGGGCGCCAACGTCTTTCAAGGCACTTTGCAGCACGGCTTGACCGATGATCTGACGGTCTACGGTGGCGGCAGTGTTTCCAAAGGCTATGAACAGGGAAAGCTCGGTATCGCGTTGAATACGTCCTTCGGTGCGTTCTCTCTGGACACTGCCACCTCCCATACCGAGGTGCCCGATCATGGGCGCCAGTCCGGGCAAAGCCTGGGGCTGGGTTACAACAAAAGCCTGCCGGCCTCGGGTACGCATTTTGCGCTGGGTGCGTACCGGTTCTCCACCGAGGGTTACCTGAACCTGCAGGATGCACTGAATGTGCGCGAAATCGCGAGCCGGGCAGGTGACATCAACAGCTATGCCCGGCAAAAAAGCCGGCTCGACATGACAGTCAGCCAGCAGTTGGGTATCGGCACCTTGAGCTTGTACGGCAGCTCCGTCGACTATTGGGGAGGACAGGAAGGGCGCCAGGTTTCATTCACCGCCAGCTATGGCTCGACCTGGAACAAGGTCAACTGGAACCTGTCGGCACAGCGTTCCAGGGTCCAGGACACGCGACAACTGACCCAAAGCGAGCTCAGCGACGATGTGTTTTTCGGGCGTATCGGCCAACCCGGGCGTATCGATAACCGCTACATGCTCACACTGTCGATGCCGCTGGGGGGCGAATCGCGAGCGCCGACGATCAATACTTCGTTCTCCCGGGATACCGGTGATACACGGGGCAGCCAGCAGCAGGTGGGCATCAACGGGTTCCTGGGCGAGGACACCGCGCTCAACTACGGTGTTTCAGCCAGCCGCGCAACCAGTGAAAGCACGCACTCCGGCCAGTTCAACACCTATGCCGGCTATCGCACGGATGCCACCCAACTGCGTGCCGGATATAGCCAGAGCCGCGATAGCTCGCAGCTTTCGTTTGGCGCCGATGGTGGGGTGGTCGTTCATGCCGAAGGTATCGCGTTCTCGCAAAGCCTCGGCGAAGCCTCGGCGCTGGTGCATGTGCCAGGTGCAGAAGGGGCCAGGCTCGGGGGGAGCAGCGGTGCACGGGTCAACAGCAGCGGGTTCGCTGTCGTGCCCAATCTGACGGCGTTCCAGAATAATACGGTGGAAATCGATCCAGAAGGCATGTCGATGGATGTAGAGCTCCAGGAGTCGACGCGCAACGTCGTACCGACCTCGGGCGCAGTATCGCTGGTCAAGTTCGACACGCTCAGTGGTCGGGCGGTACTGGTCAAGGGCGTCCACGAGAATGGCAGCCCGCTGCCATTTGCAGCACAGGTATTTGATGCGCAAGGGCGTGAGGTAGGCGTGGTGGGGCAGGCCAGTAAAGCCTTCGTCCGAGACATCCCGCAGGAAGGTCGTCTGACCGTCAAGTGGGGCAGCAAAATCGCCGAGCAGTGCGATATCTACTACCACATGCCGCCGATCACCGAGGGCCAACGACAGGCCACTACCGATTACCTTCAGGGGGTGTGCGTGGCAAGCCAAGGGCGCCAGGTTGCGGGGCAGCTATGAGTGAGTGCCGATGGATGACTGTTGCGGCGCATGACTTATTCGATATGACAGAGGTGTTGTTTTCATGACTAGGTTTTCACTTGCCAGCGTGGTGCTGGGAGGATGGATGGTGGCGCTGGAAGCTCAAGCGATCACCTGTGCCCCCGGCCCGGCGGTAAATATTTCCATTCCCCCGATCACGGTTGCGGCCGGGCAGCAAATCGGGCAGGTGGTCGGGTCCGCCAATGGCTATCGCTTCGACAGTCCTCCATCGTCCGCGCTTCGGTGTACCACACGAATTGCTTTAGGGGCACAGGCCAGGCTGGCACTGGTCAATAGCACGCCGACGGGCCGGACATTTTTCGCTAGCGGGCTTTCAATGCCAGTGTATGCCACCAATGTGCCTGGGGTGGGGTTTGCCCTGATGGCGAGGGACCCGAACCGGCCGTTCATGGCCATCAACACGGCAGGTGTCACACTCATTGTTGGAGATGCCAGAGCAAGGCCCATCGTCCTTGGGCTTGATACCCGAATTTATTTTGTCGCCACAGGCGCCATAACGGGTGGCACGATCACCGCCAGAAACATTGCAAGGTATACGATCACCGGCACGCCCATCACCGGCGCTGGCTATTACGCAGTGAACTTCTCCAACGTCACCATCAATGCGCCACGAAAACCCACCTGCAGGGTCTCAACACCTTCGGTCGCCATGCCTATGCCGGCCGTGGCTGCTCGTGATTTTCGCGGCGTGGGCAGCTTCGCCGGCAGCGTGACCCGCAATATCACACTGTCATGTGCGGGTGGCATCGGCGGGGCAACGCGTGACGTATTTGTGACGGTGACAGACCAGACCGTGCCGGCTAATCGCAGCGACGTGCTGTCCTTGACCCGTACCTCTGTGGCCAGTGGCGTTGCTCTGCAATTACTACGGGGGAACACGCTGGTGCGCTATGGGGCTGACTCCACGACGATTGGGAACCCGAATCAGTGGCTGGTCGGCAGTACTGGCAATGCGACTGTCCAGATCCCTTTGACCGCACGTTATATCCAGACCGCGTCCTCGATCCGTCCCGGCAGCGCGAACGGGTTGGCGTCATTCACAATGAGCTACCGATGAGCAGCGCGCTTTGGCGCGGGGGCCTGGGCGTGCTGATGAGCTTGCAGGCAATCGCCGTGCAAGGCGAAATCGTGATTGACCGCACGCGTGTCATCTACCCGGTTACCGCGCGCACGGTGGTGGTCAATCTGCACAATGAGGCTGACGGTCCGCGCCTAGTGCAAGCGTGGATCGATGATGGCGATGCGATGGCGGCACCCGAGAACAGTGATGTGCCGTTCACGATTACGCCACCCATCGCCCGTATGAACGCGGGTACCGGGCGCGCCTTGCGGATCATGCATGATCAAACGCCAAAACAGGTGGCCGACCGGGAGTCGGTGTACTGGCTGAACGTACTGGCAATCAGACCGAGCGTTGAGGCATCCGATGAAACCAACGCCCTGCAATTTGCCTTTCGTACGCGGATCAAGCTTTTCCTCCGGCCCGCCGAATTGCCGGGACAGGTGCAGGACGTGGTTCATGCGCTTCAATGGTGCCTAAGCCGAGGGGACGCCGCGGGGTTGGAGGTGCTTAACCCCACGGCGTATCACGTGACCTTGTCTGGTGTGGTTCTGACACTCGGTGGTGTGGAGCATCACAGCGAAGATCCGCCGATGGTTGCACCTTATGCTACTGCACGGGTTGCGTTACCTGAGTTGCCTAGCGGCGACCTATCCGGCCCGCAATTACAGTTCACCACCTTGGATGATGATGGGGCTACTCAACATCATCAAGCACAGTTGCAGTTTGTCGACTGTTCGTCGGTCAAACCCTACGCTGCCGCACCAGATGCTTGAACCCTTCGAACACCAGCACCATGACCGCGATCCAGATCGGGATGTAGGTCAGCCATTGGCCTGCCTTGATCCCTTCACCCAGCAGCAGCGCCACCACCAGCAACAGCACTGGCTCGACATAACTGAGCAGCCCGAACAGGCTGAACGCAAGCAGCCGGCTGGCGATGATATAGCTCACCAACGCCGAAGCGCTGATCAGACCCAGTATCGGGATCAGCGCATACAGATTGGGGTGGGCATCCATCACTGCAAAGCCCTGTTCGCCGCTTTGCACAAACCACCATGCCACCGGCAGCATCAGCGCCATGTCCAGCCACAGGCCGCCCAGGTGGTCGGTCTTGAGGTATTTACGCACGATAAAGTACAGCGGGTAACCGATGATCACCACCAGCGTCGCCCAGGAGAACCCACCTGCCTGGTATAACTCGTTGAGTACCCCGAGCCCGGCAAAAAACACCGCGATCTTTTGCAGGTAGGAAAGCTGTTCGCCCCACACCAGGCGCCCGGTGAGCACCATGGTCAGCGGCAGCAGGAAGTAACCGACCGACACATCCAGGCTGCGCCCGTTGAGCGGTGCCCACATGAACAACCACAGCTGCACGCCAAGCAAGGCCGACGACACCAGTATGCCCCCGATCAGCCGTGGCTCGGCCGCGAGCATGCGCAGCAGTTCCCAGACCCGGCGCCACTCGCCGCTGACGAGCATGAACACCGTCATGCAGGGCACGGTGAGCAACATGCGCCAGCCGAAAATCTCCAGGCCACTCAAGGGCGTTAGTAGTGATGTGAAGTAATACATCACGGCAAACAACACCGAAGCCAAGACCGATAACACCACACCTTTAGACACGTTGTCCTCGCGAAAGCCAATTATTGCGCGGGTAGTCTACAGGCGTGCCAATCGACCGGATACAAAATGCCCGACATCGTTGAACCCCGGCGAGGACGAATGCCCCGGCGTGACCAACGAATCAATGAACGCCTCGTCTTCAGCGCTGATCTTCACCGCCAGCGCCCCGGTGTAGGCGTCCCACTGCGCCTCGGTCCGTGGCCCGACAATCGCTGAGCTTACCGCCGCATTGTTCAGCACCCAGGCGATTGCGAACTCGACGATCCCCACGCCACGCCCTTGGGTGTATTGCTGGATCTGCTGGGCAATGCGCAGTGATTCAATTCGCCACTCGGTTTCCAGGATGCGTTTATCCTGGCGCGCGGCACGGCTGCCGGGCTCGGGCGTGACATCCGGTGCGTACTTGCCGCTGAGGACCCCTCGGGCCAGTGGACTGTACGGCACCACTCCCAGGCCGTACGCCGCTGCAGCGGTGATCTGCTCGACCTCGGCCTGGCGATTGACGATGTTGTACAACGGCTGGCTGATGATGGGTTTGTCGACGCCCAGGCGTTCAGCCACGTGAATCACTTCAGCGATGCGCCAACCGCGGTAATTGGACAGGCCCCAATAGCGGACCTTGCCCTGGCGGATCAGGTCACCCATGGCGGACACGGTGACCTCCAACGGCGTGTCGTGGTCTTCGCGGTGCAGGTAGTAGATGTCCAGGTAGTCGGTATCCAGGCGTGCCAGGCTGGCGTCCAGCGCGTTGAACAGACGCTTGCGGCTCAAACCGCTGCGGTTGGGCACGCCATCGGTAGGGCCGAAGCCGACCTTGGAGGCCACCACCCAATCCTGGCGGTTGCGCGCGATCGCCTCACCGACGATTTCTTCGGAGCGCCCGCCTGTATACAGGTCGGCCGTGTCGATGAAATTGATGCCCTGGTCCCAGGCCTTGTCGATGATGCGCAGCGAATCTTCGGTGCTGGTCTGTTCGCCAAACATCATGGTGCCGAGGGTGAGTGCGCTGACCTTCAACCCGGACTGGCCCAATGTGCGGTAATTCATGCAAAGCTCCTCACGCAAATGTAAGTGATGCAATACCAGACCCGAGCGCTCTGGAACAAGCCCTGGGGGCATTTCTTCATGTGCGTAGCAAAGTCAGGCAGCGCGCCTGTAAAAAACGGTGCAGCACTTTCACGCGTTCCGACACTTGCAGGCGGTGCGGGCACATCAGGTTGAACGGCGCGGGTTCGCCTTGCCAGTCGGGTAGCAAGGGTACCAACCGCCCACCCTGGATATCACGGGCAACATCCAGGTTGGCCTTATAGGCAATGCCATGCCCCGCCAACGCCCAGCGGCGGACAATCTCGCCGTCATCGCTGAGGTAGTCACCGCTCACCTCGACTTCTTGAAGCAACGCCCCCTGGCGGAAATACCAGGTGCTATTGGCCTGGCCCCGGCGCATATAGCGCAGCGTGTTGTGGTGGGCCAAATCTTCGGGCGTATGCGGAGTACCGTGGCGCGCCAGGTAGTCGGGGCTGGCGCAGGCAATGCGATGGTGATCGGGTACCACCGGCAGGGCCACCAGGCTGGAGTCTCTAGGCACGCCAAAGCGCAAGGCGATGTCGACCGTGTCGCGAAACAAGTCGGCATTGCTGTCGTTGAGCAACAGTTGCAGACGGATGGTGGGGTGCTCCAGCTTGAACTCATCCAGCCAGCCCAGCAGCACATTGCGACCAAAGTCCGAGGGCGCGGCCAACTGCAATAAACCACTGAGACTCTGGCCCTGTTGCTTGATGGCGTGCTCGCCGTCCGACAGCGCCTCCAGTGCCACCCGCACACTGTCCAGGTAACGCCGGCCTTCTTCGGTCAGGCGCATGCTGCGGGTGGAGCGGGCGAGCAGGCGGATGCCGAGGCGGGTTTCAAGGCGCTTGAGGGCAATGCTGGCCGCCGCCGGCGTGAGGCCAAGGCCACGGGCGGCGGCCGTCAGGCTGCCGGTGTCGGCGCTGCGCACGAAGACTTCAAGGTCGAGAATGGAGCTCATTGATAAAAATCCTTTAAAGATCTTGTCGTTTTACCCGGATTTTTCATCGATTACCAAGCTGGGAAGATGAGCGCTCACTTTCTGACCCAGGTAGTTTTCTCATGACCTCTTCTCTGAGCGGTAAAACCATCATCGTCATCGGCGGCAGCAGCGGTATCGGCGCGGCAGTGGCCCAGGCAGCCTTGGCGCGAGGCGCGCATGTGATCGTGGCCGGGCGTCGCTTGGCGCCAGGTTCCGACAGCGGGCTGCGCAGCGAGCCGGTGGACGTCACCGACAGCGCCTCGTTAAAGCAACTGTTCGAAACCGTGGGGCGCTTTGACCATCTGGTCTACACCTCGGGGCCTTCGGTGCGGGCCAAGCCTTTGATTGAAACAGACCTGGATGAAGCCCAGGACAACTTCGATGTGAAGCTCTGGGGCGCACTGCGCGCCATTCAACACGCGCTGCCCTTTTTGCACGAACAGGGCAGCATCACCCTGACCTCGGGCCAGTTGGGGCGCAAGTTGGCGGCAGGGCAGTTCATCAAGACGGGCATTAACGCTGCAACCGAGGCCTTGGGCAAACAACTGGCCAAAGAACTGGCGCCGCGTCGAGTCAATGTGATCAGCCCAGGGGTGATAGACACACCGGCCTATGCAGGGCTTGGCCAAGAGCAACGTTTGGCAATGTTTGCCAAGGCGGGCCAAGGGTTGCCGGTTGGGCGGGTAGGGCAGGCTGAAGAAGTGGCGGCGGGGTATGTACTGGCCATGGAAAATGGCTTTATGACCGGTGCGGTGGTTGATATCGACGGTGGCGGCCTGTTGTAAATACATGACCCAAGTGGGAGGGAGCAGACCCCTCCCACGTTGAAGGCGTCAGGCCTTGAGCGTGCGCGTCATCCGCAATGCCAGAACACTGCCGCCCACAATCACCGCCGCCAGCAGGTACAACGCCACATCCGTAGACCCAGTGGCATCCTTCACAAAGCCCACGATATACGGGCTGAGAAAACCCGCCATCTGCCCCATGGAGTTGATCAACGCCAAGCCACCCGCCGCCGCACCCGCGCTGAGCATGGTGGTGGGCACCGGCCAGAACATCGGCAGGCCGGTCAGGGCGCCCATGGTGGCGATGGTCAGGCCGAGAATGGCGATAGCGGGCGTAGTGGCGAAGTTAACGGCGATCACCAGGCCGATGGCGCCCATCAACATCGGCACCACCAAATGCCAGCGTCGCTCCTTGCGCAGGTCGGCGGAGCGGCCCACCAGCAACATGAACACCGCCGCCAATAGATACGGAATCGCGCTGAGCCAGCCAATCACCAGGTTGTCGCTGAAGCCCATGTTCTTGATGATCGACGGCAGCCAGAAGTTGATCGCATACACACCACTCTGGATGCAGAAGTAGATCAGGCCGAATGCCCAGATCGCCGGGTTCTTGAACACTTCGGCCAGGGAGTCGCTGGTGGTTTTCGGCTTGTTAGCCAGGTCTGTGGCCTGGTCCGCTTCCAGTACCGCACGCTCATGGGGCTTGAGCCACTTGGCGTTGGCGAAACTGTCACTGAGCAGGAAGTAGGCGAGGGCGCCGAGGATCACGGTCGGGATGCCTTGCAGCAGGAACATCCACTGCCAGCCCGCCAAGCCGCCTTGGCCTGCGGCAAAGTGATTGAGAATCCAGCCGGAAAACGGGCTGCCGAGCAAACCGGACACCGGGATCGCCGACATGAACAGTGCCATGATTCGCCCACGGCGGAAGGTCGGAAACCACTGTGAAAGATACAACACCACGCCGGGGAAGAAGCCGGCTTCAGCGGCACCGGTAAACAGGCGCAGGGTGTAGAAATGCGTGGGCGTGGTCACAAACAGCAGGCATGTGGAAAGCGTACCCCACACGATCATCATCAACGCGATCCAGCGCCGCGGGCCAAAGCGGGTCAGCGCCAGGTTGCTCGGCACGCCGCATAGCACGTAGCCGATAAAGAAAATCCCGGCTCCCAGGCCGTATACGGTTTCACTGAATTTCAACGCGTCGAGCATCTGCAGCTTGGCAAAGCCAACGTTTACCCGGTCGAGGTAATTGAACAAATAGCAGATAAAAATGAAGGGGATCAGGCGCAGGGTAATGCGCTTGTAGATGGCGTTTTTATCGTCATCGCTGGCCAGTGCGGCAGTGGCGCTCTGTGACATGGGATTCTCTCTTTATTATGATTTTTCGCGGTGCGAGGGTAACGTTGACCGCCCTGACAGTCTCGGTGACGTGATGGGCAACTGTCTTTGTGCCGGCGCACAGTCAAGCCATCTTTGCGCTGTGCTGGTGAACAACCTTTTTCAGGAAATTAGCCCCATGTTCGAGCTGGATCATGCCCTGGCGCAGGAGATTGTCGAACGCACCATGGCAATCCTGCCCCATAACGTCAATGTCATGGACAGCCAGGGCTTGATCCTGGGCAGCGGCGAGCCGGAGCGTATCAATACCCGCCATGAAGGTGCCCAGCTAGTGTTGGCCAATGGGCGGGTGGTGGAAATCGACGGGCAGACCGCCAAGCATCTCAAGGGTGTGCAACCAGGCATCAACCTGCCGCTGCTGCATGATCAGCGCCTGATTGGCGTGCTGGGTATCACCGGCGAGCCGGATGGGTTACGCACCTATGCCGAACTGGTGCGCATGACCGCTGAAATGCTGGTCAGCCAACGCCACCAGCAAGCCGAACAACAATGGCGGCGCCAGCGTTGCGATGATCTGCTGGCCCTGCTGTTGGCCGACAGCGGCGACTCCCCGCGCCTGGTGGACGAAGCCCAGCAACTGGGGCTCAAGCCACAACTGGCGCGCACGCCGTACCTGTTTGAACTGGGCCCGGGCCAAACGGCGGAGGCCCTGAGCGCCTGGCTCGCCAGCCGCTACCCGGACAGTTGGTGCGTCAGCTCTGCGCAGTTTTCCTTGCTGTGGTGCCGACCTGCTGCGGTGCAGGTCGATAATCCCCGCTTGCTGGAAAAGCTCGACGGCCTGGGTTGGAACGTCCTGCGCGTGGCCATCGGCGGGCAAGCGGAGGGCTTGGCGGGACTGCGCCGCTGCTATCGGCGGGTGGGTGATCTGCTTGCTTATGGCCGCGATATCCTGCCGCAATCACGCCTGTTGACCCTCAACCGTTATCGCCTGCCGGTGATGCTGTGGCGTCATCGCAACGACGACGCCCTGGACGAACTGCTCAATCCGTTGCGCAAAGTGTTGGCCAAGGACAGCAACGGGCAACTGCTTGCCACGTTGCGCAGTTGGTGCGAACACGATGGGCAAAGCCAGGCGTGCGCAGACGCCCTTGGTATCCACCGCAACAGCCTGCGTTACCGCATGGAGCGCATAGCTGAACTCAGCGGCGTGGATCCGCTGACGCTCGACGGCATGCTGGCCTTGTACCTGGGTGTGCAACTGTTGCCTCACTCCTTGTCGGAATGAACAATAAACCTCCTCCACACTTGTGCATCGGCCCCGCGTCATTGCCCCAGCCAACTGGCAGCATGGGCGTTATAAAAACCGGAGAAAGCCCATGAAAATCGTGATCGCCCCCGACTCGTTCAAAGACAGCCTGAGTGCCGCAGGTGTCGCCCTGGCGATTGCCGAGGGCTGGGCAGAGGTCTGGCCGGATGCGCACGTGCTTCAATGCCCGATGGCCGATGGCGGTGAAGGCACGGTGGATGCGGTGCTCGCAGCATGTAAGGGGCAATTGCGCCGGCAAACAGTCCGAGGCCCGCTGGGCGACAGCGTCGAAGCGCGTTGGGGATGGTTGGCCGACAGCCATACGGCGATGATCGAGATGGCCGAGGCCAGTGGTTTGCAACTCGTCGCGCCGGGGCAGCGCGACGCTTGTTCCAGTACCACCTATGGCACCGGCGAGTTGATCCGCGCCGCGCTGGATGCCGGGGCGCAGCGCATCATCCTGGCGATTGGTGGCAGTGCTACCAACGATGGCGGCGCGGGGGCGATGCAGGCCCTTGGCGTGCAGCTATTGGATAGCGAACGCCAGCCACTGCCGACGGGTGGGTTGGCGTTGGCGCGCCTGGCCCATATCAGCCTCGAACAACTGGACCCGCGCCTGGCACAGGTGCGTTTTGAAATCGCCGCCGACGTCAACAATCCCTTGTGCGGCCCTCACGGAGCGTCGTCTATTTTCGGCCCGCAAAAAGGCGCGAGCCCCGAGCAGGTGGCACAACTGGACGCGGCCCTTGGGCACTTCGCTGACCATTGCGCCCAGGTGCTGCCCAAGGATGTGCGCGACGAACCAGGCAGCGGCGCCGCCGGTGGCCTGGGCTTTGCTGCCAAAGCGTTCCTCGCCGCCCAGTTTCGCCCAGGGGTCGAGGTGGTTGCTGAACTGGTTGGCCTGGATGAAGCGGTGCGTGGTGCCGATCTGGTGATTACCGGCGAGGGCCGCTTCGACGCCCAGACCCTGCGTGGCAAAACCCCGTTTGGCGTGGCACGCGTTGCCCAGCGACAGGGCGTCCCGGTGGTGGTCATCGCAGGGACATTGGGCGAGGGCTACGAGCAGATGTATGCCCAGGGTGTGGACGCAGCATTTGCTTTGCCATCGGGTCCGATGTCACTGGAACAGGCTTGTCACGAGGCGCCGCGCCTGTTGCGTGAGCGGGCCTCGGACATTGCGCGGGTGTGGCGTTTGGCTATTCAGCGCGGATAGATTAAGACCGTCAACGCCGTGACAGACTTGGCGATAATTACTATCATCCGTGCTTACTCTGAAGACCGGCTGACCTGGCCGGGCATGTTGGAAACCGATCATTCAGATCAAGCGTTTTACCCTCGTCAATTTCCGCGGCATCGAGAAGATGGAGCTCGATTTCGAAGGCAGGAAGACTGTCGCTTTGGTGGGCATCAACGGCGTGGGCAAGTCGTCGATTCTGGATGCGTTGGCGATAACGCTTTCGAACTTGACATCGCGGGTTGTGGGCAAGGCTGCCAAATCCAGAACTTTGTCCAAAGATGATATTCGAGCAGGGGAAGATTACACCCGTTTGGAGTTAACGACGGACTTGCAAAATCAGCCGGGTACAAAGGATTTGAGCTGGGCAATAGCCTTGAATAAGAAAGGAGGAAAACATCCAGCAGATCGTAGTAGCGATTTATTGGCCTTGAACGTAAAAGCCGACGAGTTCGAATACGGCATCCGGCACTACGAATCAGGATTTGATGATTGGATAACATTGCCGTTGGCAGTTTATTACGACGTGCACCGTGCCGTACTAGACGTACCATTGCGCGTTCGCGAACAGTTGGTCAACGCTATCGCTGAAGGGTATGACGATGCGTTGGGCCACGGTGGCGCGGACTTCAAGCGGTTCTTCATCTGGTTTCGCAATCAGGAAGATCTTGAAAATGAAAATAGTCGGGATACCCCTGGCTATCGAGACAGAGAACTCTCCGCTGTACGCCGTGCTATCGAAACCTTCACTGGGTTCCGGGACGTCCGCGTTCGTCGTAAGCCAGCGTTGAGAATGACGGTCCTCAAAGGCGATCTCGAATTCAATGTTCTGCAGCTATCCGACGGTGAAAAATGTCTATTGGCAATGGTTGGCGATTTGGCGCGCAGGCTTACATTACTCAATCGCGAAGTGGCTGACCCACTGCAAGGGAAGGGTGTCGTCCTGATCGACGAATTGGACCTCCATCTCCATCCGGGTTGGCAGCGTACCGTTGTTGCAAACCTTGAAAAGACCTTTCCCAATTGCCAGTTCATCATCACCACCCATTCACCACAAATACTGGGTGAGCTGCCGGCTGAAGCAATCATGCTATTGAAGGATGGCCGGTTTATCGGGCATCCAGAGCGTTCGCTTGGGTTACGCAGCGGCGAAGTGATCGAAGAGTTGATGGGGGATGTCGCGCAAAATCGCGACGTAGGCCATCAACTCCAGGCAATACGTCGCTATCTGGATGACGACAAACTGGAGCATGCCGAAGCCAGTCTCTCGCAATTGAGAGATAAGGTTGGTGACATTCCGGACATCCTGGAAGTACAAGCGAGTATCGACTCCTTGAGATGGGCCGGAGAAAGTGAAGCATGAGGTCCATCACGAAAGGGGCAGAGCCCCGCGAGTTGATTGAGTGGCGTCGGGAAAACAAAGACACACCGCAAAATCTGTTTTATGGCCGTGGTAGCAGTTTTCCGGCAGAGCCTGTGCGCAGGTCGTTATTGCGTGAGCAGTTTCATCTTTGCGCTTATACGCTACGTCGGCTACCTACCGCGCAAGAATGCGGAGCCAAAGGCCAAGACACTATTTTTAGCTGCCATATCGAACATGTGCTGCCCCAGGCAAGGCATGTGGACCAAAGCATCGCTTACGACAACATGGTCGCATGCTATCCGCCTAGTCAGTCCAATGTCGCCTGTGAGTACGGAGCAGAGGAAAAAAAGGCCTACGACCCCGCTCGGAACCCCTTTGTATCGCCTCTTTCGCCCCACGCGAGCCGGCTTTTTCGATTTTTAAGAGACGGAAAGGTTGAAGGGCTTTCACCGGAGGCGGTTCAAACGATTGAAGTGCTCAAGCTCAATCACGCCACGCTGGTCAATGACCGCAAGGCGGTCATCAAAGGCTGGCTTATGCCACGAGGAAAACCCATTTCTGCCGCAGCGGCCAGGCGTTTGAGCACGGAGGCCGAGACGCCGGACGCCAATCTTTGTTTACTTCAGTACTGCATGGCACTTAAGCAACAGGCCGAGTTACATGCGGACAAGTACGAAAAACGCGCGGTGCGTACCCGAGGTCAGGTGAGACCATGAAGGTCAACCCATTCAGTTAGCAGGGACAATCCGCGCCTGCTGTGAATCAATGATCCCTCCGGCCAACCGCTCCACCCACTGCGCTTGAAACCCCTGCAGCGCCGCACCGGGTTGTTGCAACTGCACAAACTCAAGCATCGGGTCTAGCACCGCTGTGCGCACGCCGCTCAATTCCTCCAGGGTCGCCAAGCCGCAGAACGGTACATAGGCTTCGCTGTAGCCGCCTTCGTGCACCAGCACCAGGCGGCCCTGACATAAACGATCGGCTGCCAGGCGCAGGGCGCGGGTCAGCAGACGGAACGATTCGCTGTGCAACAACATGCGCGCTAGCGGGTCGACGGCGTTGGCGTCATAACCACAAGCAACGATGATCAACTCCGGCTCGAAGCGCTCCAGCGCGGGCACGACGATGCGTTCCATGGCGTGTAGATAGGTGGCGTGCCCACTGCCTGGCGGCAACGGAATATTGATGTTGGCCCCCACGCCGGCCCCGCGGCCTCGATCCTGCTCGCCGCTGTAGCCAGGCGGGTAGCAGCCGTCTTGATGCAGCGAAATCGTCAACACATCGGCCCGTTCTTCGAAGATCGACTGCGTGCCGTTGCCGTGGTGCACATCCCAGTCGATCACGGCGACTTTGCCCAATCCGTTGCGGGCCTTGGCGGCCTCGATGGCAATGGCAATGTTGGCGAAAAAGCAAAAGCCCATGGCGCTGTCTGCCAGGCAGTGATGCCCCGGTGGCCGCGACAGCGAATAGGCGTTGTGCACCTGGCCCTTGAGCACCGCGTCCACGGCGGCCAGGGTCAGTCCGGCGGACAGTTGCGCAATCTCGTAGCTGCCCGGCCCAATCGGTGCCTGGGGGCCAAGCTCACCGCCGCCTGCATCGCTCAGGGCCTTGAAACGCTGCAGGTAGGCACGGCTGTGGACGCGCAGCAGATCCTCTTCACTGGCTGGCGGCGCGCTACGCAGTTGTAGTTGGCGGCTCAGCCCGGAGACATCCAACAGGCTTTTCAAGCGGCGCTTGGTCTCCGGTGATTCGGCATGCCCGCTGCCGGCCGGCGGCTGCACCCAGCCGCCCACGGGCAGGGTCAGCGCGTGGGCGCCGGCGCTGTGCCACAGGCTTATTTCGTCGAAGAAAAATGCGGTGGTTGGGTTCATACCGGTTCCAGTTCAGTGGGGGAGTGGGGACGGCTGGCGATGATCATCACCAGCGACAGCAAGGTGATAGCGGCTGCACCGAGCAGCAACAGGCTGAACCCGCCGCTGGCCTCGATCAGGCGGCCAGCGAGCGCTGGGCCGATGGCCAGGCCGCCGCCGATGACCAGGTTGGAGGCGTTCATCAGCTTGCCGCTGTGATCGAGGTCGGCCAGGCAGGCCAGGATCAGCGGCAGAATGAAGGTCCAGGTGAATTTGAACAGCAGCGCCGCCAAGGCAAATCGCAGCAATGCGGGCTGGCCAAGCAACAAGAGCACCGCTGCCGCCATCAACAGGTAGCCCAGCAGCAACAGCACTCCACGCGGCAAGCGGGCCCCGATCAGTGAAGCGCTCGCTGCCCCGGCAATGCCCATCACGGTGGCGATGGCGAGGATTTCGCCGCCGTGCTGCGCCGAAATCCCGGCACTGGCGCTCAAGGCACCGATAAAGGTCCATACGCCCCCCAGGCTGATGTAAAAGGCCAGCACCG
Organism: Pseudomonas sp. MF6751; assembly: GCF_016613265.1. Lineage (NCBI taxonomy): Bacteria > Pseudomonadati > Pseudomonadota > Gammaproteobacteria > Pseudomonadales > Pseudomonadaceae > Pseudomonas > Pseudomonas sp. MF6751. Next base: position 152,820 of record NZ_JAENSV010000005.1, read on the forward strand.
CGCCAACCCCCAGGGCGGCTTTCCAGCGTGAACCGGGCAAGACCGGGGCGCGGTTGGCGGGCAACGCAGGGCTACCGGCGGGAAACGCCCGCGCCAATGGCAGCAGCACAGCCATCAACCCTGCCAGGATCAAGTAGCAGGCATTCAAGCCAAACCGTTCGAACAAACCAGGCAACACCACCAGGCCGAGGGCACCGACGATCAACTGCCCCATCACCCACAAACCATAGACCCGGCTGGGGTTGGCGGTGGTGGCCGCACTGGCCAGGCAGAGGATCATCAGCGAGCCGCCGGCCAGGGCGCTGGCAGCGCGCAACACCAGCAGTACGGCGTAGGTGTCGGCCAGCATCGACAGCAGGTTGGCGGCCATGAACAGCAGCGCGGCGATCCGGGCGGCGGTGCGCCAGTCAACCCGCTTGAGCCACCACCAGGCGGGCAAGGTCGCCAGCCTCATGGCGCCCAGTTCCACGGAAAACAAGTCGCCAATACGCGCCGGGCTCAGCTGCCACTGGCTGGCCAACTGCGCGGCCACGGCGGGAGCGGTCATCAGGATGGTTGGGGTGATGGCGGCAAACAGCACGATCGCTGCCAGCCGTGCCGTTATCGCAGGGTTGGAAATGGGCATTTTCAAGCTCCAGGGAAAGAGGTCAGAACACATGCACCAAGCGCAACAGCGCTTCGGTGCCGGCATAGCCATTGGAAGCCGCAACGCTTTGCGAAAGGCTGACCATCATTTGGTTCTGCCGGTCGAGCCAATGCCCGAGTTCGAAGCCGACTTGGGTGTAGCGCTTGTGGGTGTCGTCGAGGCGGCGGTTGTTGAGGCGCAGGGCGCCACCGTCGGCCTGGATCAGGCGCAGTGCGCCGTAAGTGGCGGCGCTGAAGTCATACGAGGCAAAAGCCTGCAGGCGATACAGCGGGGCTTGCTTGAGTTCGCTGCCAAAGTAATCGTCATTGCGGCCATAGAGCTGGGCTTCCAGGTTGGCTTCCAGTACCCAGTTTTCGCCGATGCCGTGGGTGTAGTTGTAGACAAAGGTGGCGCCCCAGCGATTGGCACCGGGAGAGACGTCCGGGTTTTGACTGTGGTACTCACCCACCGGCACGGTGATCAGGCTCAACAAGCCGCTGTAAGTGCGCGAAGCCGGGTCGTTGACGAAAAACAGCGTGCCGCCCACCTGTGGATCGCCCAGGCCGCGCTCGCGGCTGCGCTGGTTGGCGCCGGGCAGGCGTGCGCTGATGTCGGCAAAGGGCAGGATGAATTGCGGCGTGCACAACGTGCCGCAGGCGTCGGTGAAATACACCTGGCGGTAAGCCACGGCGTTGACCCTGAGGTCGGCCTTGCCGGTGCTGTCGGCGGGGCCATGGAAATCGCCGGCACGGGTGGCGGGCAAGTACAGCACACCCAGACGGGTGCCTGGTGGGGCGGCGAAAAAGTCGCGAGCGTTGAGGTCGGCAGCCTGACTGTCGAAGCTAAGCAGGGTCGCGCACAGCACTGTCAGGTTACGTAGGCATGTTGAAGTCATGGCGAAGCGTCTCGTATCAGAGGAGGCCGGAAAATGGGCAACAGCAGCCCGAGACCGTAAAAAACGACCGTGGCAAACCGTGGGAGAAGCAGGCAGGGTCAGTCGGGCGGGGCGTGCACCAGGTGCGCTATGCGCGCCTTGTCCTTGACGCCGAGCTTGGCGTAGATGGCGCGGATATGGTGACGCACGGTGTTGGGTGAGAGGCCAAGGTCGCGAGCTACTTCCTTGTAGGTCTTGCCCTCGCCAAACCCTTGGGCTACGTCGTTTTCCCGTGGGCTGAGCTGAGGCAGGGCGCGGTTGAGGCGCGCGGCCAACAGCAATTGGTCGCCCACCGGTGACGCCTGGATATGGATGCGCTTGCCGTCATGCCCGCGCTCATCCAGCAGCACCGGTAGGGTGGGGCCACGCCATTGAGGCCATTCGCTGAGCAGAAGGTCGACAAAACCGCGCTCGGCGCATTGCAACACACCCCGGGGGTCGCATACCGCCAGGGCCAGATTGCGCGGGCTGGCCAGGGTTTCACGCATGGCCACCAAGGTGCGGATCTGGTTTGCCGAGACCGCCGCCACCAGATGCAGCATCAGGTTATTGAGTAACTGGCAATCCTGCGCGTTGAACGTGGGCGCAGTGGGCTGGCGGTAGAGCGTCAGGTGGTGGCTGAGGTGGGTTTGCGGGTCGATATGGATCACACACAGCAATTCACCCAGGCCGTGGCGTCGCCCCAGCCAATTCAAGGCGCTGCCGTTGGCGGGGTCGCGCATATCGATAATTACTGCCTCGCCAGGCGAGGCATGCACCCGTGCAACGGTAACGTCCAGATGGCGGATCGACTGCCAGTCCGCCAAGTAGTCGGGGGGCAACTGATAGAGGTAGCTGTTGTGCTCTTGCGGCAGACCGTCGATGACAGCCGAGCGTCCCCACCAGGCACTGTCGAAGGCCAGCAATTGGCTGACGCGTGCCAGGGCATGGCGCTGGAAGTGTTCGATGTCCTGATGGTGGGCCAGGCGTTGCAGGTCCAGGGTCAGGGTGCTGAAGGCCTGCAACAGGCCCGAGTGATCAAGACGGCTCATGGGTGTTCCTCTGTGGGACTTTTTTTGTTGTTCTCGTCACAGGGTGAAGGCCGAAGCGTCGGGTTGACGGGGCAGGGCCTGGGCAGAGTATCGGCGCTGCGCATATGGATCGCCATCGTTCAGATGCAGGATGGTGCTGGTCGGCCAGTGGGAAAACTCCCGGCTCGTCAGCCTGGCGCTTAGCCTCTACACTGGCCCGCCACTTGTCTTTCAAAGGATGAAATGCAATGCACCCACCTGAACCGTCTATCGTGATCCAGCGTTTTACCGAGGCCCACCTGGAGGGCGTCGCCGCGCTCTACAACGAACCGGCTGTTTGTCGTCAGGTACTGCAAATGCCTTTTCAGTCTGTTGAGATGTGGCGCAAGCGCCTGGTGATGGATAACGAGCGGCGCCTGCAACTGGTGGCGGTGCAGGGCGCTGAGGTGATTGGCCAACTGGGGCTTGAGCAATATCTGCGTGTACGCCAGAGCCACGTTGGCTCGTTGGGTATGGGCGTGGCGCCCGCCTGGCAGGGCAAGGGTGTCGGTTCGCGGCTGTTGGCGGCCGCGCTGGAGGTGGCTGACAACTGGATGAACCTGCGCCGTGTGGAGCTGACTGTTTACGCGGACAACGAGCCTGCGCACAACCTGTACCGCAAGTTCGGCTTCGAAGTGGAAGGGCGGCTGCGCGATTACGCCCTGCGTGATGGTGTGTTTGTCGACACCTTGAGCATGGCGCGCCTGCGCACGTCGGCTTGATCCTGTAAAACTGTGGGAGCTGGCTTGCCCTAATGCCAGTCAGTTAATACAGAATCGGTAACTGTGGCGAGGGAGCTTGCTCCCGCTGGGGCGCGAAGCGGCCCCAAAAATGGGACTGCTACGCAGTCCAGCGGGAGCAAGCTCCCTCGCCACAAGTCACTGGTTGTCTGCTCTAGCTCATAACTGACTGGCATTAGGGCAAGCGCGCGAAGGCGGAGTGTCAGTCACTGAATCTACAACTGAACCACCGCTATCGCAGGCAAGCCAGCTCCCACACGGGTCATGCATTGCCCACAGGATCAGCGCCCGGTACAGATCCCCTGTGGGAGCGGTCTGACAGCCCGCCAGGATGTTGGATCAGACCGAGTACATACCCGTTATTCAGGTAAGGACCACAAAGTTGTGTCGATACCTAAGCCTCTAAGGCAAACCCCACCGCCGCCTGCGCATGCAGCGCGGTGGTGTCCAGCAGCGGCAGGGCGCTGTGTTCGGGCTGGATCAGCAGGCAGATTTCCGTGCAGCCAAGGATGATTGCCTGGGCGCCTCGTGCAGCAAGTGCCTGGATCACCCGCTGGTACACCTGGCGCGAGGTGTCACTGATGATGCCCACGCACAGTTCTTCATAGATGATTCGGTGCACCTCCTGGCGTTCATCCTCCTCTGGCACCAGCACGTTGAGCCCCTGGGCGGCAAGGCGGGACTTGAGGAAGTCCTGCTCCATGGTGAATGCGGTACCCAGCAAGCCTACCGTCAGGGTCCCGGCCTCCAGAGCCGCCGCCGCCGTGGCATCAGCAATGTGCAGGAAGGGGATCGATACCGCCGCCTCAATACGCGGTGCCACCAAGTGCATGGTGTTGGTACACAGCACCACACAATCAGCGCCCCCGGCCTCCAAGCGCCGTGCGGCATCTTCCAGGATCAGCGCGGCATCGTCCCAACGCCCGGCATGCTGAGCCTGTTCCACCGGGCCGAAATCCACGCTGTACATCAACACTTGCGCCGACCGCAGCGGGCCAAGACGGTCGCGCACGCGCTGGTTTATAAGGCGGTAATACTCGGCGCTGGACTCCCAGCTCATGCCGCCGATAAGGCCGATGGTGCGCATAGGGTGCTCCTGAAAAAGGATGAGCCTTCACCTTACCCACTCGATGCCGATGAGTCATACGCAGTTGCCGACCCATTCACCGGAGCAGTTCAAGCAACGTGGGTGATCGGTCATTGTTCGGTGTTGGGCGACTCGTCCATACCTGTGAGAAATGACAGTATATTTTTCTGAAAACCCCCTTTCTAATCAGCACGAACGACCGAGCAGCCCCTGAGCTGATGGCGACGCTCCGTTTTCCCCTACGCCGAAAGACCGCCATTGCCGGGTGACCTTCGGATACCTCTCACATCCTGCGTTTTTGATTTCAAATAAAGTCAGCCCTACTGAAAGTTTGATTCCAGAGGAGCTTTTCATGGCAGCGCAACACTGTGAAGGCGACACCGATACCCGCCACAACAGTCATTCGTCACCGGCGCCGCTCACTATTCCCGATATCCAGCTACCTTTCGCCGTTGCACCGCCGCGTGCCGACACTGAACGGCTGCGTGCGCATGCGCTTGCTTGGGCGCAGCGATACGGTTTGATCGGCAGGCGTGGCGCGCATCGGTTGACCACCACGGCACTGCTCGACCTGGGAATAGCATTGTGCGGGCGGGCGCCCACGCACCGAGCGCAGACTCTGGTGTGCTGGTACCTATGGGCGCTTACGCTGGATGACCGTATTGATGACGGACCCTGGGCGGAAAACGGCGCGCTGGAGCATTTCATCGCCGCCGTGCAGGCGTTGACCGACAGCGGCGATGCTGTGCCGTCAGGTGAACGCGGCCGGTTCGAGGACCCGATGCTGGCTGTTCTGGTCGACGACTTGTGGCCCGAGACCCAGCGTTGGGGCAGCGGGCCTTGGCGGCAGAGGCTGGCGGGGCACTTGATCGAGCATCTGCGCGCGCAGGCGGCGCAGGTACGCATGCGAGAAACCGATACGGCGCTCGCCCTGGCTGAGTATCTGCCGTTGCGCCGGGATTCCTTCGGCGCCCTGTTCTTTTTTGATCTGATCGATGGTGCCGAAGCCCTGGACCCGTACGAGCATCCTGCACAGGTGGAAACGTGGAGCAGGTTGCGTAAGCACGCTGCCGATATCATTGCGTGGACGAACGATATCCACTCGGTTGCCAAAGATGTGGTGTGTGGCGAGCGCTTCAATCTGGTGTCGATACTCGCGCACACCGCTGGCCTGGACTGGCCTGGCGCGATAGAAGCAGCCCATCAGATGGTCAACACGGCAGTTACGCAATTCACGGCAGCCGCTACCGAGCATGCCCTTTACCCGCCGTGCGCTGCGACCGATCCGGACCGGTTGCGTCAGGTTGTCCGGGCGGCGGGGGACTGGCATCGCAGCGTTTCGCGCTATCACCTACAGGCCGATGGCTGCGCGGTACAGCACAGCCGACAAGTGGATCTGGCGCTGACTCCGCCGACCCTCAAGTCCCGCCAGTTCGAAATCGACCCGTACCCCTTGTATGAGCGTTTACGCACCACACTGCCGATCGCGTACGACGAGCCCACCGATGTTTGGCTGGTCAGTCGCCATGTGGATGTCAAAGCCGCGTTGACCCATCCAGGGGCAAGCAATCGCAACTACACCTGGCAGATTGGGCCGCTACTGGGGCACACCATTGTGACGATGGACGGCTGCGAACACGCCCAGCACCGAGCATTGCTCACCCCGTCGTTTCGCAGCAAGGCGCTGGTGGCGCTCGAAGCGTCTGTCACCGCAGTGACCGCAGACTTGCTGGCGCGTATGCAGGGCCGGCCTCAGGTCGACCTGATTGCCGATTTCACCGCCGCGCTGCCGGTGCGAGTGATGGCTCATGCATTGGGCCTCCCGGCACACACACGTGAGGAGGTGGAGCGGCTCAAGCGTTGGTGTGCCATCGGCTTCGCGTACATGGGCAACTATCGTCAGGACCCAGCACTGTTGACCGGCGGGTTATCCAACCGGGACAGTTTTTACGACTTTATCCAGCCCTACATCGACGCTCGGCGTATAGAACCCAAGGACGACTTGATTTCACAACTCCTGGCGGCACGCATTGACGACCAGCCATTGTCCGAGTCCTTTGTACGGTCCTATTGCGCGATCCTGATGACGGCGGGCAGCGAGACCAGTCACGGCGCCCTGGCGAATCTGATTGTCAACCTGTTGAGCGAACCTGGCGTGAAAGAGGCGGTGATCGCTGATCCAGCACTGATGGACAACGCCCTCACCGAAACCCTGCGACGCAACCCGCCTTTGCAACTTGTGCTGCGAGAGGCGATTGAACCGCTGCAACTGCCGTCGGGAACGATTCCTGGTGGCGCAACCCTGGCTTGCCTGATCGGTTCGGCCAACCGTGATCCGGCCCGGTTCAGCGACCCGGACACCTTCAATATGTTGCGCGCCGAACAGGCGACCAGCCATTTCGCTTTCGGAGCGGGGCGCCACTTCTGCCTGGGCTCCATGCTCGCTCGGATGGAGATCACGATTGGCGCGCGCATGCTGCTGCAGACCTTTCCCAACCTACGCTGGGCTCCGGGGTTCAAGCCCGAAGAGCGCGGGTTTCTCAATCGCTGCCCTGATCAATTGGAGGTCGTGCTTTGACCACATCTGTTTTCACCGAGCAAACCGGCTACACCCGCAGCTATCTCGCGGACCAACACGCAGGCCAATTGGCGAGGTTGCAAACCTTGGAGCGCGCCTTTGACCCGTTAAGCCATAGGGTTTTTGAACTGTTGGATCTGCCGGACGCGCCCGCCATCCTTGATCTGGGCGCCGGTGCCGGATCGCTCGCGGGCTGGTTGAGCCAGCGATATCCCGACGCAACGGTTACCGCCACGGATATCGATACCCGCTTCCTGGTCGATATCCCCGGCATCAAGGTCATGACCCACAATGTCACGACCGATGATTTTCCTGCCGCATCGTTTGACGTGGTGCACGCCCGGGCGCTGTTGTGTCACCTCACTGACCGCGAGGAGATAGTGACGCGAGCCGCCACTTGGTTACGTCCCGGAGGCTGGTTGGTGATCGAAGATGTGAGCCTGCAACCGAGCCTTGGAACGACGAACCCGTTGTTGCGCAAAGTCGCCCAGGCCGGAATCACACTGTTGGAACAGTCCATCGGGTCGGACATGTTTTGGGCCGATGGGCTGCCTGATCGGCTACGTGACCGGGGGCTTGTCAACGTGGGGCATCGAACCCTCGAAGGCCGAATCGGCGACAACAGCCCGGCAGATGCCTTCTGGGCAGCAACCACCGCTCAGGCAGGGCCTGCATTGTTGGAACTTGGGTTACTCACCCAAGCCGACCTGGATGCCATGGCCATGCTGCGTGCCGATCCAGCGTTCACCGACGCCGCGTTGACCTTGGTCAGTGCCTGGGGGCAAATTCTTTAGCTTGATACTGTGTGGCGCGAGCGCCTCATTGCACAGAAGGAGATCCAGCATGATCCACGAGGTAGTGTTAGTCGACGCACAGGATGTACAGATTGGCGTGTGCGATAAACGCGATGCTCACCTGGGAGCAGGGCAGCTTCATCGCGCTTTTTCAGTGCACTTGATTGACAGCCGTGGGCGTCATCTGCTTCAGCGTCGGGCGGCGGATAAAATGCTCTGGGCAGGTTTCTGGTCGAATGCTTGCTGCAGTCATCCGGCACCTGGCGAGTCTATTCTGGATGCCGCCTCTCGTCGTCTGCGTGAAGAGCTAGGCGTCTGGGCTTCGTGCCGTGCGCTCTATCACTTTGAGTATCATGCTTTGTTTGGCTCGATCGGCGCCGAGCATGAACTCTGTCATGTGCTTGTTGCTCAATCTGACGCTGAGGTCTCGCCCGTCCCAGAGGAAGTCAGCGATATCAAGTGGCTGACCCGCGCCGAAATAACGGCCCAGCTTGCAGAGCCCCGAGCGCCATTCACGCCCTGGTTTCGAATGCAGTGGCAGCGCCTTCTATCAGAGCATCCTTCGTTCGATGCGCCCAGGGCCGAAGCCACGCTCCCACCGTTGGGTCGCGGAGCATCAGGTAGATAGGCGTCGGCTGCCAGGTGAGTTTTTGGAACTGTTTTGCGTAGGAATACCACTGATACGCAGGTCACTGGCCTGCCGTCAGGCGAGTAGAAAAATTCCAAGTTTCCATAGGACTACCTCATGAATATTGATCCGAACATTGCTTTGGCAAGGGCACACGCCACCAGCGAGGCGCACAGGGCTGTCGTCGGGATTGCTCATGCAGACGAGCGCGGCAATAAAAATAAACATCGCCAAGTTTCATTGTCCATGGACCAAGTATTAGAAGGGTCAAAAGGTGCAGCCGGATTTGCCGGTTCACTGGGTTCCGGGGCCCCTGCGGAGGTGACGTATGAGTTCGCCAATCATCCCGAAACGGGGGGCGCGACCAGCCAGTTCACAGAAGCACAAAAAGGCGTGATCCGTGAGACCCTGAATAATTTCAGCGATACTGCAAATATTCGGTTCAAAGAGTCTGTCAATGCAAAATCCCATCATATGCAGATCAAGGTCGATGGCAGTAGCTTCAAGTGGCAGGCGCCCTGGTATACACCCGTGTCCGATGCCGAGCCCGGCAGGGTGCAGGTATCGCTGAGCCAGCGCCATGCCGATGGGCTGGAAAAACCCAATAGTTTTGGGCGTCACATCATTGCAAAGGCGGTGGCCTTTAAATTAGGTCTTCCTGACCCAGCGTCCGCAGTATCGAGAAGCAACTACGCGGAAAACACGCTGGCTTACACGGTAAGGAGTCCTCATCTGGAAAGCCGCTCAGACCATCGCTTTAGTAAAGCCCATGGTGAGGAAATTCAGTATTCAAGTGCGCTGATGATGGATGATATTGCAGTCACGCAAGATCAATTCGGTGCGAACCTCCAAACGCGTACCGGAGATACGACGTATGGCTTTAACTCCAATGCCGATCGTGACGTATTCAAACTGCAGTCGAGCGACGACTTGCCGGTGTTTTGCGTGTGGGACGCCGATGGTAATGACACCTTCGATTTCTCCGCCTTCAGGCAAGATCAGGTTCTCAACTTGAAATCGGGCAGCTTCTCTAATGTTGGGGGAGGCCTAGGCAACGTTTCGATCGCCAATGGCGTCACCATCGAACGGGCTATTGGCGGTGCTGGCAATGACATTTTAATTGGCAATGACGTCGGTAACGAACTGGAGGGCGGTGAGGGCGATGACATTTTTTATGTCAAGGCGAACTCTGGCTTTAACCGGCTGACAGGCGGGCCGGGTAAAAATACCTTCGTTATCGGCGCGAACGACTCATCTGCCAGCTTCGCAAACACCGCAATAATGGATTTCGTCAGCGGCAAGGACAAATTGGATATTTCAGCCCTGCGCGCAGCCCACCCTCGGCTCAAAGTTACCAACGAATATTATCGCAGCTATAATGTCACCATTTTGCGTTTCGATTTCGATGGCGACAAAAAAGAAGACTTCATGGTAAACATATATGGGCGAATCGCGGACTCCGATTTCCGCTTCTGACCTGAATGTTTAACGCATGTACTGGCTGGCGCCGAGCGAAATCAGGTGTGCTGCCCAAGTATTGGCTATACCTATAGCTCATTCTTACGATGATGGTCGCCAGGGAGTTCACTAATGAAGCTAAGGCTAATGATCGGCACATTGTGTGTCGCCTCGCTCGGTTTGGTTGGTTGCGCGAGCAAAGTGGTGCAACCGAATGAGTATTCAGGGTTTCTTTCCAACTACAGCCAGCTCAAGGAGGCCAGGTCACCGTCGGGGGCCGAGGTGATGCGCTGGGTTGATCCACAGCTGGACCTGAGCCGCTACACCGCGGTCTACATCGAGCCTACCCAGTTTTACCCCAAGCCCCAGGCCACTTCCCGAATTCCCGAGAGCACGTTGCGGGGCATCAATGACTATTACAACCAGGCGCTCAAGCGCGAGCTGGCTCAGTCACTGCCCGTGGCCAATGCCCCAGGCCCAGGGGTAATTGTTGTGAGAGCGGCGATTACCGCCGTGAGCAGCAAGACCGAGAGTCTCAAGCCATATGAGTTTATTCCCGTCGCCCTGGTGGCCGCGGCAGTGAGCACGGGCACCGGCATTCGCGACCAGGAGACCACCCTGGGCACCGAGGCGCAGTTCCTCGATGGCGCCACTCATAAAGTGCTGGCCCAAGTGGTGCGCAAAGGTACCGGCAAGCCGCTGGCTAATGACTCCCAAGTGATGAAGGCCGACGATGTGAAAAGCGTCATCGACGGTTGGGCGTCGGACCTGCACCAGTCCTACGTGAAACTGAAAAAACACTGAGTCAAAAAAAGCGCGGCGGGTCATCGCCCGTCGCGCTTTTTTATTTGCAGAGCTTATTTAAGCGGCGTCAACGCTGGTAGCTTCCACTGGCCGCTGGCAACTTCGGGCTTGGGCAGATAAATGCGCAAGACCGCGTAAAACGGGCCGGGTGGGGCCGGCAACCAGTTGCTCTGCTCAGCCTTGGGAGGTTCGTGGTGCTGCAGCGCCAGGGTCAAGCCACCATCGGCATCGAGCTTGAGGGTCGGCAGCATCTGCGAGTTGATCAAGTAGCGCTTCTTGTGGTTTGGCACCAGCAGTTTGGTCTTGGCGTCGTACATCGTCAGCGACCAGAACGCATCAGCCGGCGGCAACTGGTCCTTGGCAAAATGCACTGTGTAGCTGTGGCGTGCACCATTGGCCGGTTTGCCCTCGCTGTCGATGACGTAGCTCAAGTGCGCGGCTTCATCACTGGAGTTGCCGAACATCCCCAGCTCGGCACCGGCGTAGCGGTACAGGTAGTTGTTTTGCAGGTGGTCGCGGCTGCCGTACAAGTCTGCGCCGGTCACTTGGCGGGTGTCGACCTTGGCCTTCTTGAACGCGGCGAACTCAGCGCGGCCATCGGCGATGCCATCTTCCAGGGCCTTGCGCTGCTCGGCGGTCAACTGGTTGACCTTGAACGGCGCGCCCGGGGCAATACCGATCCTGGCAAAGCGCGCCAGCAAATCTTTTTCACTGTCCTGGGGCGCGGCGAAGGCCAGCATGAAGTTCAGGTAGCGAAACAGCTGCGGGCCATCGGTCATGGTCGCCATCGGCTTGGGCCATTGGATCTTCGGCACGTTGGCGGGGGCGGGTTGCTTCACATAACTGCTCAGCGCCTGCACCTTGTAGCCGCTCTGGATCTGCTTGACCTTGCCCAGGTCTTTATCATCAAACAGTTGCGTGCGGTAAAGCGCGTAAGCGATGTTGCTTTCGCTGTAGACCACACGGTCGATATCCACCGGCTGCTGACCTTTCCAGTCTGGCCCGGCGATCATGTAGTGCCCGCCGTTATTGCCGGTACTGCGGGTGCCCAGGTAGGCGAAATTCTGCGTATAGAGGTCGATCAACTGCACCGAGTAATAGCGGTTGTCTTCAATCTTGGGCAGGGTCAGCACCAGCGGCTCTTTGCGCAAGTCCATCCACACGAACGAGTACGGCGTGTCGACGTTAGGAGTGGTAACTGCGTTGTCCTTGGGGGTGAGCACCTGGGCGCTGTTGTCGATACGGTTGAACGGCGCCTTGAAGTGGGCACCGCCTTTATCAACGGCCTGGGTGTAGAGCGTCTTGTACATCTGCACCACCGGGAAGCCGTACAAGTAGGCTTCCTTGGCGATGGCCCTGGCTTCGCTGGGGCTGGCGGTGAAGTCAGCCCAGGCGCCGGAGCTCATGAGTATCGAGAGGCTCGCCAACAGCAGGCGCGTCGGTTTTCCAATCATGTTGTTGCGTCCTTCCTGAGTGCTATCTGAGAGCGTGGCGTGAAGGCGCTGAGTTTCCTGTTTTATCGGCCGGTCGTCACGTTAATCTCTGCAAAGGACGATGGAGAAGGGGCGTTAGAGCATGGATTTGACTTTGTCACGCAACTGATCGATCGAAAACGGCTTGCCAATCACCTGCATGCCGTCGGGCACATCAATGTTTTCGGCATAGCCGCTGGCAAACAGGATAGGCAGGGTAGCGCGCAGTTCACGGACCTTGGCTGCCAGTTGTTTGCCGTCCATGTCGGGCAGGCCAACGTCGGTCATCATCAGGTCGATGATCTGGTCGATATTTTGCACCTGCGCCAGTGCTTCCCCAGCATCCGCGGCTTCGAGCACCTTGAACTCCAACTCTTCGAGGACATCGACGATCAGCATGCGCACGATGGGGTCGTCTTCGACTACAAGGATGGTGGAGGTGTGGGACATAGTGAACTTTCCTGAACAGTGGGAGCGCTGGGCTTAAAGGCAACTAGATTGTGAGTAATAACAATGCCAGCAAGTTCCGAAGCAATTGCTGGCATTGTGACCTTAGCGAGGCAAAAAGTCCCGTCAGCTTGCGTGATGGCTCACAAAGGTACCGGCGCCATGCGCTTGACCGCATTCGCTGCCAATCAACGCACAAACATAGCGTTGAGCGATGTTATTCGGGCAAACTTGCGGTTTTCCCGCATTTGGCCAAGGCATGCCCATGACACCCGCGTCGTCCGTCGATGAAAAAAGCTTTCGTACCCTGCTGAGCCGAAACGTGGCCCTGCCCTTGGGCGTGGGCGTGCTCAGCGCGGTGTTTTTCGTCTGCCTGATTACCTATCTGCTCTCGGTGATCCAGTGGGTGGAGCACACCGACCGCGTCATTAACAACCTCAATGAGACGTCCAAACTGACGGTTGACCTGGAAACGGGTATGCGCGGGTTCCTGATCACCGGTGACGAGCACTTCCTTGATCCGTACGAAGTGGCCAAGCCGCGGATCATTGCCGACCTGCGCAATTTGCAGGATCTGGTGGCCGACAACCCGCAGCAGGTCGACCGACTCAAGCGCTTGGAAACCTTGCAAACCGAATGGAACAACTACGCGCAGTCGATGATTGAGCTGCAGCGCAACAGCGGTGATTACCGTGGCGCGGTCAAGGCGGGCCGGGGCAAGCGGCTCACCGATGAAATTCGCAAGGAATACGAAGACGCGGTGGCGATGGAGCAGCAGTTCCGTATCACCCGTAACGCAGAAGTCACCCGCACAACGGTGATCAGTGTTGCGCTTTACCTGGTGTTTGTACTCGGGCTAAGTGGTTTTCTGGCCTATATCGGCAGGAAGAATTTAGTTTCTCTTTCAGAGAGTTACAGTGCAAACCTCGCGTCACAACAGAAGATTGCGCGGCGCCTGGAGCAAACCGCCTGGCTGCGCAATGGCCAGACCGAACTCGCCGAGCAAGTGTTGGGCCAACTGACCCTGAACATGCTGGGACGCAATATTCTGCAGTTCTTCGCCCAATACATGGGCTCGGCCGTCGCGGCGCTGTACGTGCGTGAAGAACACGGCGGCCTCAAGCGTGTGGCCACGTATGGCTTCTCCCGCGAGCAGGAACAACAGGAACAGTCGATCTACAGCGACGAAGGCATCGTCGGGCAGGCCGCCCAGCGCGGTCGCCTGATTCGCCTGGACGATGTGCCGGTGGATTACTTCAAGGTCAGCTCGGGACTGGGCGAGGGCGCGACCCGTAGTGTGTTGGTGGTGCCCACCAGCGATGACGACCGCGTCAACGGTGTGGTCGAGCTGGGTTTCCTGCGCCCGCTGGATGAGCGTGATATCGAACTGCTCGAACTGATCGCCGGCAATATCGGCACCTCCATCGAAGCCGCGCGCTATCGCCAGCGCTTGCAGGAAGTGCTGGCCGAGACCCAGCAGCTCAACGAAGAACTGCAAGTGCAGCAGGAAGAGCTCAAAACCGCCAACGAAGAGCTGGAAGAACAGTCGCGCATCCTCAAGGAATCCCAGGCCCACCTGGAAACCCAGCAGGCTGAGCTGGAGCAGACCAACGAGCAACTCGCCGAACAGACCCAGACCCTGGCCGAACAGCGCGACGCCATGGACCGCAAGAACATCGAGCTGAACCAGGCCCAACTGGAGCTGGAAGACCGTGCCGATGAGCTGCAGCGTTCCAGCAAGTACAAGTCCGAATTCCTGGCCAACATGTCCCACGAGCTGCGTACACCGCTGAACAGCTCGCTGATCCTGGCCAAACTGCTGGCAGATAACCCCCAGGAAAACCTCAGCGCCGAGCAGGTGAAGTTCGCCGAGTCGATCTATTCAGCCGGCAATGACTTGCTCAACCTGATCAACGACATCCTGGATATTTCCAAGGTCGAAGCCGGCAAGCTGGAAGTGCGCCCGGAAAACGCTAGCGTCGAACGCCTGGTAGATGGCCTGCGTGGCATGTTCGAGCCACTGGCAATGGACCGCAAACTGGGCTTCCAGGTGGACGTGCAGCAAGGCTCGCCAACCCTGCTGTTTACTGATCGCCAACGCCTGGAGCAGATCCTCAAGAACCTGTTGTCCAATGCCATCAAGTTCACCGAACAGGGCGAGGTCAGCCTGTCGGTGTCCCGCGCGCCGGGGGAGGGCATTGCCTTTACCGTGCGCGATTCCGGCATTGGTATCGCCCCGGATCAACAGGAAAGCATCTTCGAAGCCTTCCGCCAGGCCGACGGCACCACCAATCGCCGTTACGGCGGTACTGGCCTGGGCTTGTCGATTTCCCGTGACCTGGCCACCTTGCTGGGCGGCTATATCAGTGTGACCAGCGAACCGGGCAAAGGCAGTATTTTCACGCTCGTATTGCCTGAACAGTATGTCGAACGCGACGAGGACGCGGCGCCGATCGAGCCACCGCGCCAAGTGGTGGTCGCACCAGCGCCTGCGCCGGTCAAGGTGTCGCCATTGCCGGTGGCCGACGCCAGGCTGATCCCACGCTTTGCCGACGACCGCGAAAAAGCACCGTTCAGCACCCGCTGCATCCTGGTAGTGGAAGACGAGCCGAATTTTGCGCGAATCCTGTTCGACCTCGCTCACGAGTTGGGTTACCACTGCCTGGTCGCCCACGGTGCCGACGAGGGCTACAGCCTTGCCGAGCAGTACATCCCTGACGCGATCCTGCTGGACATGCGCCTGCCAGACCACTCCGGGCTGACCGTGCTGCAACGCCTCAAGGAACACGCCAACACGCGCCATATCCCCGTGCATGTGATTTCCGTGGAAGACCGCGTCGAAGCCGCCATGCACATGGGCGCCATCGGTTATGCCGTCAAGCCTACTACCCGCGAAGAGCTCAAGGACGTGTTTGCGCGCCTGGAAGCCAAGTTGACCCAGAAGGTCAAGCGCATCCTGCTGGTGGAAGACGATGACCTGCAGCGCGACAGCATTGCCCGCCTGATCGGCGACGATGACATCGAGATCACCGCCGTAGGCTTTGCCCAGGAAGCCCTCGACCTGCTGCGCACCACTATCTACGACTGCATGATCATCGACCTCAAGCTGCCGGACATGCTCGGCAACGAGCTGCTCAAGCGTATGGCCACCGAGGACATCTGCTCGTTCCCGCCAGTAATCGTCTACACCGGGCGTAACCTGACCCGGGATGAAGAGGCCGAACTGCGCAAGTATTCACGCTCGATCATCATCAAGGGCGCGCGCTCGCCCGAGCGTCTGCTGGATGAAGTCACGCTGTTTCTGCACAAAGTCGAATCCCAGTTGTCCCATGACCGCCAGAAGATGCTCAAGACTGCCCGCAGCCGCGATAAGGTCTTCGAGGGGCGCAAAATTCTGTTGGTGGACGACGACGTACGCAATATCTTCGCCCTGACCAGCGCCCTGGAGCACAAAGGCGCGGTGGTGGTGATCGGGCGTAACGGCCAGGAAGCCATCGACAAGCTCAATGAAGTGGACGATATCGACCTGGTGCTGATGGACGTGATGATGCCGGAGATGGACGGTTACGAGGCCACCGCCTTGATCCGCCAGGACCCACGCTGGAAAAAACTGCCAATCATTGCCGTGACGGCCAAGGCCATGAAGGACGATCAGGAACGTTGCCTGGCAGCAGGCTCAAACGATTACCTGGCCAAGCCGATTGACCTGGACCGCCTGTTCTCACTGATTCGCGTATGGCTACCGAAGATGGAACGCATTTAAGTGGAGCAGTGTTTCTTGGATAAGAGCAGCGATATTGAGCTGCGCCTGTTGATCGAGGCGATTTACCTCAAGTACAGCTATGACTTTCGCGACTACTCGGGCGCTTCGGTCAAACGCCGTGTGGCCCATGCCTTGCGTCAGTTCGACTGCGCGACCATTTCCGCACTGCAAGAGCGCGTGTTGCACGACCCCGCCGCGTTCATGCAGTTGCTGCAGTTCTTGACCATCCCGGTGAGCGAGATGTTTCGCGACCCGTCGCACTTCCTCGCGATTCGCCAGGAAGTCGTGCCGCTGCTCAAGACCTACCCGTCGATCAAGATCTGGATCGCCGGCTGCAGCACGGGCGAAGAGGTGTACTCCATGGCCATCCTGCTGCGTGAAGAAGGCTTGCTGGAACGCACCATCATCTACGCCACGGACATCAACCCCGCGTCGCTGGATAAAGCCAAGCAGGGCATCTTTTCCCTGGAGAACGTGCGCGCCTATACCGCCAATTATCAGCAGGCCGGCGGGCAACGTTCATTTGCTGACTACTACACGGCGGCTTACGATTACGCGATCTTCGACAAGACATTGCGCGAGAACGTGACCTTTGCCGACCACAGCCTGGCGACCGACAGCGTCTTCTCAGAAACTCAATTAATTTCATGTCGTAACGTATTGATTTATTTCAATAAAAAATTGCAAGATCGAGCGTTTGGCTTGTTTCATGAGTCGCTGTGTCATCGCGGCTTTTTGGTGTTGGGCAGCAAGGAAACCCTGGATTTTTCCGCCTACAGCAAACAATTCGAGCCCTTGGTCAAGCAGGAACGGATCTACCGAAAATCATGAGCGACGCACCAGACACCCCGATTTCGGGGATCGAAGCCATCGTGGTCGGCGCTTCCGCCGGCGGCGTTGAGGCGTTGCTGAGTATTTTCGGCCAGTTGCCGAGCACCTTCGCTCTGCCGATCATTGCCGTGCTGCACCTGCCGGACGAGCGACGCAGCCAACTGGCAGAAGTCTTTGCGCGGCGCCTGAACATCCCGGTCAAGGAGGCCAGGGACAAAGAAGCGCTGGAGGCCGGCACCTTGTACTTTGCCGGGCCCGGTTATCACCTCTCGGTAGAGCAGGACCGCAGCCTGTCCCTGAGCCAGGAAGACCGGGTGCACCATTCCAGACCCGCCATCGACTACCTGTTTTCCTCGGCGGCCGATGTGTATGGGCCGCGCCTGCTCGCCATTTTGTTGACTGGCGCCAACCAGGACGGCGCAAGCGGGCTGGCTCACGTCAAGCAATCGGGTGGCATTACCATCGTGCAGGACCCACAAGAGGCACGCATTGCCGTCATGCCCCTGGCGGCCCTGGCCTTGCACACACCTGACCATATTCTTTCCTTGAGCCGAATCGGCTCATTGCTGGCTTCCCTGGAACCCTTCCCATGTTAAGTACTGTCCAGGCCAAACTGCTGATCGTCGACGATCTGCCGGAAAACCTGCTGGCCCTCGAGGCGCTGATCAAGCGTGAGGATCGTCAGGTCTTCAAGGCATTGAGTGCCGACGAGGCGTTGTCCCTGTTGCTGGAACATGAATTCGCCATGGCGATCCTCGACGTGCAGATGCCTGGCATGAACGGTTTCGAACTGGCCGAACTGATGCGCGGCACCGAAAAGACCAAGAACATCCCCATCGTGTTCGTCAGCGCCGCTGGGCGCGAACTCAACTACGCCTTCAAGGGCTATGAAAGCGGCGCGGTGGACTTCCTGCACAAGCCGCTGGATATCCATGCGGTCAAGAGCAAGGTCAATGTGTTCGTCGACCTGTATCGCCAGAGCAAGGCGATGAAGCTGCAAGTTGAAGAGCTGGAGCGCAGCCGCCGTGAGCAGGAGCTGTTGCTCACGCGCCTGCAGGCCACCCAGGCCGAGCTGGAGCAGGCGGTGCGCATGCGTGACGACTTCATGTCGATTGTTGCCCACGAAGTGCGTACGCCCCTCAACGGGCTGATCCTGGAGACCCAACTGCGCAAGATGCACCTGGCCAGGGACAACGCCGCGGCGTTTACCCTGGACAAGATGCACGCCATGGTTGACCGCGATGAGCGCCAGATCCAGAGCTTGATCCGCCTGATCGAGGACATGCTCGACGTGTCGCGTATCCGTACCGGCAAGCTGTCGATTCGCCCGGCACGCATCGACCTGGCACAACTGGTACGCAACCTGGTGGATAACTTCGCGCCGCAAGTGGCAGCCGCCGAGTCGTCCATGCAATTGCAGGCCGAAAGCCCGGTGGAAGGCTGTTGGGATGAGTTCCGTATCGAGCAGGTGATCACCAACCTGCTGACCAACGCCCTGCGCTACGGAGCCAAGAGCCCGGTGCAGGTGCGGGTGTATACCGAGCATGGCGAAGCGCGGGTAGAGGTACGCGACCATGGCATTGGTATCAGCGAGGAGAACCAGAGGCGTATTTTCCAGCAGTTCGAACGGGTTTCGGCCAACCATTCCGCAGCCGGCCTGGGCCTGGGCCTGTTTATTTCCGAGCAGATCGTGGCGGCCCATGGCGGCACGATTGAGGTCGAGAGTCAGATAGGTGAGGGCGCCCTGTTCCGGGTATGCCTGCCCTTGGAAGTGGCCGAGTGAAATCAATCGTCACCCCGACGCAACCTCTGCGTGACCCCATGGTCGTAACTGCAGCAATTGACCGGACAAAGGCTTCCCATGAGTGAAGATGCACAAGATGTCGTACTGATCGTCGAGGACGACGAATCCATTATGTTTGTGCTGGGCGAGTACCTGGCAGGCTTGGGCTACCGGGTCTTGAAGGCGATCGACGGGGAGCAGGCCTTCGAAATCCTTGCGACCAAACCGCACCTGGACTTGATGGTCACCGATTACCGCCTGCCGGGTGGGATCTCGGGCGTGCAGATTGCCGAGCCGGCAATCAAATTGCGTCCGGAGCTGAAGGTGATCTTTATCAGCGGGTACCCGCAGGAAATTCTGGACTGCCACAGCCCCATCACGCGCAATGCGCCGATCCTGGCCAAGCCGTTCGATCTGGATACGCTGCAGGAGCATATCCAGCGGTTATTGGCGTAATACCCCACAACTTGAGACCCTGCGCATCTCGACGTTTTCCTTTTATCAGGTGGCGTGACCGCCCTAGGCCCTGATCATTTCTCGGACCTTGGCGGTCAACAAATCGAAGGTAAACGGCTTGGTGATCAACTGCATGCCAGGATCCAGGAACCCCCCTCGCACGGCGGCGTGCTCGGCATAGCCGGTGATGAACAATACCTTGAGTTGAGGACGAATCTGCCGGCCGATTTCCGCCAGTTGCCGGCCGTTCATACCGGGTAAGCCGACATCGCTGATCATCAGGTCGATGCGCTGTTCGGATTCAATGATCGGTACCGCCGTATTCGCGTCCCCAGCCTCGATAAACCCATACCCCAGTTCTTTGAGCACAGCGCTGACCAGCACCCGAACCGCGGGGTCATCCTCGACAATCAACACCGTTTCCCCAGCATTGGCAAACGGCAGCAGTGTCGGGTTGAGCGGCGCCTGTGTCTGGGGCTCACCGATGAAGCGCGGCAGAAACAGGCTGACCGTCGTGCCTTGGTTGACTTCGCTGTGGATGGTCACATGCCCATGAGACTGGCGAGCGAAGCCGTAGATCATCGACAACCCAAGACCGGTGCCTTGGCCGATGGGTTTGGTTGTAAAAAACGGATCGAACACGCGGCCCATCAGATGTTGCGGTATGCCGCAACCGTTGTCGCTGACACTCAGCTCTACGTAGTCGCCCGGGATCAAGGTGCCGTAGGCGGCGGTAAAGACACTGTCGAGGTGGCGATTGGTGGTCTCCACGGTCAGCGTGCCACCCGTGGGCATGGCGTCGCGCGCGTTGATCACCAGGTTGAGCAGGGCGCTTTCGAGCTGGTTCGGGTCGGCTTCGGCGGTCCATAGGGCATCGCTCAGACGCATGTCCAGGCTGATGCTTTCGTTGATGCTGCGTTGCAGCAACTCGCCCATCGCTGCCACCAGTTGATTGATCTGCACGGGCTTGGAGTCAAGCGATTGTCGGCGCGAAAACGCCAGCAACCGGTGTGTGAGGCTGGCCGCGCGATTGGCGGAGGTCACGCCCAGGTCGATCAGGCTGTCCAGGTCATCCAGCTTGCCTCGGGATACCCGCCTGCGCAGCAGTTCCAGGCTGCCGATAATGCCCGTGAGCATATTGTTGAAGTCATGGGCGATACCGCCGGTCAACTGGCCGACGGCTTCCATTT
The DNA here is from genome assembly GCF_016613265.1 of Pseudomonas sp. MF6751. Taxonomy (NCBI): domain Bacteria; kingdom Pseudomonadati; phylum Pseudomonadota; class Gammaproteobacteria; order Pseudomonadales; family Pseudomonadaceae; genus Pseudomonas; species Pseudomonas sp. MF6751. Next base: position 173,459 of record NZ_JAENSV010000005.1, read on the forward strand.
TCTGCGACTGGCGCAAGGCCTCTTCGTTGTGGCGCAGTTGAGCCGTGCGTTCTTCCACTTGCTGCTCAAGCGTTTCCAGGGTGCGCTGCAGCCGCAGTTCACTCTCGCTCAAGTCAATCAACCGGTCCCGTGCTTCGTATTGGCGACGCCGACCGCGCAGCGCGGCGCTCACCAGGCTGATCAGGGTAATGGGGTGGAAAGGCCGCTCCAGAAACGTGACGTTGCCCAGCAAGCCACTGAGCCGGGTGGAGCCGTTCTGCTCTTTGCCGCCATGGTGGGTCATCAGTACGATCGGCAGGTCGGACCACGCCGGCTGCTGGTGCAATTGCTCGAGCAGTGGTTCAAGGTCTACGCCTCGCAGCGCCTCGGCGGCAATGATGAGCAGGCCGGCGCCTTGCGCCAGTTCTTCGCACACTTGCCCCAGGTTGCTGGCGACGATGCCGCTGTAGCCGGCTTCGTTAAGCATCATCAGCGCCAATGAACCATCGCGGCCCATGGGCGCCAGCACGATGGCGCGCTCGGAGACGGGGGACAGGGCCGGCACTAGCCCTCATCCTTGAGCAGAGGGGAGCCGGCGCCCATATAGGTTGGAATGCCGCGCAGCACACCCTGGAAGTTATCCAGGGGAACACCCACGGTCATGCCACGGCTGCCGATGCGATATTCGCGGATAGTCGATTCATGGGAGCCAGTCCTTTTCTTGATGATCGAAATGGCCCGGCGAACTTTGCCCAGAGCCTCGAAGTAACGCAGCAGGATCACGGTGTCAGCCAGGTAGGTGATGTCGACCGGCGTCTGCATGTCGCCCACCAGGCCGTGCTGGGCCACCGTCATGAAGGTCGCGGCACCGCGGCGGTTGAGGTACAGCAACAGCTCATGCATATGCAGGATCAACGCGTTTTCTTCAGGCATGGCGGCCTGGTAGCCGTTGATACTGTCGATGACCACCGTCTTGATGCCGCGCTCATCCACGCAGCGACGAACCCGGTGCGAAAATTCGCCGGGGGAGAGTTCAGCGGCGTCTACCTGTTCGATCAGCAGGTTGCCGGTGTCCCGTAGCGCGGCGAGATCAATGCCCATGTTTTTCATGCGCTCGAACAGCAGGCCCAGTTCTTCATCGAAGATAAACAGCGCAGCCTTTTCGCCTCGCGCCACGGCGGCGGCGGCGAAGATCATCGAGATCAGCGACTTGCCGGTGCCCGCCGGGCCGAGAATCAGGCTGCTGGAGCCGGTCTCGATACCACCGCCGAGCAAAGAGTCCAACTCCTCGATGCCACTGCTCAAGGTTTGACGGTTATAACCACCGCGATGCTCGGCCGCTACGAGGCGCGGGAACACGTGAATGCCGTCGCCCATGATGGTGAAATCATGAAAGCCGCCACGGTATTTCTGGCCACGGTATTTCACTACGCGGATACGCCGACGCTCGGCACCGTAGGTGGGGGTCAGTTCTTCCAGGCGAATCACGCCGTGGGCCACGCTGTGCACGGTTTTATCCAGGGACTCGGTGGTCAGGTCGTCCAGCAGCAGTACGGTGGCGTCATAGCGTACGAAGTAGTGCTTGATCGCCAGGATCTGCCGGCGATAGCGCAAGGAGCTCTGCGCCAGAAGGCGGATCTCAGACAGGCTGTCGACCACCACGCGGGTCGGCTTGACCCGTTCTACCACTTCAAAGATCTGGCGGGTGGCTTCGCCCAGTTCCAGGTCGGAGGAATACAGCAGACTTTGCTGGTGATCGGCGTTGAGCAGGCTTTCCGGAGGGGTCAGCTCGAAGATATGAATATGCTCATCCAGGTCCCAGCCGTGGGATTTGGCACCCTGGCGCAGTTCGTGCTCGGTTTCGGACAGGGTGATATATAAGCAACGTTCGCCGTTCTGCGCACCGGCCCGCAGAAAATGCAGGGCCACGGTGGTTTTACCGGTGCCGGGTTCGCCTTCGAGCAAAAACACGTGGCTTCGCGATAGCCCCCCGGCAAGAATGTCATCAAGACCTTCGACGCCGGTGGCCGCCTTTTCACTCAACAGCTGTTTGGATGTACTCAAGAAGTGCCCTCAGGTCACGTACAAGTAGAGGGGCACGCCGAATGGGACGCGCCATATTCACTTGACCGTAGTGGCCACTGGCGGTTCAACGTTTTGAATGATTTGTACGAAGAGAGGGCGCTTTTACAAGTTTTTGCAGTGCTGAACTGATCGCAGGTCAGAGGCCCTGCTGTAGCGCCGGATCATCCGGGTTCTGTTGCTCCAGCTGAGCGAGCAGCACCTGGACGTTCTGCAACTGGCCGGTCTCTTTCCAGTAGTTGACCAGCAGCACGCGGGCTTTGCGGTTGGCGGGGTGACGCTGGACGATTTCTTCCAACTGGCGCTGGGCCGCCTCTACTTCGTCCTGGGCGTGCAAGGTCGTGGCCAGGTCGTAGCGATAATCCGGGTTGTCCGGCGCGAGCTCCACCGCCTTGGACAGGCCGAGCAGAGCGTAGGGGCGCTCGCCATGGTGCAGCAGCCACATGCCCAGAGCATGTTGCAGGTAGGCCGACTCGGGGTGCGCAGCCAATTGTCGGGCCAGCAGTTGACGCGACTCGTCAGTCTTTCCTTGTTTGTCCAGCAGTTCGATTTGCGATACCACCGCTTGCAGGTTGTCCGGCTGCAAGCGCATTGCCTGCTCCAGGGCGTTTTGCGCCTCCGGCAGCAGGGCGCTGTGGATGTACAGGCGCGCCAATTGAATCCAGCCTTCAGCCGTTTCGGGCTGGGCCTTCAGCGTTGTCACGAATTCGTCGAGCACCTGCTGCAGGGGGCCAAAGTACAAACCCAGGGTATCGGGCGACAGGCCAAGCAAGGCGTTGGCGGCGGCAAAGCGCACCGATTGTTCGGGATCGTCCAGCACCGGGCCGAGCAGTAAGGTACGTTGGCCGGTTGGCACCAGGCCGACGATGCTGTGAATGGCGGCTTCGCGCACCAGCGCCGACTCATTGGCCAGGTCTTTGTCGGCCAGTTTCAGCGCCTGGGGGCTGGGGTAATTGGGCAGCTCCGCATGCAAGGCGGCGCGGCGTTCGGGCGACAGATCCGGCCGGCCCAGCTGTTGGTACAACACACGTGCGGCGCCAGGCTCGCCGTTATGCGCCTGCTTCAAGGCCTTGGAATAGCCATGGGCGATGGCCGGGGCGACGGCCACTGCCGGGGTACGGGAGAAAAACCAGGTGATCAGTACGATCAGCAACAGGGCGCACAGGCCGATGATGGAGTAACGGCGTGACTTTGACATGCAGGCGTCCGAAAGCTTGGGCAGCTAAAAGTGGACAGCTTCGGCCAGCGCAAGGCGAGTGTCAAACCGGTGGTTGAGTGACTGAGGTGGTAACTGACACACCGCCTTCGCGGGCAAGCCCGCTCCTACAGAGATTTGCGCTTGGCGCTGATTCCGTGGGCGATAGATAACCCTGTGGGAGCTGGCTTGCCTGCGAAAGCGGTGATGCCGTAACAGGTGTGGTAACTGACACGCCGTCTTCGCAGGCAAAGCTCCCACAGAAAAGCGAAAAAGCCCCCCGTGTTCACTACGGACTGGCCAAACCAGTCAGCCAAGTTGAAGGCTTTGACCATTGCCGCTGCGCCGCTCTGGAGCGACTATTTCAGCGGTTTATCGAGTTGTAAACGTCCTGAAAATAAAAACACAGAAGGATAGGAAGCGATGCGTGAGTATTTGGCTGCCACCACCGAGTTTGATTACCAGCATACCGTCGACGCCGCACTGGCCGGCAATCTGCAGGCGCTCAATGCCTGTGTGGAATGCTGTGACCGTCACGCGCTGCCGGGGCGCATCGCGTTGTTCTGGGAAGGCAAGGACGGGCGCAGCGCCACCTCTACCTTCTCCGAACTGCAGGAGCAGGCCGCACGTTTCGCCAACTTCCTGCTGGCCCAGGGCGTCAAGCGCGGTGACAAAGTGGCGGGCCTGTTGCCCCGTACTGCCGAATTGTTAGTGGTCGTGCTGGCGACGTGGCGCATCGGCGCGGTCTATCAGCCGCTGTTTACCGCGTTCGGCCCCAAGGCGATTGAACATCGCTTGAACAGCTCTGGCGCAGCGCTGGTAGTCACCGATGCAGTGAACCGTCCCAAGCTGGCGGAGGTCGCCGACTGCCCGACCATCGTCACAGTCGCCGGGGCCAAAGGCGAAGGTATCGTGCGGGGCGACTACAGCTTCTGGGCCGAACTGCCCAATTACTCTTCTCACTGCGAGCCGGTGCTGCTGGGCGCAGAGGAGCCGTTCCTGCTGATGTTCACCTCCGGCACCACCGGCCCGTCCAAGGCGCTGTCGGTACCGCTCAAGGCCATCGTCGCGTTCCAGGGCTACATGCGCGACGCCGTGGACTTGCGCCCCGAGGACGCGTTCTGGAACGTTGCCGACCCTGGCTGGGCCTATGGCATTTATTTCGGCGTGACCGGGCCGTTGTCCATGGGGCACCCGATTACCTTCTACGATGGCCCGTTCACTCTGGAAAGCACCTGCCGGGTCATCAATAAATACGCGATCACCAACCTGACCGGCTCGCCCACGGCGTATCGGCTGTTGATTGCCGGTGGCGAACAGTTCGCCCGTTCGATCAAGGGCAAGCTGCGCATCGTCAGCAGCGCCGGCGAGCCATTGAACCCGGAGGTGATCCGCTGGTTCGCCGACAACCTGGGCGTGACCATCCACGACCATTACGGCCAGACCGAGCTAGGCATGGTGCTGTGCAATCACCATGGTTTGGCGCATCCGGTGCATGTCGGCTCGGCGGGTTTTGCCTCGCCAGGGCATCGCATCGTGGTGCTGGATGACAACCATCAGGAACTGCCGGCCGGCCACCCCGGCATCCTGGCCATCGACCGCGAGCAATCGCCTATGTGCTGGTTTGCCGGGTACGACGGCGTGAAAACCAAGGCGTTCGTCGGCAAGTACTACCTCAGCGGCGACACCGTGGAGCTGAACCCGGACGGCAGCATCAGCTTTGTCGGGCGCAGCGACGACGTGATCACTACATCCGGTTACCGCGTGGGCCCTTTCGATGTGGAAAGCGCGTTGGTGGAACACCCTGCGGTGGTCGAGGCTGCCGTGGTCGGCAAGCCTTGCCCGGAGCGCACCGAGCTGGTCAAAGCCTTTGTGGTGATCAGTGAGCAATACCGTGCCACCCCGGAGCTGGCTGAAGAGTTGCGCCTGCATGTGCGTCAGCGCCTGGCCGCCCATGCGTACCCGCGGGAAATCGAATTTGTCAGCGACTTGCCCAAGACCCCGAGCGGCAAGCTGCAACGCTTTATTTTGCGCAATCAGGAAATAGCCAAGGCCCAGGCGGCCGTGGCGTGATCCCTTTAAAAGGAAACAACGATGCAGATTGAAAACAAGGTATTCCTGGTCAGCGGCGGCGCGTCGGGACTCGGCGCGGCCACGGCTGAAATGCTGGTCGCCGCAGGTGCCAAGGTGATGCTGGTGGACTTGAACGCTGACGCTGTGGCCGCCAAGGCCGAGCAACTGGGCGACAACGCCCGCAGTGCCGTAGCAGACATCAGCCAGGAAACCGCTGCAGAAGCGGCGGTGAAGGCAGCGGTCGAGGCCTTTGGTGGCTTGCATGGCCTGGTCAACTGCGCGGGTGTGGTGCGTGGCGAGAAGATCCTCGGCAAGAATGGCCCGCACGGCCTGGCAAGCTTCGCCCAGGTGATCAACGTCAACCTGGTCGGCAGCTTCAACCTGTTGCGCCTGGCCGCTGCGGCTATCGCTGAAACCGAGGCGAATGCCGACGGCGAGCGCGGCGTTATTATCAATACCGCCTCGGTGGCGGCATTCGATGGGCAGATCGGCCAGGCTGCGTACGCCGCTTCCAAGGGCGCGATCGCCAGCCTCACCTTGCCTGCCGCACGGGAACTGGCGCGCTTTGGTATCCGGGTGATGACCATTGCACCGGGCATTTTCGAAACCCCGATGATGGCCGGCATGACCGACGAAGTCCGCAACTCCCTGGCTGCCGGCGTGCCGTTCCCGCCACGCCTGGGCAAGCCCGCCGAATATGCCGCGCTGGTACGCCACATCATTGAAAACAGCATGCTCAATGGCGAGGTGATCCGTCTCGACGGTGCCTTGCGCATGGCCGCCAAATAAGGAGCAATTGCCATGAACGACCCTATTGTTATTGTAAGCGCCGTGCGCACGCCCATGGGCGGTTTCCAGGGCGACCTCAAAAGCCTGACCGCACCGCAGCTGGGCGCAGCCGCCATTCGTGCGGCGGTCGAGCGTGCCGGTATCGCCACCGATGCTGTTGACGAAGTGCTGTTTGGCTGTGTGCTGCCCGCCGGGCTTGGACAGGCGCCTGCCCGCCAGGCTGCCCTGGGCGCCGGGTTGGACAAGGGCACGCGCTGCACCACCCTCAACAAAATGTGCGGTTCCGGTATGGAAGCGACGATTCTGGCCCACGACTCGCTGCGCGCTGGCAGCGTGGATGTGGTGATCGCAGGCGGCATGGAAAGCATGTCCAACGCCCCGTACCTGCTGGATCGTGCGCGCAGCGGCTACCGCATGGGCCACGGCAAGGTGCTGGACCATATGTTCCTCGACGGCCTCGAAGATGCTTACGACAAGGGGCGCCTGATGGGCACCTTTGCCGAGGACTGCGCCGAGCACAATGGTTTTACCCGGGAAGCCCAGGACGCGTTTGCCATCGCTTCCCTGACCCGCGCACAAGAGGCCATCACCCACGGTAGCTTTGCCAGTGAAATCGTCCCGGTGCAGGTCACCGTGGGTAAAGAACAAAAAACCATTCTGCACGATGAGCAACCGCCGAAAGCCAGGCTGGACAAGATTGCCAGCCTGAAACCGGCGTTCCGTGACGGCGGTACAGTGACAGCAGCCAACTCCAGCTCGATCTCCGATGGCGCCGCGGCGTTGTTGCTGATGCGTGAGTCCGAGGCGCTCAAGCGTGGCCTCAAGCCGTTGGCAGTGATCCACGGGCACGCCGCGTTTGCTGATGAGCCTGGGCTGTTTCCGGTGGCGCCGGTGGGGGCGATTCGCAAACTGATGAGCAAGACCGGCTGGGGCCTCGACGAGGTGGACCTGTTCGAAATCAACGAGGCCTTCGCCGTGGTCAGCCTGGTGACCATGAGCAAGCTGGAGATTCCCCACGACAAGGTCAACGTGCATGGTGGTGCCTGTGCATTGGGCCACCCCATTGGTGCCTCCGGCGCACGCATCCTGGTGACGTTGCTCGCCGCCCTGCGCCAGAAGGGCCTCAAGCGTGGCGTCGCCGCTATCTGCATTGGCGGCGGTGAAGCCACGGCCATGGCCGTTGAATGCCTGTATTGAGGATGACCTATGTTGCCCAATGACGAACAACTGCAAATCAGCGACGCCGCCCGGCAATTTGCCCAGGAGCGTTTGAAACCCTTCGCCGCCGAGTGGGACCGCGAGCATCGTTTTCCCAAGGAGGCCATTGGGGAAATGGCCGAACTGGGATTTTTCGGCATGCTGGTCCCGGAACAGTGGGGCGGTTGCGACACCGGCTACCTGGCCTACGCCATGGCCCTGGAAGAAATCGCCGCTGGCGACGGTGCCTGCTCCACGATCATGAGCGTGCACAACTCGGTGGGTTGCGTACCGATCCTCAAGTTTGGCAATGACCAGCAGAAAGAGCAGTTCCTCACGCCCCTGGCCAGCGGCGCCATGCTCGGTGCCTTCGCGCTGACCGAACCCCAGGCCGGCTCCGACGCCAGCAGCCTGAAAACCCGTGCGCGCCTCGAAGGCGACCACTATGTACTCAACGGCTGCAAACAGTTCATCACCTCCGGGCAAAACGCCGGGATCGTGATTGTGTTTGCGGTCACTGACCCCGCCGCAGGCAAGCGTGGAATCAGCGCGTTTATCGTGCCCACCGATTCGCCCGGTTATACCGTGGCACGGGTGGAAGACAAGCTGGGGCAGCATGCCTCGGACACTTGCCAGATCTTGTTTGAAGACGTGAAAGTACCGGTGGCCAACCGTCTGGGCGAGGAGGGCGAGGGCTACAAAATCGCCTTGGCCAACCTGGAAGGTGGCCGCGTGGGCATCGCCTCCCAGTCGGTGGGCATGGCCCGCGCCGCCTTCGAAGCGGCCCGCGACTATGCCCGTGAGCGTGAAAGCTTTGGCAAGCCGCTGATCGAACACCAGGCCGTGGCCTTTCGCCTGGCCGACATGGCCACCCAGATCGCCGTCGCCCGGCAGATGGTGCATTACGCCGCCGCCCTGCGTGACAGTGGCAAGCCGGCACTGGTGGAAGCGTCCATGGCCAAGCTGTTTGCGTCCGAAATGGCCGAGAAAGTCTGCTCGGCCGCCTTGCAAACCTTGGGCGGTTACGGTTACCTGAACGACTTCCCCCTGGAGCGGATCTACCGCGATGTGCGGGTCTGCCAGATTTACGAAGGCACCAGCGATATTCAACGCATGGTCATCTCACGCAATCTTTAAGGAGCCGATACATGAGTTACGAAACCATCCTGCTTGACGTCCAGGGCCGTGTCGGGCTGATCACGCTCAACCGTCCCAGCGCACTGAACGCCTTGAATGCACAACTGGTCAGTGAGCTGAACCAGGCGCTGGACAGTTTGGAAGCCAACCCTGAAATTGGCTGCATCGTGCTGACCGGCTCGAAAAAAGCCTTCGCGGCCGGTGCCGACATCAAGGAAATGGCCGAGCTGACCTACCCGCAGATCTATATGGACGACTTGTTCAGCGACAGCGATCGCGTGGCCAATCGCCGCAAGCCGATCATCGCCGCCGTGAATGGCTTCGCCCTGGGCGGTGGCTGCGAACTGGCCCTGATGTGTGACTTTATCCTTGCCGGCGACACCGCCAAATTCGGTCAGCCGGAAATCAATCTCGGCGTGCTGCCGGGCATGGGCGGCACCCAGCGCCTGACCCGTGCAGTGGGCAAGGCCAAGGCCATGGAAATGTGCCTGACCGGGCGTTTTATTGACGCGGTAGAGGCCGAGCGCTGCGGGATTGTCGCGCGCATCGTGCCCGCCGATGAATTGCTGGAAGAAGCGCTGAAAGTGGCCGCCCTGATCGCGGGTAAATCCGTACCGATCAGCATGATGGTCAAGGAAAGCGTGAACCGTGCGTTTGAAGTCAGCCTGTCCGAAGGCGTGCGCTTTGAGCGCCGGGTGTTTCATGCGGCGTTCGCGACCCAGGATCAGAAGGAAGGCATGGCCGCATTCGTGGCCAAGCGGGCGCCGGAATTCAAGGATAAGTAACCCCTGCCAAACCCCGCATAGCAAAGATGGGAGCTGGCTTGCCTGCGATGGCATCGCCTCGGTTAGCTGATGGACCGAGGTGTCTGCATCGCAGGCAAGCTCCCACAGGGTTTTGTGTCTGTCCGTTAGAGCTGGTAGTTTTTCAACTCCCTGGCAATCACCATCCGCTGAATCTCGCTGGTGCCTTCATAAATCTGCGTGATCCGTGCATCCCGGTAGTAGCGTTCCACCGGGTAATCCTCCAGATACCCATACCCACCATGGATCTGCATCGCCTTGGAGCAGACCCGCTCGGCCATTTCCGAGGCGAACAGCTTGGCCTGGGAGGCTTCGGACAAGCACGGTTTGCCGGCAGTACGCAGGCGTGCGGCGTGGAGGATCAGCAGGCGCGCAGCGTTGAGCTGGGTTTGCATGTCGGCCAGCAGGTTGGCCACGCTCTGGTGTTCGATGATTGCCTTGTCGAACTGCACCCGATCACGGGCGTAGGCCAGCGCGGCTTCAAACGCGGCGCGGGCGATGCCCAGGGCCTGGGCGGCGATACCAATGCGGCCGCCTTCCAGGTTGGAGAGGGCGATGGCCAGCCCCTTGCCGCGCTCACCCAACAGATTGGCTTCGGGAACCTTGCATTGGTTGAGGGTGACGGCGCAGGTGTCTGACGCACGAATGCCCATCTTGTGCTCGGTGCGGTCGACCACGAAACCTGGGGTATCGGTGGGCACCAGGAACGCCGAAATACCTTTCTTGCCCAAGTCTGGATCGGTCACGGCGAACACGATGGCCAACTTGGCGCGCTTGCCGTTGCTGACAAACTGCTTGGCGCCATTGATGACCCATTGGCCATCACGCAGCTCGGCACGGGTGCGCAGGTTATGGGCTTCGGAACCGGCCTGGGGTTCGGTCAGGCAGAAGCAACCGATGGCCTGGCCACTGGCGAGTTCGGCCAGCCAGGTGTGTTTCTGTTCGGTTGTGCCGTAGTTGAGGATCGGCCCGCAACCCACTGAATTATGGATGCTCATCAACGCGCCCGTCGCAGCGTCACCGGCGGATATTTCCTCCACGGCCAGGGCATAGGCGACGTAATCGACATAGGTGCCACCCCATTCTTCCGGGACGACCATGCCTAGCAGGCCCAACTCGCCCATCTTCGCCACCAGGGCGTCGTCGATCCAGCCGGCTTTTTCCCAGGATTGGGCATGGGGGGCGATTTCGCCTCGGGCAAAATCCCGCGCCATGTCGCGGATCATCACTTGTTCTTCAGTGTATTCAAGATCTTGCATGGCTTATTTCCCAATCTGCACGAAGTCGCGGAAGAAGCTGTCCACATGGCTGGCATCCAGCGCATGGAGGGTGGGCGGGTTCCACTTCGGAGTCTTGTCCTTGTCGATGATCAGGGCGCGAACCCCTTCGATCAGGTCGCCGCGCTCGAACCATTGGCGATCCAGATGCAGTTCGAGGGCAAAGCACTGTTCCAGTGGCAAGTGGCGGCCACGGCGCAGCATCTCCAGGGTCACGGCCATGGCCAGGGGCGAGCGGGTCTGCATGAGGTTGGCGGTGGTCAGCGCCCAGTCATGGCTATCGGCCACGGTGACTTGTTGCAACTGCTCGACGATGCTGGGCACGTCTGGCAACCCGAAAAAGTGGTCAATGGCCGGGCGCAAGGCCGCCAAGGGGGCGTCGGGCAATTGCTGCACGGCGAGCTTGGCGAGTGCGCCTTGCAAGTCCTTGAGCGGCGAGTCGTGCCAGTGCAGGCCGTCGAGTTTCTGATCCAGCTCAACCAACTTGGCGCTGTCGATGTACCAGTCTGCCAACCCGCAGTACAAGGCATCGGCCGCACGGATCTGCACGCCAGTCACCCCAAGGTAAGTACCCAGCTCACCCGGGATGCGTGAGAGGAAATAGCTGCCGCCGACATCCGGGAAGTAGCCGATGGCCACTTCCGGCATCGCCAGGCGGCTGCGTTCGGTGACTACACGCAGGTCCGCGCCTTGCACCAGGCCCATGCCACCGCCGAGGACGAAACCGTCCATCAACGCCAGTACGGGTTTGCGGTAGTGGTGAATGGCTAGGTCGAGGGCATATTCCTCGACGAAGAAGTCCTGGTGCAGGGTGTCGCCTTGCTTGAAGCTGTCGTACAGCGAGCGGATGTCGCCGCCGGCGCAAAAGGCTTTCTCACCGGCGCCGCGCAGTACCACGGCGTAGACCTCGGCGTCGTCGGCCCAGGCCTGCAAATGCGCGGTTAACTGGCGGACCATGTCCAGGGTGATGGCGTTCAAGCCAGCGGGACGATTGAGGGTGAGGTGGCCGATATGGTTGCGCACGCTTGCCAGGACAGCGTCCTGCTGGACCTCGGCGCGGCTTGCTTGGGATGAAACCTGAGCAGTCATCTCTAACTCCCTGCTTTTATTGTCTTTATCAAGATGTTCGCGGGTGAACTCTCTCGTGATCGTACCAGTGCAAATTTGCCCAGTACAACCCGGAATCCTGCAGGTGGTTGTTGCATTTATGCAGTGCCGGTCAAACCCGCCGGCTGGCCAGTACCTCACCGATACTGCGACGTCGGGCATGGCCCTCGGCGGCGTGGATCAGTTGCTCCAACTCTGTCGGTTCGACATCGTAGAACTGCTCCATCTCGGCCAACGCGAGCTTGAGGTCGGCTGCCGTGATGCTCGGCTCGCTCACGGCATTGGCAGTGCCCAGGATAACCGGGGCAGGCTCGGCAAGGCCCTTGGGATAACGCGTGCGCGTGGCATTGTTATAGGCCAGCGCGCAGGCGAGCAGGGCGCCGGCGCCGAGCATCACCGGCGCAAGCTCGTACCAGCCGAGGCCGACCGATGCCGGATCGGCCAGCACCAGGGTCATGGCCAGGCCGCCGGCCGGTGGGTGCAGGCAGCGCAGCCAGCAAATGAGGATCACGGTCATGCCCGCCGCCAGGCACGCGCTGCCCAAGGTGCGCCCCAGGACGCGGGCGACCAGCAACGCGACGACGCCTGCACACAGGTAACTGCCCATGATTGACCAGGGTTGGGCCAGCGCCCCCGACGACACGGCAAACAACAGTACGGCCGATGCGCCAAGAGGGCCGAGCAGGTGCAGGGCCACCTCCATGCCGAACACCTGGGCGCAGGCCCAGACACTGAGCATCGTGCCCAGGGCCATGCCGATGGCTGCACGGCTCCATTCGGCGGGACGGGTGTTGATTGCAGCGGGTAACCAGCGAGCGAGCATTGAAAGACGGTCCATAAACAGCGGGCGAAAAAAAAGGCCTGCCTGGTTTCCCGGAACAGCCCTTTGAAGGTTCCAACATTTGGGGGAAGGAACCTGTGCAGTGTGCAGTGCTTGATAACGCGGCGCCAATGCATATTAATGAGGGTTAAATGCAAAATAAATGCAGCTAAAAGGCCTCGCCGTAGGTAATCGGCCCGGAGTCTGCGGGTGTAGCCGGATTGATCTTGCCCAGCACGCGACTATGGTTTTCTTCATTGAACAGACGCGCTTGAAGGTCTTCGCGCAGCCTTGGATCGTCGGCCAGCGGCCCCTTCAACGCCACCAGTGCGTCACGCAACGCCATCAAGCGATCCAGCCTGGGTAAAGGAATGGTCAATAGGTTTTCTCGCACGGCATTGTCCTCTCGATGAAGTAAGCCATCGCGCGCGGGCAGCCTACAACGTCCTTGTTGTCATGAAGTGCCCTGGCCCAAGCGTTTCAGGGCAGTCCTGGCGGTCGGGTGGTAGATAGTAAGTGCACGTGGCAGCGAGTCTACAGTTGGGCTCCGAGCACCGGAAGGGAAAGTGCACCAGCCATTACGCAAACAAATGTAGGTGTTTTCTTGGTACCTATGATGAAAGTCGCCCACTCGTGGAGGAGTGGGCGTGCTTTCTTACAGTGCAGCGGGCAAAGCACTCAAGGCGTCGTGGCTTTTGCCAAGTGCAGCAATACATACGGATTTTTGTCGAACGCTGCGGTGAGCGTCGGCGTGATTGAGCGCAGGCGCGGATCGTCCAGTGCCTGGAAGTCAGCCTGGCTCATGACCAACCATGCCGGTGCCTGGACCGGTTTCAATTCGGCAGGCAATTGGGTAAACAGCGGCACCTTGTCGCAATCGAAGTTGACCATGAACTTGATAGCTTTCGCGTCTTTGCCCAGTGCATGCAACACCAGCGGCGCCGGTTGCTGCTGAACGTGCGCCTTGACGGCAAGGCTGAAGGTGCGGGTGTCGTACACCTGACGTTCCAGGGGTTCAACCACCATGATGTAGGTGGTCCAGAGGGCGAGCACGGCGGCCAAGGCGGGGCCGTAGGTGCGCAGCCGCGAGCGGAGCAATGCCAGCAGGGCCAGCACCTGTAGCGTGCCAAGCACGACGAAGATCAGCTCAAGGTCGGCCAGTGGTTCCGGGTAGCGCCGCCGCGCCACCACCAAGCCAATGGCCAACAGCGTTGGCAACAGCGTCCAGATGCCCAGCATCAAGGCGCGTAGCCACGCAAACTGTCGCCCTTGCGTGACCGCGAAGGGATACGCGGCAATGATCGCGGCCATCGGCAGCATCGGCAGGATATAGCGCGCTTTCTTGGCTTGGGGGACCGACAGGCCCAGCATCACCAGCACAGCCGCTGCCGCGCAATAGAGCACCAGCTTCAAGGCCGGGGCCGGCGCGCGTCGACCGTTCATCAGCACCGCCAGCAGCACTAACAATGCCAGTGGATAGGCCAGGGCGTAGTTGCCCAGGGAACTGGTGAAGTAATACAGGACGCCGCCCGAGCCTTCGCTGCCATCCATTCGCCCCAGGAACTGCATGCGAATCACGTCATGCATGAAGTTTTCACCGCCGCTGAGCTTGGCCAGCAGCAGCAACAGACCGACGCACGCCACCAGCAGCGCCAGTGCCAGCAGGCCGAAGCTGAACAGCTGGCGCCACTGGCGGTTGATCAGGTAGTAGCTGCACAACACGCCCGTAGGGATCACCAGGCCGATCGGGCCACGAATGGCAAACCCCAGCAGCAACAGCAAAAACACCCAATGCAGGCGCTTGGCGGCGGCGAAATGATCATGGGCATAGCCCAGGTAGAACACCGCCAACGCCACGGCGGCGAGCATCTGGTCAAGGGAGACCGCCCGAGTTTCGCTGATGAACGTACTGCTGAGCAGCAGCATCGCAATACTCAGCAGGCCCCAACGTGGCGAGTAGGGCGCGGTGAGGCGATAGACCAGCACCACGATCAGCGCTGATGCGACCGCCGTGGGCAGCCACGCCGTCAGGCTGGTGACCTGGCCCAGGGGCAACGACAGCAGCCACGTCAGCAGGGTCGATGTCGCCAGGTAATCGGCATACGGCTGACCATAGGTGGTGGGAAAGAAACTCGGGCCATGGCGCAGCATTTCCTGGGCAAACAGCACAAAGCGCGAATCAAAGCCGATGATCGCCTGGTGCCAATTGCCGACGATAAACAGCAGCAGCGCCAAGAGCCCAAGCCCCAGGGACTGGCGGCGGATCGTTGCACGCTGCCCGGACGGTAAGGCGATGTTCACTTAGCAAGCGTCCTTGACCTGTTCCACCCAGTTTTGCTGGGGGATCGGTAACTCGCAGGAGTCGCCGCGGCCGATGGGGAAGTACTTGAAGCCTTTGCGCGTCAGGCGCTCGCCGTCGTACAGGTTACGGCCGTCGAAGATCACCGGGGTTTTCAGGCGCAGGTGAATCAGGTCAAAGTCCGGCGCCTTGAATTGCTGCCATTCGGTGCACACGATCAACGCATCGGCGCCGCCCAAGGTGGATTCCGGGGTGCCCATCAGCATCAGGCGCGGGTCATCGCCGTAGATCCGCTGGGTTTCCTGCATGGCTTCAGGGTCGAAGGCGCGCACATTGGCCCCGGCAGCCCACAGGGCTTCCATCAGCACGCGGCTGGGGGCGTCACGCATGTCATCGGTGTTGGGCTTGAAGGCCAGGCCCCACAAAGCAAACGTCTTGCCCTTGAGATTGCCCTGGAAGAACGCGTTGATGCGCTCGAACAGCTTGCTCTTCTGGCGCTGGTTGATGGCTTCCACGGCTTCGAGCAGGTCGCTGGAGCAGTTGGCCTGCTTGGCGCTGTGGATCAGGGCGCGCATGTCTTTGGGGAAGCACGAGCCGCCATAGCCGCAGCCGGGGTAGATAAAGTGGTAGCCGATGCGTGAGTCGGCACCGATGCCCAGGCGCACCGACTCAATGTCGGCACCCAGGTGTTCAGCCAACTCGGCGATCTGGTTGATGAAGCTGATCTTGGTGGCCAGCATGCAGTTGGCGGCGTACTTGGTCAGTTCGGCGCTGCGCAGGTCCATGAAGATGATGCGGTCGTGGTTGCGGTTGAAGGGCGCGTACAGGTCGCGCATCACGTCACGCACCTCTTCACGCTCGCAGCCGATGATGATCCGGTCCGGGCGGCGGCAGTCGGCAACGGCGGAGCCTTCCTTGAGGAATTCCGGGTTGGAGACGATATCGAACTGCAATTCACGGCCGGCGGCGCGCAGGTTATTGAGGATGTGGTCGCGCAATGTGTCGCCAGTGCCGACCGGTACAGTGGATTTTTCCACCAGGATCACCGGCGCCACGCGATGGCGGGCGACCGCATCACCCACCGACAGCACGTATTTCAAGTCGGCCGAACCGTCTTCATCCGACGGCGTGCCCACGGCAATGAACAGCACTTCACCGTGCTCGACGGCGAGCTTTTCGTCGTGGGTAAAGTGCAGGCGCCCACTTTCCAGGTTGTCCTTGACCATGGCTGCCAGGCCCGGCTCGAAGATGGTCACATGGCCCTTCTGCAGCGACTCGACCTTGCGCTTGTCAACGTCCATGCAAATGACATCGTGACCGACTTCGGCTAATACAGTGGCCTGAACCAGACCAACGTAACCACTACCAAATACACTGATTTTCATGGGGTATTCCTGGGACTTGAGGTGCTAGCACGACGAGAGTTGATAACCAGTACGCCGAGGATGACCAAGGCCACCCCCAGGGTTTTTGAAAGCGAAAAATCTTCGTTGAACACCGGCAGGCTGGCGGCCAGCAAATACACCAACGCGTAGCTGATACTGAGCAGCGAATAGGCGCGGCCCAGGGGTAAGTGCTTCAGTGCGCCGAGCCAGCACAGCATCGACAGCGCATAGGCGATGATCGCCAGGATCACCACGCCCAGGGCGCCCAGGTCGATGCTGTTATCCGTGAAGGCAGCCAGCCATTGGGTGGGAAGCGGCAGACGCGTCATGCTCCAGCGCATGCCCAGTTGGGCACCACTTACCAGGCCGACACTGCCCAAGGCCAGGGCGAAACCCCGTACGCGGCTCATACCTGACGCCCCAGCAAGACCACGCCGGCAATCACCAGCCCCACACCCAGCCAGTGACGGCCATCAATGGGTTCGTGAAACACAAAGCGCGCCATCAGCGTGACCAGCACAAAATTCAAGCTGAGCATGGGGTAGGCAATGCCGACTTCCAGGCGCTGCAACACCAGCAGCCACACCAGCAAGCCTAGGCCCAGGCACACCAGCGCCGACCACAACCACGGCGAGCGCAGTTTCGGTGCCCAGCCGTCCGGCACGCCGCGCCAGCTTTCCACGGCGAATTTTTGCGAGACTTGGCCCATGCAGGTCAGCAGGCAGGCCGTGAGCAGTAGCAGCAGGGTGATCATGGCGCGACCTGCGGGAAAATCAGGATCACGATCTTGCCTTGCGCATAACGCTTGCCGTCAGTGGGCAGCAGTGCGAGTTCTTCTTTTTCGCCGGTGCTATTGACGCGCATCACCACGCCCACCGCGCCGGTACGACGGGTTTCGGCCATCCACGCCTGGATGCGGTTACGGTCGACCAGACGCGGGGCCGTATCCTCGTAAGCCAGGCCGTACTTGACCTCACCGGAGGTGTTGTACAGCGTGATATCGGGACGTTTGAGGCGCCAGGACAGCGCCGAGGCGGCGCCCAGGTCGTTGCTCAGCAGGGCAACGCTGGGTTGCAATTCATCGATGTGATCAATGATGAACTGGTCCGGAGTCTTGTTGTAAACCACCGAATGGGGCAACGCCGCAGGCACCAGCAGCACCAGCAATCCACTGCCGATCAGCGGCGCGGCCCACAATGCCAAAGGGCGCGCCGCTTGCAGCAGATTGACGACGATCCAACCGAACAAAAAGATGAACACCAGCACCAGGCTGAGGGTTTCCTCACCCGGTTCGTATACCGGCTTCTTCAACTGGAACCAGCTGAGGGCCAGCAAGACCAGCACGCCGATCACCAGGTTCAACCAACCATTGATGCGCAGCACGCGGCCGTGGCCTTGAGCCAGTTTGTCGCTCAGGGCCGAGCCCATCAGCAAGGCCAGGGGGAGCATGCACGGCATGATGTAGGAGGGCAGCTTGCCTTTGGCCAGGCTGAAAAAGGCCAGGGGCATCAACAGCCACAGCAGCAGGAACGCGGTTTTCGGCACACGCCGTTGCAGCCAGGCCTGCTTGAACGCGGACGGCAATAGCGCAACCCACGGCAGCGCGAACGCGACCAGCAGCGGCAAGTAATACCAGAAAGGTTCGGCGTGCTGGGCGTCTTCACCGGCAAAGCGTTGGATGTGCTCGTGCCAGAAGAAGAAATGCCAGTAGTCCGGCTCTTGCAAGTGCACGGCCAAGGCCCACGGCACGCTGACAGCAATCGCCACCACCACGGCGACAGGGCCAAATTTGCACAACTCGCCAAAACGGTTTTGCCAGACGGCGTAGGGCAGGGCGACCAGCACCGGCAGCAACCAGGCCAGGAAGCCCTTGGTCATGAAGCCCATGCCGCACGCCAGGCCCAGCAAGGCCCAGGACCACAAGCGCGCACGCCGCGTGGTGCTGTCGAAACAGAACCACAAGGCCACGCCTGTCAGGTTGACCCAGAAGGTGAACTGCGGGTCCAGGTTGGCATAGCCGCCCAGCGCGGCCACGCTGACGAAGCTCATGTAGAGCAGCGTGCTGACAAGGCTTTTTTGCGGGTCGTTCCACAACCGGCGAGAGACCAGATACACCAGCAGAATGCTCAAACCGGTGCTCAATGCCGAGGCAAACCGCACGCCGAACAGGTTCTGCCCGAAGATCGCCTGGCCCAGCGCGATCATCCAATAGCCTGCGGCGGGCTTTTCGAAGTAGCGAATACCCATGAAGTGCGGCGCGGCCCACTTGCCGGTCAGCAGCATTTCCTGGCTGATTTGCGCATAGCGGGTTTCATCTGGAATCCACAGGCCATGGGTGGCCAACGGCAGCAGGTAGAACACGGCAAACGCCAGCAGGAGCAGGGGCAAAGCCCAGCGGCGGATCATGCCTGCTGCACTCCCAGCCAACCCTCGCGGCCGCTCAATGCGCCGCGCACCAACTGTTGCTGGGGCAGGGTGGTCACATCCGTGGGCAACAGCTCGCCCAAGGGTTTGAAATCAATGCCGCGCTGCCCGGCCCGGGCGAGCAACTGGCGAAAATCATTGGCCATCAGAATCCCTTCTACTTCCGCGTGGATCGTATAGACATTCAGCTTCGACGCGCTGAAGCGCTCGAGAATGAAGCGGTTGAAATCATTGGCAGCCACCACCGGCCCGACGACTTCGTCGAAGGTCGGCAGGTCTACCGGAATTTGTGGGGTGCCCGCGCTGCCATCGGCCAGGGTTGGTCGAAACAGGCTGGTGCCCCGGCAATCGCTGTTGTAGCGAAAGTTGAAGCCTTGCTTGGCTTGCACCACACGCTCATCGGCACGCCAGCCAGCGGCCGCTGAACAGTCGATTCGTTCGCCGAGGATGTCGCTCAAGGTGTCTACGCCGCGTCGAATTTGCTCGACCAGTTGTGCCTCGCTCCAACGCCCGGTGTTGGCCTGCCAACCATGGTGGTCCCAGGCGTGCAGGCCGACTTCATGCCCGGCCGCCTTGGCCTGGCGCATCAAATGCCCCAGGTCTCGGCCAATCGGCTTGCCTGGCCAGGCAGTGCCGGCCAACAAGATGTCCCAGCCATACAGGCCGGCAGCGTTGGAGCGCAGCATCTTCCACAGGAACTGCGGGCGGATCAGGCGCCACAAGTGACGCCCCATGTTGTCCGGCCCGACACTGAAGAAGAACGTCGCCTTGACCCCGGCTTCGGCCAGGGAGTCGAGCAACCGTGGCACACCTTCACGGGTGCCGCGGTAGGTGTCGACGTCGATGCGAAGACCTGCCTGCATTACTTTTTATCCGCAATTTCAAGCATGGCTTCACGCAAGAAGAAATCGAGCGTGTTGCCGATGGTTTCGCTCATCTGCACGCTCGGCTCCCAGTTCAGCAGGCGCTTGGCGTTTTCGATGCTCGGCTTGCGGTGCGCCACGTCCTGGTAGCCTGTGCCGTAGAACGCCTTGCTCTCGACGTCGCGGAAACCGGCGAACGGCGGGAAGTTGTGGCGCAGTGGGTGAGCCTCGAACTGACGCAGCAGTTCTTCGCCCAGCTGGCGAATGCTGGCTTCGTTTTCGGGGTTGCCGATGTTGATGATCTGCCCGTCGCAGACGCCATTGTCGTTATCAATGATGCGTGCCAGGGCTTCGATGCCGTCGGCAATGTCGGTGAAGCAACGCTTCTGTTCACCACCGTCGAACAGACGGATCGGCGTGCCTTCCACCAGGTTGAGGATCAGCTGGGTAATGGCGCGGGAGCTGCCGATACGCGCCGAGTCCAGACGGTCCAGGCGCGGGCCCATCCAGTTGAATGGCCGGAACAGGGTGAACTTCAGGCCCTTGTCGCCGTAGGCCCAGATCACGCGGTCCAGCAGTTGCTTGGAGACGGAGTAGATCCAGCGTTGCTTGTTGACCGGGCCCACTACCAGGTTGGAGGTGTCTTCGTCGAAATACTGGTCTTGGCACATGCCATAGACTTCGGAGGTCGACGGGAAAATCACGCGCTTGTTGTACTTGACGCAGTAGCGCACCAGCTTGAGGTTTTCTTCGAAGTCCAGTTCGAATACGCGCAGCGGGTTACGGGTGTATTCGATCGGCGTGGCGATGGCCACCAGCGGCAGCACCACGTCGCATTTCTTGATGTGGTACTCGATCCACTCGGTGTGGATGCTGATGTCGCCTTCCACGTAATGGAAGTTCGGGTGGCTGCGCAGGCGCTCGATGGCGTCGGAGCCGATGTCCAGTCCATAGACTTCGTAGCGGTCGTCACGCAGCAGGCGCTCGGACAGGTGGTTACCGATAAAACCGTTCACGCCCAGGATCAGCACACGGGTACGGCGCGGCTTGCGACCCGACTCGGCGCCGCGTAGCACGGAGCCATCCACCAGGCCCAGTTCATCGGCCAGGGACGGGCCGGCCAGGTACAGGCCGTTTTCGTTGCGCTGGCCGAACTTGACCACCAGGGAATCTTCACCGCAGGCAATGCGCAGCGGGTTGACGCTGATTACACGGCCAGGCGCCAGACCTTCGTTGCCCTTGACCACGTCGGCTTGCCACACGATCAGCTTGTGCTCGCCCACGGCGCAGAAGGCGCCAGGGTACGGCTGGGTCACTGCACGCACCAGGTTGAACAGTTGCTCGGCAGGTTTTTTCCAGTCCAGCTTGCCATCGGCGGCGGTGCGACGGCCGAAGTAGGTGGCTTTGCTCTCATCCTGGGCGGTTTCGCTCAGCTTGCCCTGGGCCAGCTGTGGCAGGGCATCACGCAGCAGCGCCGTGGCCGCATCACGCAGCTTGGCGTGCAGGCTCAGGCCGGTATCGGTGCGCTCGATGGTGACTTTCTGCTGGGCCAGGATGGCGCCGGCATCGGCACGCTTGACCATGCGATGCAGGGTCACACCGGTTTCGGTTTCGCCGTTGACCAGCACCCAGTTGGCCGGGGCGCGGCCACGGTACTTGGGCAGCAACGAGCCGTGCAGGTTGAACGCGCCTTTGCGGGCGGTGGCCAACAGCGGCTCGCTCAGCAGGTTGCGGTAGTAGAACGAGAAGATGTACTCCGGGTTCAGCTTGGCGATGCGTTCGATCCACAGCGGGTGGTTGGCGTCTTCCGGTGCATGTACCGGGATGCCATTGCGGGCGCATAGCTGGGCGACGGAGCCGTAGAAGTTGTTTTCCTTGGGGTCATCGGCATGGGTGAACACGGCGGCGATGTCGTAACCGGCGCTGAGCAGCGCTTCAATGCCTGCGCAGCCAATATCGTGGTAGGCGAATACAACAGCTTTTGAACTCATGACTGGACCTGATCCGAAGAAGAAGTAGAAGTATGGGAAGACACCAGGCCGTCGACCACGACGACTGGAGCCGGTGCTGCCGGTTGGTTGCGCAGCACTTTTTCAATAAAGAAGCGTGGGCGGGCGCGGACATCGCTGTACATGCGGCCCAGGTATTCGCCCAAAAGGCCCATGCCGATGAACTGGCCACCGGTGAACACAAACAACACCGCAAACAGCACGAACAGGCCATCACCGGCCCAGTCGGCGCCGAAGGCCAGGCGCATGACGATCAGGGCAAAGGCAAACAGCACGCCCAGCGCCGCCAGGCTGAAACCGACGATGGACAGCAGGCGCAAGGGCGTGGTGGTCATGCAGGTCAGCAGGTCGAACATCAGGCTGATCAGGCGCATGGCGCTGTATTTGGATTCGCCGTGCTCACGTTCGGCGTGGTGCACCAGGATTTCCGTGGTGTGGCGGGCGAAGCCGTTGGCCAGGATAGGAATGAACGTGCTGCGTTCACGGCAGGCGAGCATGGCGTCGACAATGGTGCGGCGGTAGGCGCGCAACATGCAGCCGTAGTCGGTCATGGCCACGCCGGTAGAGCGCTGCACGGCGAGGTTGATCAAGCGCGACGGCCAGCGGCGGAAGGCCGAGTCCTGGCGGTTATTGCGCACGGTGGCGACCACGTCGTAGCCCAGGGCAGCTTGCTCGACCAGGCGCGGGATCTCTTCCGGCGGGTTCTGCAGATCGGCGTCAAGGGTGATCACCACTTCGCCACGGCACTGTTCAAAGCCGGCCATGATCGCCGCGTGCTGGCCGTAGTTGCGGTTAAGGATCACCGCTACCACATTGCTGCCGTCTTCCGCGGCGGCGTCTTCGAGCAATTGGGCCGAATTGTCGCGGCTACCGTCATCCACCAGGATGATTTCGTATTCGTAGGCCAGCTGCTTGCAGGCTGCCGTGGTGCGACGCAGCAACTCAGGCAGGCTTTCTTGTTCGTTGTAGACCGGGATAACGATCGACACGCAATGAATAGGGTAGGGTTTCAAAGATTCATGACCTCGGGCTGGAGCAACTTGGAGCGCGAAAACGGCAGTGATTATTGGGCAAAACTACAGCCCGCAGACGACAACGCGGAGCTAAAGATAAAGTGTAATCAACAGGTTAGTCGATAAACCCCGGATTACTCTGAAGTGTTGGATACAAGGTTAAGCGCAAAAATGTTCAACGAATATGAAAGGCGGATGAAAAACCCGTTTATTTGACAGGTAGACAGCTAGGGTTCAGCTAGGTAATCAAGGCGTTACATCTAGACGTCAGATGGCAGTATCGGAGCGTTATACAGGGCGCTTGGTTCAATCTCAGCCTTGTGATCAGGCCAATGCTTGCCCTTCAACAATCTTCTCTGCATTAGCGCTCAAGTGCCGGTAAAGTAAGCCCTCTCTTGCCAGGGTACTCGGATGAATAGCGTGCAGCTTTTACGCGGCCAGTTGCGGCCAGCGCTGATGGGATTGTTGATGACGGTGGCCTGTGTCACCAGCGTGCGGGCCGATCAAGGCGTTCCGCTGACCCCACTGGACCAGGTGCCGGACGGGGTGGAAGTGCGCGGCAAGCAGATCGCGGCTTACACCTGGGATGACCGCCAAGGCAAAAACCTGCTGGTACTCGCTGAGCAAGTCGGTGAGCGCGATGACGATGGTACCCAATCGGCCTTTGTCTACGCGGCGCAATACGTGCTGAGTGGCGAGCGCCCCAAGCGCGTGTGGATGCTGTACGACGATGTGCAGCACTGCGAATTCGACGCAGGGCTGCGCTTTGACCGGGCTGCCACCAAGGTCACCGACCTGCTGGGCGACGGCAATACCCAGGCCACGGTCGGTTATTCGCGGGCCTGCACCAGTGATGTCAGCCCCAACGAATTCAAGCTGATCATGCATGCCGGCAAGTCCGAGAAGTATCGTCTGCGTGGCCTTGACCGCGTGGGCGCCAGTTGGTGGGACGAGGACGCTGGTGCCTTGCGCGGCATGCCCCTGCCCACCGACTGCAGCGTCGCGGCGCAGCAAGCGCTGGTCAGCCAATACAAGGAGCAGGGCACCGAACTGCCACTGCCAGGTTGCTATGGTGACGAGAAGGACTTTGCCAAGGCGCCGGACAATTACCTCGCCTTTATGCGCCAGCATTGGTTCGCGCTGATGCAGCAACAGGACGCTGACTGGAGCCAATCCCAGGCCCAACCCCAGGCAGCCAGCGAAGACGACGAATCGGCCCCGTGATTTTGTGCCAGGGCCGGTCCTGGGGTAGACTCGGCCTTCGCCAATCCACTAAATACATCGATTAATCAAATAGTTGGTCGGTGTATTTAATCCAAAGGCTGATCTACCTTGACCGAGTCCATTTGCAACCCGCTGACCCTATATCTCACCCGCCTGGCGCCTTCCAGCCAACTGACCATGCGCTACGTGCTGCAGGATGCCGCCGACCGCTTGGGTTTCGAAGACCTCAACCTCGAAGAGATTGACTGGCACCTGCTGCAGCCCGAACACGTCATCGCATTGGTGGCTGCCTTGCGCGAGGACGGCTTAGCGCCGAACACTTCGTCGCTGTATGTGAATGCGGTGCGCGGGGTGATGAATGAAGCGTGGCGCATGAGCTTGATCAGCCAGGACCACCTGTTGAAGATGCGCTCGGTCAAGGCCACACCCGGCACGCGCCTGGGCCAGGGCCGCAACCTGCGCCGCACCCTGATCCGCGAGATGCTCGACGTCTGCGCCGCCGACCCTCGACCTCAGGGCCTGCGAGATGCCGCAGTGATCGGTCTGTTATATGGCTCGGGCATGCGCAAGTCGGAGTCGGTGAACCTGGACCTGGCACAGATCAACTTTGACGAGCGCAGCTTGCGCGTGATCGGCAAGGGCAACAAAGAGCTGGTCAAGTACGCGCCGGACTGGGCGTTTGCCAAACTGCAGGCCTGGCTGGCGTTTCGTCGCGAGCACCTCAAGGAAGGCGAGCAGGACGACAGCTTCCTGTTCAACCGCATCCGGCGAGGCAGCCATATCACCCGAGAGCGGATCACCAAGCATGCGATTTACTACATCGCACGCCAGCGCGGTGATCAGGTGGGGGTCAAGATCATGCCCCATGATTTCCGTCGTTCGTTTATCACCCGGGTGATCGAGGAGCATGATTTGTCGATTGCGCAGAAACTGGCGCATCACACCAACATCCAGACCACTGCCAGCTATGACGTGCGTGACGACAATGAGCGGCGGCGGGCGGTGGACCGATTTGATTTGTAGGTGGTAGCCTGAGACACGCCACGATCCAATGTGGGAGCTGGCTTGCCTGCGAAGAGGGCCTCACAGGCGACCAGGATGTTGGATCAGGAGGGTGGCGGCACGCTTGAGGCCAGGTGAGCTGGCAAGCGGCGCAAGGTCCACAGCGTGGTAACCATCGCGGCAAGCGCACACAGCGCAATCCCGATCAACATCGGCGCTGGAGTATGGTCGGCGAACACGCCCACCAAGGTCATAGCCACAGCAGCCGTGACCATCTGGATCGCACCCAGCAGTGCAGACGCAGAACCCGCCACCGCACCATGATCCTCCAGCGACAGCACCCCGGCCGCCGGCAATAGCAGGCCAAGAAAGCCGAAACCGATAAACAACAGCCCCATCATCAAGCCCAGGCTGTCACCCCACAGTGTGGTGCCCGCCAGCAAGCTCATGACCGCTGCCACGCCCACCACCGACCAGCGAATCAACGGCGCCAGGCCAAAGCGGGCGCTGAGGCGGGCGGTCAGTTGGCTCATGGCGAAAAACGAGGCCGCGTTGAGCGCAAAGCACAGGCTGAACTGGGTTGGCGTCAGGCCAAAAAACTCGATGTACACGAAGGGCGCGCTGCCGATGAACACGAAGAAGGTGGCCAAGCCAAACCCGCACACCACCGACAAACCCGTAAAGACCGGGTCGCGGAGGAGGGCGCCATAACTGCCGAACGCCTGGCCCAGTGTCTTGCCCAGGCGGCGCTCGGCCGGGTGGGTTTCTGGCAGTTGTACTGCGGTCATCACCAGACACAGCACGGCCACCACCGCCAACACGGCAAACACTTCGCGCCAGCTCCAGATCGAAATCACCAGGCTGCCGGCCAGTGGTGCGAGGATCGGCGAAACACTCATCACCAGCATCAACAAAGCCATCAGACGCGCCGCTTCATGGCCGGTGTACAGGTCACGGACAATCGCCCGTGGGATCACCATGCCCGCACAGGCACCGAACGCTTGTATGGCTCGAAAGCCGATCAGCACTTCGATAGTCGGGGCCAGTGCGCAGCCGACGCTGCCAATGGCAAAGATCACCAAACCCGCATAAATCGGTGGTTTACGCCCGAACACGTCGCTGAGGGGGCCGTAGAACAACTGGCACACGCCGATAATCATGAAGAACACCGTCAAACTCATCTGCACGGCCGCCGGCGAGGCCTGGAGGCTGGCGCCCAGGGTCGGCAGCGCCGGCAGGTAGATGTCGATGGCAAACGGACCGACGGCGGTGATCAAGCCCAGCAACAGGGCGAGACGGGCGATACGTTGAGGCATTTGGCAGATCCAGGTAGAGCAACGGACGGTCAGCTTAAGGGAACCGCGCAGATCCGCAAACTTAGGCTTCACTAACAAGCAACAGCTGCCGATACAGCTAGCAGCGACATTGAAACGGTTGGGTTCCCAACCGGCGGTCCTGGCACGGGGTACCACTATGACGATCAAATTACGCTTGGTGCTGTTGATTGCGACCGGGTTGCTCACCGCTTTGATCATGAGCCTGGCTGGCTACCTGGGCAATACGCGGATGGCCGATGCGGTACAGGACAACGACGTTAGCATGACGGTACTGCGCAACCACATGGAAGCCGACATGATGCACGACGCCCTGCGTGCGGATGTACTGTCGGCCATGTTGGTCGGGCTGGGCAAAAGCACCAGTACGCCGGCCGAGGTCAACAGCTCGATCAAGGAGCATGCCGAGCACTTTCGCGAGGTGCTGGCGGACAATCTCAAGCTGCCGTTGGACGCCTCGATCAAGGCCAGCCTGGAAAAAATCAAACCCAGCCTGGACACCTACATCAGTGCCGGCGAGCGCATCGTCGCGCTGGCCCTGGACAATCCCGAGGCCGCACGAGGGGAACTGCAGACCTTCAATGCCGCGTTCAGCCAGCTGGAAGAACAAATGGCGGCGTTGAGCGAACTGATCGAAAACCATACCCAACTCACCAGCACCGGTACCCGGCAAACCATCAGCAACGCTAACTGGACCTTGATTATCGTATTGGGGGCGAGCCTGCTGTTGCTGCTGGCCCAAGGACGTTGGGTGACCCTGAGCATCATGGGGCCGTTGCGCACCGCCAGCCGTATTGCCCTGAGCATTGCCCATGGCAACCTGAGCGAGCCGATTGTCGAACCCAAGAACCAGGACGAAGCCAGTGCACTGATTCGCAGCCTGGCGACGATGCAGCGGGATTTGCGCGGCATGATCGAAGTGGTTCGCAGCAATGCCCATGGCGTCAATGGCATGAGCGAGCGCCTCAGCCAGGGTTGCCATGAAGTGGCAGGCAGCAGCCAACAACAAAGCGTCGCCGCCAGCACCATGGCCGCCGCCGCGAGCGAAATGACCGCCAGTATCGAAGAAATCACCCGTCACGCCCAACGTGCCCTGGACATGGCCAGTCAGGCTGAAACCCTGGCCAAGGATGGCGGCCGGGTCATCCACCAAGTGGTCAGCGACATGGACGGCATCGCCCGTTCTGCCCAACAGTCGGCCCAAGTGATCCGCACGCTGGACAAGGAGTCCGAGGCGATCTACAGCATTATCCAGGTGATCAAGGGGATTGCCGACCAGACCAACCTGCTGGCCCTGAACGCCGCCATCGAAGCCGCCCGCGCCGGTGAACAAGGACGCGGTTTTGCAGTCGTGGCCGACGAAGTGCGCAGCCTGGCCGGACGCACCAGCGCCTCCACCCAGGAAATCGCCAGCATGGTCGGGAGTATCCAGCAAAACACCCGTGAAGCGGTGATCAGCATGGAGGAGGGCGTTGCCCAAGTGGACAAGGGCATGGCGGTGACTGCCGAAGTGGAACGTGCCATTCGCGAGATCCTCCAGGCCACGCTGAGCACCACTGAATTGGTCAACGATATTTCCCGCACTATTAGTGAGCAGAGCCTGGCCAGCAATGAGATTGCTCATCAGGTGGAGAGGATTGCGGGAATGTCGGAAAGTAACAGTCGGGTGATTGGCGAGACGGCGTCGACGACGGATGAATTGTCGAGTCTGGCGGGGAAGCTTTCGCAGTCGGTGGATCGGTTTAGGCTTTGATGGATGACGACCCATATATAACTAAACTAAATAGTTATTTAGTTTAGTTATAATGCATATGAATATGTACGGAGGCGGAGGGACCAGAATTCATGGCCCTCCATCTAATTTACGCGTGTATCACCAGGTTCGTCGGGTAACACGGCCCTGAGTCTGGTCGAATTCGCCTTGGCTCACCGTAATCGGTGCACCAATGCTCAAATCATCCGAATCTCGCTGCCAAAGCCTGAAAATCGGTTTGCCGGCCAGCTCCAAAACTACTAGGTCATCTTGGGTAGGTGGACTGACAATACTGTATTCCTCAGTGATTCCTGGGTATCCAAAGCTAACTGAAGCTGTGCCTTGATCAAAATCAGCGATTCGTTTTGGCTCAACATGAGCATCGACTTCAAGTGTGAAAATGTCCATTTCCATTGAGTCTGATTTGTTCTTGCGCGTGAAGGACAACTTGAATTTCATCCATGACCTCAATTATCGGTAGCTGTGGTTTGAGCGTGTAGATTCTCATGACGTGCTCGGATAAGCCAACCGTGACGGAGTTGTCGTCAGGTGTCGCGAGCCTGTTTGACTTACGCTTTACTGATATCCAGGTACGGGTTGCTGCCAAGTGATCGAAGCCTGTGCCAGGCTCGAAATCTCATCACCAGAGCCCCCCGGTCCCGTACATGATGGTACGCATAATGTATATTATGTTAAACGACAGGCCATGTTAGAAATGTTCATAAGCCACGTAAGTCACTGATTCGACGAATTCGTTTTTACGCCTACTCTTTCAACGGGCCATGCCCATGTGCCGTTTCTCTTCAAGTCAACGACTACCGCTGCTCGTGCAAGCTGATGACGTGGCACCGTTGCCCATGCTTGCCCCTTTATGTACGTCCAACTCAGACTCAGGAACCGCGCTTTCAATACTGCGGCGGCGCATCTGCGAGCGATCCAGGCTTTCTATAGCTACGCAAAAAGCCGGGGCTGTGCGCTCAGACAAGGTGATGCTTGGCGCCGAGTGAGGACTGCGCAGCTGAAACCCTCATCTTTGATCGTGACGGCGCCGTTGCTGGTATGCACAGATCTTCAAGATTCTGTCATCGTAATGGCTCTTCATAATTAACATAACTATCGTTGTGTTTAATTTTGAGGGCTGCTAGCATCGAAATTGCCACGTGGCATTTTCGAGGAGAAAGCTCTCATGCAACTCTCTGTGCGAAAGGCGTTCCTGGAAGACGGGGCCGTCCTGATCAAAGGTTTTCTGAACAAAGATCAATTGGCTGAGTGCCGGGCAGCCTATGACTGGGCAGTCGAAAATCACGGCCCTCATGCAACCCGAATGTTCGACGGGACTGAGCAACAGTCCCATGTTGACAATGCCAACCCCGTCGCCAAGGCGCGTCTTGAAGAACTCGTAACCTCCCTGCCCTTTGGCCAGCTGTTTGCGCAGCTCTGGGGCTCGGAAAACGTGTGGTACTTCGCCGAAGAGGTGTTTCTCAAAGCAGGTGGGCGCGGATCTCGCACGCTTTGGCATCAGGACACGTCTTATCTGCCGTGGGCCGGAAACCACTGGGCCAATGCCTGGGTCAGTTTTGAATCAGTGCCGAAGAAAAACGCTTTGGAAATCGTTCGAGGTTCACACAAAGGACCACGCTACGACGGCACTACGTTTCGCGATCCAAACGATCCGACTCAGCCGCTGCATGGCGGCGACGCATTGCCACGCCTGCCGGATATCGAGGCGCTGCGCCAAAACGATCCCGAATCATTCGACATCATTTCGTGGGCTACCGAGCCCGGCGATATCGTCTTGCTGCATCCGGGTTCACTGCATGGTGGCGCTCCGGTGGATGATGCCTTCCCGGATCGTCACACCTTCGTTTTCCGTTTCTTTGGCGACGACGCCACCTTCCATCCTTTACCAGAAAACAGCGCGAGCGGTTACCCGCAGCAAGGCGTGCTGTTTACTGAAGAGCTGTCGACCCTGAAAGCGGGAGACGGCTTCCGCCACCCAACGTTCCGCCAATTAATATAAAAGGAGCATTGCCATGAACACTCAAGACCTGCAGCGTCAGTCCTTCAACCCTGGTCACACCCAGGCAATCTACGACAACTTCCACTTTTCCCAGGCGACACGCGTCGGCAACATGATCTGGGTGTCCGGCCAGGTCGGTATCGACGAGGCCATGGTTCCAGCCGAAGGCATCCAGGCGCAATCCCATCTGGCGCTTCAGTCTTTGCGGACCATCCTCGAAGCTGCGGGTGCAAGCCTGGCCGATGTAGTCGAGTTGATGACGTTTCATACCGATCTGCAGGTCGAAGTGCACGCTTTTGGACAGGTAAAGGACGAATACTTCCCTGAACGTTATCCAGCCTGGACCGCTGTCGGCATTTCACAACTGGCAATGCCGGGCTTGCGCGTGGAAGTTCGGGCCGTCGCGGTGATTGGCAGCGGTCGAATCTGAACGATTGCATGATCGCGACGTGCCAAGCCAAAATGGCGTTCGCAGCCGCTGCCGGCTCAACGCCTTCAACCAACGGAATCACCTTCTCTCATGAATGATGCTCAAGCGCCTTCCACGGATAGTCAGCACTCCATTGACAGTGATTCAGCGCCCGCCCCACGTCGCGGCCGTCCGGTAGGTAATCGTCTGGAAAAACGCGGTGAACTGTTGACTGCAGCGATTGAAGTCATTGCCCAGGAGGGTTATGCCGGGACGTCTCTGCGCAAAGTCGCCAGTCATGCCGGCTGCACCACTGGCGCCGTGACCTATTACTTTGCCAATAAAGAAGAAATGATCACGGCGGCGGCGCAGAGTCTGTTTGACGAGTTCGATCACTTGCTGGATGCCGATCAGGAAAAGGTCGATGTCAGGGCAATGATCGAGCAGTGGTTGAACCTGACTCAAGCCAATGACTCGGCGCGTTGGCTGGCCTTGTTTCAGATGCTCGCCCACGCAAGGCACGAACCGGTGTTTGCCGACGTAATCCAGAAACGTTACTCGCGCTTTCGCGAGAATCTCGCAAGCATTCTGGGCAAAGGACAAACCCAGGGCATCATTCGCAAAGACATTGCTGCCGATCTGCTCGCCGATCAGCTCAGCGCGCTGAGTGACGGCTGGATGATGATGTTGCCAATCGAGCCAGAGCGATTTGAAGCCAAACGCAGCAAGACCTTGATGGATGCGGTCATCACGCTGATCAGCCCCGCTCGCTAAACCATACCCTGCCCTCAGGCATCAAGAAGATTCGCTTCATTTGCGCAGCGAATCCTGCTTAATGGCGCCCGCCTTTCTCACCACCCCTCGGTTAATCGTCATTGCGCCGATTTCACTTTGCTGAATTCCTGTTCCGTCATATATTTGCATAACATCTGTTATTATAAATAAAAAGACGGAGGTGAAGATGGATGCGGATCTCGATGAACTGTCGACGCAATCACGACAGCGACGATTGTTATTGCAAGCGGCTGGAGGCGCGGCCCTCGCCGGAGGGCTCGGTGTCACCGGGCGTGCGATGGCGCAAACCCAACCTTTAGACACCTCGATACTGGATGTGGTGATCATTGGCGCAGGCCTGTCCGGGCTTACGTCTGCCAGAGACCTCCAGGCCGCTGGCTGCGAGTCGTTTGTCGTGCTTGAAGCCCGCGATCGCGTCGGTGGTCGCACACTTAACCATGACCTAGGCAATGGCGTAATCTGCGAGGCCGGTGGGCAATGGATCGGCCCCGGTCAAACGTCAATCGCCGATCTGGCCAGACAGCTTGATGTCGCAACCTTCCCTACGTACTACAAGGGCAAGGCGGTCTATCTGATAGAAGAGGTAAGAGTCCAAGAGGACGTCAGCGATGGTCCGAATTCCAATACTGACATCGTCGCAAAACTGAACAAACTCGCCGAAGGCGTCCCCAGCAAAGCGCCGTGGAAAGCGAAGGATGCGGTTGAGCTGGACAAACTCTCGATTGGCCAATGGCTGGCCGGGCAAGGCATTAGCAATGTCGACAAGATCGGCTTCAATATGTCCGTGAGCCTCACCTTCGGTACCACGCCGGCGGGCATGGGGCTCCTGCATTACCTGGCGATGATCAACTCCTCTGACTGCCGCCTCGAAAAGCTCGAAGGTGTCCAAGGCGGTGCGCAGGAATCACGTTTGGTAGGCGGCTCGCAAATCCTCAGTTTGAAGATGGCGCACGCTCTCGCAGATAAAGTCCGGTTGGCGTGTCCAGTGCGCAAGATTGTCGGTTGGGACCGTGATGTCGTCGAGTTGCATACCGATCAAGGCATCATGCGCACGCGGCAGGTGATTGCCGCGCTGAGCCCCGCGTTGTGCAATCAGATCGTCTTCGATCCCCCCCTGCCCTCCGGGCGTGCCGAGCTGCAGCGGCATTGGCCGGCCCATGCACCGATGCGCAAGACCGTGCACGTCTATGAGCGCCCGTTCTGGCGCGACCAAGGCCTCAACGGCCAGATCGTGCAAGTGGAAGGTCCGCTGATCTGGGCCTTTGACAATTCGCCAGCGGACGGCAGCCTGGGTGTGCTCAGCGGCTTCGTCAAAACCGGCCAATTACCCCATGACCCCAAAACTGCGCAGGACACCCTGTCGGCGATTTACGCCAGCGCCATGGGCGAACAAGCCCTGCACCCGATTCAGTTTTATGATCTGGACTGGGGCAAGATCGACCCGTGGAGTTTGAGTTGTATTTCCCCCATGCCCCCCGGTTTTTGGACGCAATGGGGCGAGTATCTGACGCCAGCGGTCGGGCGCATGATCTGGTCGGGTACCGAGACTGCGCAGATCTGGGCCGGGGCAATGGACGGTGCAGTCCGCGCCGGACATCGCGCGGCAATGGAAGCGCTGCAGGCGTTGCTTCAACCACGGAGGAACGCCTGATGAAGCGGATTATGATGGTTGGAACCATCGTCGTGAGCGCAGCGTTGGCCGGATCAATTGCGATGTATGGACCGGAACTGTTGGCGGGCTATCGTTTCATGCAGGCCGTGGATCAGCACGACGCGGCATACCAAGCCAATGGCGGTGCGTGGCCACAGTTACAGGACACCTGCGCGCTTTGCCATGGCGCTAACGGTCAACCGCGCGACGCTCAATACGCAGCGCTTGCAGGGCAGACCGCAGCGTACATCGAAAACCAGTTGCACGCGTTTGCCGAAGGACGTCGCCACAGCGCACAGATGGAGCCACTGGCGGCCAATCTGACGGACGAGCAGATCAAGCGTCTGGCCGGCTATTTTTCCGAACAGAAACCTGGCGTGACTGAAGTCCCGACGAAGGATGATGCCCTGGACCAGCGCGGTCAGCGTGTGGTCGCCGCCAATGGGTGTGCAGCCTGCCACGGCGAAAAACTCTCTGGCGGTCCCCTGGCTCCGCGTATCGCCGCACAAGGGCAGCTTTATCTGAGCGATCAACTGAGCGCTTTCAAGCGTGGCCAACGCACCGATCCGACGCAGGCCATGAATGCCATGGCGAGCACCCTGTCCGATGAAGACATCAAGGCCGTCGCGCATTATCTGGCCAAGCTGAACCCTTGATCCTGCACGGGCAAGGATGCCCCCCGCCCTCCTCTGCATCACGCAAAAAAGCCGCCAGATCGGCGGCTTCGAACACTTCAACTACCCCCTAGCGCGTTTGCAGAACAGCCATTGCGCCCTTCGCGCGCTCCAGCGCGCAATACGCGTAATACAGGTGCACCAGCAGATAAGCCCAGGTGGTCAGTGCAAGCACATAGAAGTTCAGCAGCACATTGCTGTCGTCGCCGGGGATCTTGTAAAAATCGTAGATGCAGGCAATGGTCAGTGATGCGAGCATGCCAAACATCACACCGATCGCGTGCAGTGACTCGCCGACATTTGCCAGGCGTACCGCGAAATACACCAGGTAGACCGAAAACATCACCCACATCAGCACGTAGAAATACGGTAGGAGCGTGACCAGAACCTTGGTCGAGATCAACGCGAGTGTGCCCAGCATAGCGCCGGCAAACATCATGAGTTCCTTGCCCACAGACGGCTTGTAGGCATGCGTCACCGCCATCAGCCCGAGCACGGTAATCAGCGGAATTCCGAAGGCTCTGGAGAACGCGTCGCAAAAGTATGAAATCAGGTACGCATGCTCCGATCCCGTCAGGAAAAAAACCAGGAAGTTTGTTGCGGAAAAGGCAACCACAAACCACTCCAGAGCCAGTAACAGGTTTCTTTTCTTCAAAAACCTGATGCCGAAGGTCAGCCCATTGGCAAGCAGCAAGAAACAGGCAAGGCACAGCACAATATTTCTCGGTTCCATAACGATAGCCTCGGTACAGCTGACAGATAATTTGATGGATTAGCGGGGTTGAGGAACGAGTGCGGCCAGATAAGCCGCAATCGCTTGTCGCTCCTGCGCTGACAGCGCCGCGGCCATGGCTTGCATGGCACCACTGGGCTCAATGCGCTCGCCGCTGGCAAAAGCGTTGAGCTGGGCCAAAAGGTAGTCCTGCCCTTGTGCAGCCAGGCGTGGGTAGGCTTCGTGGCCCATCAGTTGTGCACCATGGCAGGCGGTGCAGCCTCGGGTTTGCACCAGTTGTTTGCCTTGATCCTTCAGACCCTCGTCAGAGCTGACAGCCCCATGGGCACCGACCGATTGCCGGGCGTAGAACTTCGCCAGCTGATCAATTTCATCCGGGCTGAGGGTCATCGCCAACGGCTCCATGTTGGGCGCAAGCCGTTGTCCGCTCGCAAAATTGCGCAACTGGGCGGACAGATACGCGGCGGGTTGCCCGGCCAGGCTCGGATACGTCGAGTTCAGCGAGTTACCGTGGCTGCCATGGCAACCGGTGCAGGCATCGGTCAGATGGGGCCAGTTTCCGCGTTCGGCCTGGTAGGCCTCAGTGGAGGTGGTGATGTAACTCTGCAGCCGATACAGATCGAGCAGATCGCGGCCAAAAATCGCCAACAGCACCGCAATGACCACCATGACGCCAAGCGCTATGATTTTTTTCATTGCCGCCTCCTACACCCTACGTAACGCGTTGAGCACCTGTAAGGCGCTGTGGCGTCCGGCGCGCACGGCACCGTCCATGTAACCTGCCCAGATGTCAGCGGTTTCGGTGCCCGACCAGAACAGATTGCCGCAGGGCGGACGCAGTGCCTCGCCATGTGTCGACCAGAAACCGGGGGGAATCGGCGACACGCACGTAATGGTCCACGGGTCGGCATGCGCCCAGTCATGATCGTGATAGGAAACCGGCTCGAGCGCTGCGTCCCCCAGGGCACGTGCATAGATTTCGGTCTGCATACGCTTCGCGGCCTCAAGGTTGGTGGGGGCTGCGGCATTCAAAATGAACGCATTGATCACACCGATTTCGCCATTTGGCGGCGAGTTGTCGTATGCCCAGATGACCGGCCCACCGACCTGAATGATATGGCCGTTCAAGCCTTTGTCGCGCCAGAAAGGCCGCGGGTAGACCATTGCCGTCTTGCGCGCCGGCGAGTGCGCCGGCCAGGCTCGCTGCAGAGCGGCGCGGGCTTCGGGCAGCGCTGGATCGAACTGCAGGCGTTGGCACAGTGCTGGATGAATCGCCATGATCACGCGCCGGGCGCGGATCTCGCCCTGATCCGTTTGCAGTCTGACGATGTCGCCGTTCCAGTCAGCAATTTTGCGCACCGGGCACGACAAGCGAACCTTGTCACCCAGCAATTGCGCCATTTTGCTGCTGAGAACCTGTGAACCGCCGACGATCCGCGTGCCTTGCGCGCTGTCCTTGATTGAATCGAGCCGCATGTATTCGCTACCGGCCGAATTGATCATCGATAGAAAATGCAAGAAGCCCATCTTCGCCGGCGTGACACCGCAGGTCAGGAGAAAGCTGGCATTCCACCCTGCGCGGTCTTGCGGTTTGATGTTTTGCTGAGCAAGCCAGTCGCCTGCCGAGAGCTTGTCCAGTTCGGCCACTCGGGGGGATTTCCATGGCGCGCCGCACGGCACATCACGCGACAGCTCGCTGAGTTTTGCCGAGACGCTTTCGTCGGTACCGAAGGTGCCTTTCAAATCGACGGCGACACGTCCATCGCCACCGAGGATCACGGTCTCCCCCTCATAGAAACTGGGAAAGGTGCCGACCTCAAGCTCACGGGCCAGGTCCGCTACGGCGGTTTGTCCGGGGCCGATCCACTGGCCTCCGGCCTCGGAGATGTAGCCGGAACCCAAGTCATGATTGAGCGTGCGGCCACCGACACGATCACGCGCTTCAAGCACCAGTAGCGACTCGCAACCCGCCAGATGCAGGTCACGGGCGGCGGTCAAACCAGCCAGGCCGGCACCGATGATCACCACATCAAACACATCGTCCGGGTTGCCTTTGAGTAGCGCATCGGCGGCATTGGCCAGCCCAATGTTCAAACCGATCGATCCCACGGCGGCAGTGGCACCGGCCAGTTTGAGTAGTTGCCTGCGCTTCAAATCAGGAGGGGCGTCAGTGCTCATGTTCGTTGCCTCACATCACGTTATTGTTGGATTGAACGCCCGTGGCCGAGCGTGGGTGCGGCAGTAAAAAAGTAGCGACGAAAACGCAAACATTCGTTTGTCTTTCTGCAGGCGAACGCCTGCCGGCCCCAGGACTTCAAGGTCAGCGTCACCATGCAAACTCAGCGTGTTGGTTCTATAAGCCTCAGCCGTCAGGCATGAGGGCGCGCAACTTTGCGGTTGGTGTATTCGTCCAGCAGATGTGCTCCTCCCAGCGCCACATTCACGGCGCACCACTGCAGCGGTTCGGGCAGGGTTTTCGGGGTTTTATGCCGCAACGCGGCGAGCAGCGGATGCTCGATACCGCCGATTCTTTCTGCCAGCAGGTGACCAATCAGCGACTGCGATGCGACGCCGTGTCCGGAGCAACCCGCGGTGTAGAGAATGTTGTGGTGCGACCCGGTTTCGCCCACCACCGGTAACGCGTCGTAGGCCATGCTGACATAACCACTCCAGCACGCTTGAATGCCGACACCGCGTAACGTCGGGAAACGCACGCCAAGGTTGTCTTGCAACGCGCGGTAGGTCACCTCATCGGGAATGTTCGGGGTTTTCGAGCCGTAGGCATAACCCAGCCGTTTAGTGGTCATCAGCAGCGTATTGCGTGCGGTCAGGCGATGGCTTTCCATCACCAGGTGCGGCGTGGTCAACCCTTCCCGCCCTGCCCAGCCCAGCGATGCCAACTGCTGTGGTGTCAATGGCTCGGTTTCGACCGCCGACACTCGAAATGGAACGACTTTGTCTCGCAGAAGACCGAGTTGCGGCGTATAGGCATTGGTGGCCAGCACCACTATCGGCGCGCTCGCCCGCCCGCATGGCGTCCGGCAGGTGATCGTCGGCCCGTCGGAGCACGACTCAAGCTTGGTGTTTTCATACAGCCTCACTCCCGCCTGAAGTGCAGCACGGCGCAGACCCATCACATATTTGCCAGGGTCCAGCGTACCGCCGTGGCGTTGCAGGCAGCCAAACAGAAAGGCCGGTGGAATCCCCCGCGCGCGCATTTGTGCCTGATCCAGAAACTCCGTTTGCGAACCCAGTTCGTGGCCCACGGCCATGCTTTTGCGCAGCCTTTTCTCCTGCGACGGATGGATGCCCGCCCTGATGATGCCCGAGGCGTTATAGTCGCAGTCGATCCCCAGTTCGCGTAACCGACCTTCGACGTAGGCGACAGCTTCGTCATAGAACCTGACGATTTTTTGCGCTTTTTCCTTGCCAACACGTTTCAAGAACAACTCGAACTCAATGCCGACGCTGCCGCCCAAATAGCCGGCATTCCGCCCGCTGGCGCCGAAACCGGCAAACGCTTGCTCCAGAACCACCACCTTCGCTCCCAACACCGTCAGTTCCAGGGCGGTGGACAGGCCGGCGAAACCCGCACCGATCACGATGACGTCCGCGCTGACATCGCCCTCGAGCTCGGGTTGCAGATCAGCCGGAGTTTCGACCCAGCCACCCAGCCGACGGAAATGCCCGCCGGCGAAGTGGCTTTCCAGCTCTCGTGATTGGTAGGTCATGGACATGTGATGTGCTCCTATCGACTCAGGATGTGAATAGCGACGGCTGCTTCCTCTACACCTTGCAGACCGCCACCGTTTTCCTGGATGGCATGCCGCGCACCGCGTACCTGGCGTGCACCGGCCTCCCCGCGCAACTGGGTGGTCAGCTCGTACAACTGACCGATCCCTGTGGCGCCGAGCGGATGCCCCTTGGATTCGAGGCCGCCAGAGGGATTGATCGGCAGACGGCCTCCCAGGGTGAAATCGCCGCGTTCGGCACACACGCCACCCTCCCCCAGCGGCGCAAGACCGAGGTTTTCCGCCTGGATGATTTCACCCATGGCCGAGGCATCGTGTACTTCGGCCACGTGCATGTCCTGCGGGCCGAGGCCGGCGATCTCGTAGGCTTCACGCGCTGCCAACAGGCTGACGTGCTTGTGCGGCTCGTCGAGCCCACGCAGGGTAAAGCTGCGGATCACGCTGGCGGCGATCCGCACACAACGTTTCGGGTCGGCACCAATGCGTTTCAATCCCGCCTCGGTACAGAGAATCGCGGCGGCCGCGCCGTCGGATAACGGCGCACACATTGGCAGCGTGATCGGATAAGTGATCGGCGGCGCGGCGAGCACTTCTTCAATGGTGAAGGTCTTGCGAAATTGCGAATACGGGTTGTGCACCGAGTGTTGATGGTTCTTGGCGCACACCGCAGCAATCTGTCGCTGAGTGGTGCCGTAGGTCTTCATGTGCCAGCGACACATGGCGGCATAGATGGCCATGAACTTGCTGTACGGACGATTGGATTCCGAGCCCGGCGGCACCACGATGCCCTCGCCCATTTTCACCAGCGTCGCGTAGTTTTCCTCGGCGGTGGAAACATCCCAGCCGGTTTCGAACAGGGCCAGCGCGCGCGCTTTGTCCGGCACGTTCATTTTTTCCGCACCCAGCGCCAATGCCACGTCGGTAGCCCCTGAGCGCAAGCTCTGCACCGCTAGATGAACTGCGGTACTGCCTGAGGCGCAGGCGTTTTCGACGTTGTACACCGGCACCCCTTCGAGGCCGATCTTGCTGCACAGCACCTGCCCGGGAATCGACAGTTGCCCTTGCAGATGACCGTTAGTGATCCCGGCGTAGAACACCGCGCCGATATCGGCGCGCAGGGCACCGGAATCGGCGAGTGCGCCTTGCAAGGCCTCCAGCGCCAGATCCTGAAGGCTTCGGTCCAAGTGGCGACCGAACTCGGTCATGGCAATGCCGGCGATGTAAATAGGTTCCATCAGATCATCCCCCTCAAATACGCCGCTCAACGTTTTGCCAGTAATGGGCACGCAGATCTTTTTTCAGTACTTTGCCGACCGGGCTGCGTGGCAATGCAGCAATGAAATCCACGGTTTTCGGCGACTTGACCGATCCGAGCCGGGTCTTGCACAGCTCGATCAACTCCTCAGCAGTGACGGTATGCCCGGCGCTCAACTCGACCACGGCCTTCACGCCCTCGCCCCATTGCTCATCCGGCACACCGATGACGGCGCAGTCCTGCACCGCCGGATGGCTCCAGAGCACTTGCTCGACTTCACTCGGGTAAACGTTGAATCCGCCGGAGATGATCATGTCTTTCTTGCGGTCGGTAATGTGCAGGTAGCCGTGCACATCGAAATGGCCGATGTCGCCGGTGTGCAGCCAGCCATCGACGATGGTTTCTGCGGTTTTCTGCGGATCCTTGTAGTAACCCTTCATCACCAGATCGCCGCGCACACAGATTTCACCGGTTTGGCCCTGGCCGAGAATGTCTCCGGCGTCGCTGAGAATTTCCACCCGAACCAGCGGATTAGGACGGCCTACCGATGACAAACGCTCGTCCGTTGCAAGACGTCCACCGTGCAAATGTTCGGCGGGCGGCAGGTTGGAAATCGAGGCCGGCGCTTCCGTCTGACCGTAACCGCCGGCCATTACCGGGCCAAAGGTCTCGATGGCTTGCTTGAGCTTGTCCACCGACATCGGTGCCGCGCCGTACAGAAAATACTTCAACGAGCTGAAATCGACCTTCTGCGCCAGATCCGGAACATCCAGCAGTCGATAGATAACCGTCGGCGGTAGAAAGGTCTCGGTGACCTTGTATTTCGGGATCATTGCCAGCATCAGTGCCGGATCCGGCTTAGTAATGATCACCACGGTGCCTCCGCGCGAGGTGCACGGCAGGGACAGCGTGCCGGCGGTATGCGTCATCGGCGCCGCCGCCAGGTTGACCGGCGGATGCTCATCGGCATAAGGGAAATTGATCATGAAGTGCGCGCAGAACGTTTGGATGCTGCGATGAGTGTTCATCACCCCTTTCGGCAGCCCCGTGGTGCCGCCGGTTGGCGAGAGCGCCACGACATCATCCAGTTGATACCCGACCTCCGGTGCCGTGGCCGGCTGATCCTCGATCCAGGACTTGAGCGACGGCGCCCCCGGCAAGTGCTCGTCGATGCAGATCCACAATCGGATTTTCGGCAGGCTCGGACGCAACGCGTCAATGATCGGCGCGAACTCTCGTTGAAAAAACAGTACCTCGCAGTCGAAGGCATCGAGCACGTGACGGTTCTCTTCGGCGCTGTTGCGTGCGCCGACGGGAATCCAGCACAGGTTGGCGCGCCAGAGTCCCAGGGTGCAGGTCCAGGCCACCGCATCGTTGGCCGACCAGACTGCGCCCTTGGTGCCGCCGGGCAGGTCGGCGGCTAACAGCGCATTGGCGATCCGGCTAGACAGGTTGCGGACTTCGGTGAAGGTGAACACCCGATCGTCCTGGATGTACGCCGCGCCGTGCGGATTGATCCGCCAGCCACGGTCGAAGAAATCAATAATCGCCATGTTAGTCACTTCACAGTTGAGTAACGGTTGCGCGGGCCAGGCCACGCTGCTCGAGGAAGCCCAGCAGATAGCGATGACCGAAGGCTTTCGAGGCCGAGGCGAAACCAGTTCTGGCGGTGTCGTTATTCAACAGTTTGACCACGGCTGCGGCGTGCAAGGCCCCGGTGGCGATGTAAGGCGTGATGCCATGCACGGTGGCACGCACGGCCGTCAGTTGGCCACGACCGATTGCGAAGTCAACGGTGCGTTGCAGAGTGCTGCGTTCACGCGGTGGCATGCTCGGGGTGGTCGATTGCACGAGGCTCTGGATCACCGCGTCCTGCTGTTCTTTGGGCAGGTGCTTGTATTCGGCTTCCCACTTCTCACCCAGGCCGTGGACCATTTTCATCACCGGGTTGTCGTAGAAGCCGACACAGGACATGCAACTGCGTACCCGGCCATCCTCTTCGTAAAATACCGGTAGTGAAGTGCCGCCCCAAGGCAGGCAGAACACAGCTTCCAGCAGATCAGGACAAACCACGTTGAAGCTTGTGTTCGGCGCATAAGGCACCAGTTCCTTCTCCCACAGGTAGGCGCCGGGGTAACGGACGCCCTCGAAAATGGTCGCCGTTGAACCGACAGTCACCCCAGCGGCACCGGTGCGTGGGCCGCGAGTCAGTGTCGCGGTTTCCAGCGAATCGACGCCCGGAGTTTCCAGGGCCAATTCGGCGGCGATCTCGGCGTAGGTGTACATGTACGCCAGCGATGGCGACAGCAGCAGCCCGGCCTGGCGATACAGCTCGCCGAACTGATCACGCAAGGCTCGAATGTGCGCCTGCTCTCCGGCTGGATCCAGATAATGGCAGCCAGCTTTCAAGGCCGCTTCTACGGCAGTCAGGCCAAAATTGATGAACGGGCCGACCGTGTTGCATACCACGCGTGCACCTTTGAACACCGAGACCAGCGCGTCGACCTCGTGGGCGCATTCAATGATTTCGTAAGTGGCCGACTCCAGACCGACGACACGTTGCGCCATCATTTCCTGAGCACGGGCGGCGTTGCGAGCGACGGCGGTGAACGGGATGTGCTGGTCGATCAACCAGTCCATGATCAGCATGCCGGTGTAACCACTGGCGCCGTAGACAACGACAGGATATTTGGCCATCGGGATTTACCTCATTTGTTGTTTTTGGATGAGTAATGTCGGGTGAATGCAGAATCAGTTGTTGGCCCAGCCTTCGGCGTACAGCTGCTGGGCGAGCAGCCCCAGGCGCATGGTCAGGACCCGGTTTTCGCCGTCCTCGATCAATGACGACTGGGTGTCGCGCAAGAGTTTTTCGATCAGGTATTCACGGGTGGTGCCATTGCCGCCGAACAGGCGGAAAGCTTCCTGCACAACGGCCATCGCCTCTTCGGTCACCGTAACTTTGGCGGAGGCGGTGGCGTACGGATGGGTTTGCGGCGACAGGCGCGCGAAGCTCAGTGAACGTCGGGCGACCGCACGGGCCGTTTCGACCCGGCGCAACATATCGCCCAGGCGCAGACGGGTCATCTGGTGGTCGATCAATGGGTGCCCGCCCTGGCGGCGCTCATGGCAGTACTGCAGGGCCATTTCGAAGGCAGCTCGTGCGACACCGGTAAACACCTGGCCCATGTGGGTGCCGGCGAACGACCAGGAAGAACTGACGGCGCCGTAGTAGTTGTCGCGCTCGGCAATAGCAAAGCGCCGAGGCACTCGTACGCTGTCGAAGTAGATTTCGCCTTGAGGCAAGGATCGTTGCCCGATTTTTTCCAGCGGCTTGCCTTTGGAAACGCCCTTCAGATCGAGCGGAATAATCAGCGCAATCCCGTGCGGCCGGCCGTTCTCATCGTAAAAACCGTCACCGTAATCGGCGCAGATCAAGCCCAGTGCCACCTGGGCAATGACGCCGTTGGAGACCCACGCCGAGCTTTGGCCGTTGAGGATGACTTCATCGCCAACCACCTTGGCGGTCAGGTTGCCGATATTGCCGGGCTTGCCCGCTGGCCAGTCCCGCGTCATGTCGAAGATCTGGTTGTCGCTGCCACGGTCGGGTTGGGTGGCCATCCAGCAGCCGATCCGGCCCTGGCAGAGTTCGACCAGTTCGGCATTGCCGGCGGCAACGGCCATTTGCAGAGGGAAACCGGCGCAGCCCAAAGAGATCGCCAGTCCGGCGTCGCCCCAGCCGAGTTCTTCACCGATCAGCGATTCGATTCGCACCGCCATGTCCGGTGGCAACTGCGCCAACAGCGCCGGGTCGAGGCCGAGCTTGGCGAACTCGGCAAACAGCGAGTAGTAAGGCGAGCCAGGGGCAACCACCTCTTCGGCGGTCATGCGATCCAGCTCGCGACCCAATGGTCGCAACACTTCTTTGGCGAAGCGGTGCACGGAGGCCTGAATCGCGGCCTCCTCTTCCGTCAGCGGGGTTTCGAAACCGGTGAGTCCGGCGGCTGGTAGGGTGAGTGTCGACTTGAGCGAGATCATCAAAGTACCTCCATCGAGAGTGGCAGCCGCTGCGCGTGCAACATGCTGCGTCTTGTTATTTGTCATCGACTCTAACAAGCAAAATTATTTAACGCAACATTCGTTATGTTTATTATTTTGAGTCTGCGGAGAGTCCTTCTGGCACGGGAAAATCGGCCGGAAATCAGCAGTTTGTTTGAGAAAAATCGCGCTGAACTGCCAGGAAACCGGCATGGCGCCCGCCTCCCGACATCCCCGCGGGTATCAGCGCTGAGAAACGACGCCTCTGCGGGAAAACACGATCGGCGAGCCATCCCTGTTCAGCAGGGTCGCCGTGAGCGAAACCCCGTCGCCGCTGGATTGTTCATGGAAACTTTGGCCACCGTCGTCGCTGCGCACGATCAAACCGTCCAGACCTACGGCGATGACTGTTTGCCCGGAAACATCGACGGCGGTGACCGAGCTCTTGCTTTGCAGCGGCACGCGCTGCCAGCGTACGCCGTCGGCGGAGCCGTGCAGCAACGTGCCGCGTTGCCCGCCCACCAGCAGCGAGCCGTCGCCCAGCACCGCACCCGTCCACAGCGTGCCGCTATAACCAGTATCCACATAGCGCCAGTGCTTGCCCTGATCATCTGAGCGCAATAACTGGCCGCGTTCGGCGGTGGCGTACAAGCGCCCTTGCCCATCGGCAAACAGCCCCATTAGGTTCAAGTCAGCCCGCTTCGAACCCGGCGGAGCTTCGAGTCGCTGCTCGGTCCAGTTCTTGCCGCCGTCATCGGTGGTCAGCACCAGCGACCACAGCCCCACCGCCACCCCTTGCTGCGGACTGAAAAAGTGCACGGCAAACAGTGGCCGATCTTCTGCACTGGAAAGGCGCTGCACCTGCCAGGTATCGCCGCCGTCAGCAGTGGCCAGAATCGCCCCCCAGTGACCAACGGCCCAACCCTGACGGGCATCGACGAAGGACACCCCCGTCAGAGGGGTGGACAACGGCACGGATGTCGCCTGACGGAAATGCCCACCGTGGTCATCCGACAACAGCACCACGCCGTGATCGCCGACGGCAACGGTTCGCTCCCCGGCTCGGGCAGCGCTCAACAGCGTCGCGGCATTGGCGCTGGCCGTTTGTGTCGCCGGTACAGCCGACAAGGACGAAGCCTGCAATAACGCCGGCAACATCAGAACCAGTAAAGGCATCAGTTTTCGCATGACTGTCTCCTCAATGCACCAGTGAGCCGATCAGGCGCACTGGGCGCCGCCGCGGAAATGTCCGCTCCAGCCATACGGCGAACGCGGGTAGAACGGTCATGGCCATGATCATGTTGACCAGAAACATGAAAGCCAACAGCTTGCCCATGTCTGCCTGGAACTTCAGATCGGAAAACGCCCAGGTGGCGACGCCCGCCGCCAGGGTGATAGCAGTAAAAATCGTAGCGACGCCGACCTCCTGCAATGCATGCTCGACGGCTTTGGTAATCGGCTGTCCGAGGGCCTGGTGCAACTGCAGACGGTTATAGATGTAGAACGCGTAATCCACGCCGATGCCGACCGCCAGCACCATGACCGGCAAGGTGGCGATGGTCAGGCCGATCTGCAGCTCTTTCATGAACCAGTAGCC
Source organism: Pseudomonas sp. MF6751 (assembly GCF_016613265.1). Taxonomy (NCBI): domain Bacteria; kingdom Pseudomonadati; phylum Pseudomonadota; class Gammaproteobacteria; order Pseudomonadales; family Pseudomonadaceae; genus Pseudomonas; species Pseudomonas sp. MF6751. Next base: position 218,145 of record NZ_JAENSV010000005.1, read on the forward strand.
GATGAAGGTCCCCAGGGTCAGCGGCAGGCAGCAGACCAGCACGGCGCGCCAATCGCGGTAGACGACGAACACCAGCAGTGCGATAGCGCCGTAGACATAAAGCATCATCGGCAGCTCGCTGCGTTCCACTTCTTCGTTGATCGCCGCGATCACGCCAGCGTTACCGGACGCCAGACGTACACTCACGCCGGCCTGAGTGAACTGGCTGCGCAAAGCCTTGGCCGCGGCGATCACTCGGTGAATGGTGGTTGCCTTGTGATCGGCGAGAAACAAATGCACCGCGGTCATACTGCAATCAGGCCGCATCATGCCGGGTACCCGAGCCACCTCGGCGGCCATCGATGAGTAGTTGGTCGGGTCGATGGGCACCGCGTTCATTTTCGGGTTGCCCTCGTTATAGCCCTCGTTGAACTGGCGCAGGCTGTTGGAAAACGAGGTCACCGAGACCACACCAGGCACACCTTGCATGGCCCAGACAAAACGGTCCTGATATTGGCCGAGAGCGACGTTCTCGCAGTCGTTCGCACCGCCATCGACCTTGACCTCGAAGACCACGCTGAGCCAGTCCAGACCAATGTCGTAATTGCTGGCGATCGACAGCGCATCCCGATTGAAGCGCGCATCCTCGCGCAGTTCCGGGGCTCCGGCCTGTAAAGAACCGACGACTCGATCATGGCTTTGCCACGCCGCCGTGACAAAGATCAGCACGGCCATACCCAGCACCCAGCGCACGTTGTGCCATTCGCTCAAACGGGCGAGACCGTGCAACCATCGGGCACGGCGCTGGCGAGAAACTTCCTCGGCTGCGGCGTAACCGTCCTGCACCCTGAGCATCGAGGCCAGCACGGGCAGCATCACCAGGTTGGTGACGATCTTGAACGCCACCCCGAGTGAAGCGGTGATTGCCAGTTCCCGCACCATGGGTATCGGGATCAACAGCAACGTCACGAACGATACGAACGCGGTGACCAACGCCAGTATGCCGGGAATCAGCAACCCACTGAAACTGGCACGCGCAGCGCCCTCCACCGACTTGCCGCAGGCGATCTCGCGAATGATGAAGTTGATCTGCTGCACGCCATGGGACACCCCTATGGCAAACACCAGAAACGGTACCAGCACCGCCAACGGATCGAGGCCATAGCCGAGCAGACGCAAAGCGCCGAACTGCCAGATCAGCGAAACCAGCGAGCAACCCACCGCCAGCAAGGTGAAACGCAGCGAATGGCAGTACCAGAACACCGCAGCCGCTGTCAGCAACAAGGCCAGCAGACAGAACTCGAAAACCGCCGAAGCGCCCACGGCAATGTCCCCGATCTGCTTGGCGAAGCCGATGATCTGGATCTCGAAATCCATGTCCTCGAACTGACTGCGAATCTGCTGCTCCAGGACCTGGTTGTAAGCCACATAGTCCAGGCGCTGGCCGTTAGTATCGAACTCGTTGAGGTCGACCGTGATCATCGCGCTGCTTTGGTCGCGAGCCACCAGCGTTCCGATAAAACCACCCTGCGCCGTCGAGTTGGCGATCATGGCTATGCTCGTCTCATCGAGACTTTCCGGCGTTACCGTCCCTGGTACCAGCGGGTCGGCACGAAAGCCCTCTTCGGTGATTTCATTGACGAACGCGTTGGGCGTCCACAACGAACGCACACTGCTGCGCGACACGTTGGGCAGAAAGATCAGCGCCTGGGTGACGTCATACAGACGCTTGAGCCCTGCCTCGCTCCAGATCGTCCCTTGGCGAGCCTTGACCACCACCGTCAACCGATTCGCGCCGAGCAAGTCATTGCGATAGGTCTCAAAGGTCTCGATGTATTCGTGGCCGATGGGCAACTGCTTTTCAAACCCGGCTTCCATGCGCAACTGCACGGCAAACCAAGCCATGCCCAAGGTGAACAGCGCCAGGCTCGCCAACGTCAGCATGCGGTGCGAGAACAGCCATTGTTCGATGCGCGGTAACACGCCGCGCGAAGTGCTTTGCTTAAGGTTCAGGGAACTGTTCACGGCGCGCCTCACAGGGTTCGGGAAACCACAAGGCCGACGTAATCGCGATCACGCAGCAGTTGATCGTAAGGGGTCTTGCCGCCCATGAACTTTGCGTAGTTGGCCGAGATCTGCCAGCTCGCCGGATTGCGCACGAAATTGAGGTACAGGTTCATGCTGCTGGCGTCTTCGGTGAAGGTGGCCGACAGGTTCGGGGTGCGTCCGTTGATCGAGCGCGAGTAGAACACTCCCGGCGTGACCTGCCAGCCAGGAATGAGCGTGTTGTCATAGGTCAGGCTCAAATCGAGGCTGATGCCAGAGGAGGTTTTGTTACCCTTGGCGCTCGGCGCGATGGCCGGGTCCAGTTGCCAGGTATTAAGGCCGGCGGCGATGGGTTCTCCGGCGTAGTCGTTATGCAGGCCCGGGTATTTCACGACCACCAGTTCGCTCAACAAAGTACCGGTGCTGGCACCGGTGAATTCGAGCAAGGTCGGCGAGTTGGACGGCGTCATGCTGTAGATGCCGGTCAGGTGCCATTGCAGTTTCTTTGCGTCTTTCCAGCATTTGCCACCGTTGGCGGAGCAGGCGTCGATGACCGGGTTGAGCGGTACCGCATCCTTGGGGCGGTAGGACAACTCGGTGCCCAAGGCCCAGTCGCCGACCGGCATATTGGCGCTGATGCCGTACATCATGCGGTCTTCCGGATATTCCCAGGTCGGCGCCGCGGCGAAGGTTTGCGGATCCACCTGCACGCTCAGTGACGGCAGTTTGTCGTGATAACGCATCACGTACAGACCCAGGTTGAGATCGGTGTTGTCAGGCTGCCAGCGCAGCGACACGCCCCATTGGCCGCTGTTGCGCGCCTCTTTTTCATCGTACCCGTAGGTACCCCTGCCCTCGCCCAGCGCATGGGTGGTGGACCAATAGCTGCCCACTGGCGGCAACTCACTTTTGTTCCAATTGAACTGCCAATACGCCTCGATATTCACCCCGGCACCAAGCCCCGACGCCAGGCTCAACATCGGGGCCGGCAGCAAGGCTTCCTTGAGCTGGGTACCGGGACGCGACAATGCCATGACATCGTAAGCGTTGGTGTTGTTGATGCCGCCAGCAGCAAACAGACTCTCGCCCCAGTTGATCACCTGATTACCCAGACGAGCGCGAACACGTTGGTCACCGACATCGAAACTCTTGCTCACCCACAGATCCAGCAGACGCGCCTTGAACTCCAGATCGTCTCGGGCGCCGCGGGTGAGGCCGTCGCTACCGACACCTTCGGGCCGGTTAGCCGATAGCGCACCGCTGGTGTCGGTCGCGGCAAAGTCGCGAATCCAGCTACCGCGCGCCATGAACGTGTAGTCTTCGGGAAACTTCAGCACCAGTTCATGGATGCCTTTTATGTAATTGGTGAACAGGTCGCCCCGGTCGTAGTTCAAGTCGCCCTGGTCACCAACACCGGCGCTGGGCGCCAGACAGCCGCTGGGTGGATTGTGCCCGCCGGGGCCGCTGGTGATAAGGTTGCAGCCGCGCGACTCGGTGCGCAGCCCCATGCCCACGGCGAGGGTAGAGTCGAATGAGCCGCGAATGTTTTCGGTTTCAAAGGTGAACGCCATGGCAAATGGGGTTGCACACGCGATGACAAGACCTGAGGTTCTACTGATTATTTTTTTCATGTCTGTTCCCGAAAGCCGCTATCAGCGTTCGCTGTTGGCGCGCAGGTTGTCGGAGGTGTAGAAGTCGCGTTTCAGGCGCGGATTGCTCGCCCCGTCGGTCAGCCAGCGATGGTCGTTCTTGCCGGTGCCAATGGAGGTCATGTCGTACAGGTAGCGACCGTCAACCAGGTTGTATTGCGCCTGGGCTTCCATGTCGCAGGTGCCGGTCTCGTACACCGGGATCGTGTAACCCTCGCGGACCTTCCAGATTTGCCCCTGCTTGTCGTAGTCCACCGCCATCAGCGCGTTCCAGCTGTCTTCGTCGATGTAGAACAGACGCTTCGGTGCCTGATGGCGCATGCCTTGGCGGACGGTCGCTTCGACCACCCACACGCGGTGCAGCTCATAGCGACGCGATTCGGGAGCGATGAAGTCGCGCTTGGCCACCTCCTCGATCTTCGCCGAGTTGTCGTAGGCCCCGAACGAGTTGTAGGGCACAAGCATTTCCTGCTTGCCCAGCAGCTTCCAGTCGAAGCGGTCCATGGGGCCGAAGAACACGTTGGATTCATCGATGGTGTATTGATTGTCCAGGCCGATTTGCGGTGCGTCGTAGGAATACGCCGGCATGCGCCGCACGCGGCGCTGGCCCGGGAAGTAATAGAACGTGGTGGCTTGCTCGCCGGCCTTGGTGGTGACCACCCCGGCTTGTCCGGCCAGCGCGGCGGGGTCGGTGTAGCTGAAGTAGGTGGCGACTTCCAGGCGATCGAATGACGAGAACAGCGCGCTGCCCTTCACGCCCCATGGTGTGTACATGAACCAGTCGGTGGAGGTGCGCAGCCAGTCTTCACTGCCCTTGCGTGGCGAAATTCCGGAAACGGTTTTCGACATATCGAAGCCAACGCCGCGATAGCGCATTTTCATGTTCCACATCACTTCGGCACCCGAGGCTGGAAATGGAAACGGAATGCCTGGAACATAGGCTTCCTGCAACGCCAGGCCGTCGCCGTCGAGCTTGGCGAAACCGACGTTCTTCTTCGTGTTCTGCGCGACGAAATCCGGCACGCCACAGCTGCGTCGTGTCGGGTACACGTCCATCCGGTAGCCGGGAATCTTCTTGAACATTTCTACCTGGCCCGGTGAAAGCTTGCTGGCGTATTTATCGACGTTGCCCGAGTCGATGCTGAACAGCGGCTTGTCATCCTTGAACGTCCATTGCTTGCCGCGCACTTGGCCATGGGTCCAACTGCCACCTTGAGGACCGGGTGCTGTCCACGCGGGAATCACCCCGTCGGCACTGGCCGCCGCCTCGCCTCCCAGCGGAGTCAGTTTGGTGCCGAGTAATGCTGGATCCTTATCTGCTGCCTGTGCCGTACAGAAAAACGCCGAGGCCGCGACGGCCGCGACCAGATGCCGGATTACGACGCCGGTAGAAAAATTGTTATGGGGGCGCTCAATCACTGTGTTCATGGGAAGGATCCTCGTGGGCCTTGATCAGCAACGGGGTCGTCTTGACGGTGGCAACCCGTTGCCTGCGCTAACCTAATCAATTGACTTGATCAACTGACCAAGTCATGTGATCAAAGCAAGCCCGGTGCCAAGATCCGCAAGGCAGAAATTAGTTGTTTTTTATCAAGCGATTGCGCGATCACCGGAACGACGGTGCGAGGAAACTGCCGGAGAATGTTCCCGTTTGTTTCGTCGGAACGCACCAATACGGGAATTAACGAAACAGTTGTTACCATTATTGGTGCAACCGTTTCACGTATCGTTTTCATTCATGACGTCTGGCGATTTGTTGCTGTAGGATCCGCAAGCGTCGACATCGCCCTCTTCGTTTTCGGGGGCGCCAGGAATAAGGGAGATTGCTGAACCATGGCCAGAATGGGCGCTGAATTACGCCGGCAGGATTTCGTCGAAGCAACGATCAGAGTGATCGCCGAGCACGGCGTAGCCAATGCCACGACCCGCCGTATTGCGGCGCAAGCCGGCTGTCCGTTGGCTTCGTTGCATTACGTGTTCCATACCAAGAACGACCTGTTTTATGCCGTCTACGAATCGCTGTTCAGCCTCCCACCGCAAGCGCTGGAACAGGTACCGGCCGGGGCCACTGCTGCGGCGACGGCAGCCGAAGTTCTGCGGCAATTGATCACCTGGTTCATCGATCACCCGGATGCGGCCAGGGCGCAGACCGAGTTGTTCTTCTGGGCAATGCGCAATGACCCGCAAATGGCCAGCAAGATTTACTCGGTGGCCATTGAAGCCACCGAGCAGGCGCTGCAGCGTGCCATGGGAACTGAGTTGAGCGAAGCGTTTTTAAAGGCGACCAGCCGCTTGCTGATCCAACTGGTAGACGGGCTGACCATTGCCTGGTCGGCCCACGGTGATCTGGATCGATTGCGAGCCGAAACCGAGACTGCTTGCACTGCGCTGGCCTTGTTGGTGGCCAGTCACTGAGTCGATCCTTGCCCAGGCGCCGCATGGGGATCAGATCGCGCCAGGCTTTTTACAGTTCATGACATTCGAACGGTGCGCAACGCCGATTCCGTGTTGAACAAAAACTGTCTCAGATGAAGTCATTTGCTCTATTTCGGTGGTTTTCGTTGCAGTAATGAGCTTTTCCTGCACAATTCGGCGGATTGAAATTCGATTCGAGACCGACTGATGACCCTGACTCCTCAAGACGAACGACTCATCAAGGCGCTGGCCTTGGCCATCGTTGATCGCCCTCGGGCGACACTCAAGGAACTGGCTGAAGCGGCTGGCGTCAGCAAGGCTACGCTGCATCGCTTTTGCGGCACCCGTGACAACCTGGTGCAGATGATGGAAAGCCACGGTGAGACGGTGCTAAACCAGATCACCACCACCACCGACCTGTTGCACGGCGAGCCGGTACAGGCGTTGCGCAGTTTGATCAGCGAGCATCTCGCGCATCGGGAAATGCTGGTTTTCCTGCTCTTTCAGTACCGCCCCGACACGTTTGCGGTCAATGGTGAGGGCGACCGCTGGCAGACTTATGCTGACGCTCTGGATGCTTTTTTTCTGCGTGGCCAGCAACTGGGCGCGTTTCGCATCGATGTCACCGCCGCGGTTTTCACGGAGCTGTTCCTGACCATGATTTTCGGCATGGTTGATGCCGAGCGCCGTGGGCGCGCGGCCAGTGCCAACTCGGCCAATGTGCTGGAACAGATGTTCCTGCATGGCGCGGCCGGCGCAGCGAGTGCGTTGTAAGCCTTACTCGGTTTTCCTGGAAAAAAAAGCCCCGAGACCTTTCGGTCTACGGGGCAAAGGCGGTTGGATGCGCCAACCAAAGGAGCTCTTGTCAGGCGTTATCTAACGGTTGTCGGCGTGGACCAACCTCCGCCCAGCGAACGGAACAGATCGACCAGAGCAATCTGGCGTTGCGTGCTGACCTCGATAAACGTTGTTTCATTGACGAAACTGGTGCGCTGCGCATCGAGATAACGCAGGTGGCTGTCGATACCGCCTTCATATCGGGCCTTGGCCAGACTCAGGGTTTCAGTGCTGGTATTGGCCAGTGCGCGGCGCGCGGCCTCCTCCCGGCGCAAGGTGTCGGTGGCAGCCAATGCATCGGCGACCTCGCGGAACGCCGTCTGAATCGTGCCTTCGTAGGCCGCCACAGCTGAATCCTTGCGGGCTTCGGCCAGACTCAGCCCGGCACTGTTGCGACCAGCATCGAACAACGGCAGCGAAAGGTTCGGTACGAAACTCCAGGAGCGCGAACCGCCGTCGAACAGACCGGACATCTGCGCGCTGGAAGTACCAAAGCTGCCGGTCAGGCTGATACGCGGAAAGAACGCCGCCCGTGCCGCGCCAATATCGGCATTGCGCGCTTGCAGTCGATGCTCGGCCGCAAGAATGTCCGGCCGGCGCTCGATCAGCGTCGACGTGGTGTCCGCAGCGATGTCTTGCACCAGCATCGGCTGCGTCGTCAGCCGCTCGGGAATCACCTTGCCCGCGTCCTTTGTGCCCAGCAGCAAAACCAGCGCGTTGAACGCCTGCTGCTTCTCGCGCAGATTGCGTTCCTGTTCGGCCCGCGCCTGTTCCACCAGCCCCAGAGCTTCCTGATAATCCAGCGCTGTCGCCGTGCCGCTGGAGCGGCGCTGACTGATCAGCGCGAACGAGTATTCGCGGCTGCTCAGGGTTTGTTGGGTCAACTCCAGCCGACGCTGGGCGCCGTCGTGAACCAGATAGGCCTGGCTGACTTCAGCGATCAGCGCGATCTGCGCGGCGCGGGCTGCTTCTTCGGTGGCCAGGTATTCCTGCAGCGCAGAGTCACTGAGGCTCTTTACCCGGCCAAACAGATCCAGCTCGTATTCGGGCAGCGACAGACCGACCTGATACTGGCTGGCCACCCCTGCCCGGCCGTCACTGGCCAGGTCCGACGGCAAGCGCTGGCGATTGCCGGACGCGCTTGCATTCAGCCCCGGAACCCGATCGGCCCGCTGAATGCGGTACTGCGCCCGGGCCTGCTCGATGTCCAAAAGGGTCTGACGCAACGAGCGATTGTTATCCAGCGCAACACCCACCAGACGGCGCAGGTCGGGATCGACGATGAACGACTGCCACGCCAACTGGTTGATCGGAGCGCCCTGTTTCAACGACTCGCCCGCCCAGTTGTCCGCAATCGGTGCGACGGGCCGCTCATAGGTCGGCGCCAACGAGCAACCGGCCAACAACATGGCGATCACCAGCGTAGAAAATCCTGAAATACGCATGTGTCACTCCTGAGCCAAAGCGGGTTGTTCAATGGGAGCCGGTTTACTGCGCAACATCGACAGCACCCACACAAAACAGATCGGTACAAACAACACACCCAGCAGTGTCGCGCTGAGCATGCCGCCGATCACCCCGGTACCGATTGCCCGCTGACTTGCAGCCCCTGCCCCGGTCGCCAGTGCTAGCGGCACCACACCGAGAATGAAGGCCATGGAGGTCATCACGATTGGCCGGAAGCGCAGCCGTGCAGCCTCGATCGCGGCGTCGCGCAGGCTGTAACCTTTTTCCCAGAGTTCCTTGGCGAACTCGACGATCAGAATCGCGTTCTTCGCCGCCAGACCTATGATGGTGATCAAACCGACCTTGAAGTACACATCGTTAGGCATGCCGGCGACCATCACCGCGAGTACCGCACCGATGGCGCCGATCGGCACAATCAGCATCACGGTCAACGGAATCGCCCAGCTCTCGTACAGCGCCACCAGCAGCAGGAACACCACCAGAATGGCCAGCGCAAACAGTTGCGTGGCCTGACCGCTGGAGACCTTCTCCTGGTAGGACAAACCGGTCCACTCGTAGCTGAAACCGGCCGGCAACTGCGCGGCGATACGCTCCATTTCTGCCATGGCTTCACCGGTGCTGTAGCCCGGCCCGGCATCACCGACGATGCGCACCGACGGATAACCGTTGTAGCGCACGACCTGCACCGGACCTTCCTCCCAATGCGTGGTGACGAAAGCACTGAGCGGCACCAGATCGCCCGCGCTGTTGTGTACGTACAGTTTGAGCACGCTTTCCGGAGTCATCCGGTCGCCCTGCTCGGCCTGCACCACCACGCGCTGCTGGCGGCCGGCATTGGTGAAGTCGTTGATCACCTCCGAACCGAAAGCGGCAGACAACGCACTGCTGATCGATTCAAAACTCACCCCCAGGGTGCGCGCCTTGTCACGGTCGATCACTACGCGCAATTGCGGCGACTCCGCCAGACCTTCCATCATCGCGTAGAGAATTTTCGGGTTGCCGTTGGCCTGACCAAGCACCTGATCACGAGCAGCGAGCAACGCTTCCCGACCCAGGCCGGCACGATCCTGCAGGCGTAGGGCGAAACCACCGGAGTTGCCCAGACCGTCAATCGGCGGCGGTGGCACGGCCATCACCGCACCGTCGTTGGCCACGGCAAATTGCTCGTTCAGCGCATTGACTTCTGCCATGGCCGATTGATCTTCGCCACGTTCCGACCAGTCCTTGAACACCGGGAATGCCAGCGCTGCGTTATCGCCCATCCCGGAGAAGCTGAAGCCGGACACCAGGAACGTCGACTGAACCGCGTCACGGGTAGCCAGGTAACGCTCCAGTTGTTCGCCAGTCGATTCGGTACGGGTACGGGTCGCGCCCGGCGGCAGCTGGACGTCGACGATCATGTAGCCCTGGTCCTCCACCGGCACAAACGATTCCGGCAGGCGCAGGTAGAAGTAACCGAGCATGGCGATAATGCCCAGGTACACCAACATCATCCGGCCGGAACGCGCCACCAGCCCGTTGTTCAGGACTGAATAGCGATCGGTGAGCTTGGCAAAGCCACGGTTGAAGGCGCCGAAGAAGCCGCGCTTTTCATGGTGCCCTTGTGGAATCGGCTTGAGCAGCGTGGCGCATAGCGCCGGGGTGAACGTCAGCGCGAGGAACCCGGAGAACAGAATCGACACCGCCAGCGATACCGAGAATTGCTGGTAGATCACACCGACCGAGCCGGACATGAATGCCAGCGGCATGAACACCGCCGACAGCACCAGGGTGATACCGATGATCGCGCCCGATACCTGCCCCATCGCTTTCACCGTGGCGTCGACCGGCGACAAGCCCTCCTCGGCCATGATCCGTTCGACGTTCTCCACCACGACAATGGCGTCGTCCACCAGAATGCCGATGGCGAGCACCATGCCGAACATGGTCATCATGTTCACCGAGAAGCCCAGCACGTACATCATCAGCAGCGTGCCCAGCAGACACACCGGTACCACGATCGACGGAATCAAAGTGTAGCGGATGTTCTGGAGGAACAGGAACATCACTAGGAATACCAGGACCATCGCTTCGATCAGGGTATGAATCACCTTCTCGATCGCTACATCAACGAAACGCGAGGTGTCGTAAGGAACGGAATATTCCACATCATCCGGGAAGTAGGCCGACAGTTCGGCCAGGCGCTGCTTGACCGCAGTTGCGGTCTGGATCGCGTTGGCGCCCGGCGACAACTGGATCGCCGCTGCCACGGCGGGTCTGCCATTCAGGCGCGAGTTGAAGTTGTAACTTTCCTGACCGATTTCCACGCGGGCGACGTCGCCCAGTTTGACCGTCGAACCGTCCTCGTTGGCACGCAGGACAATACGAGAGAATTCTTCCGGATTATCCAGCGTACCTTTCACCGCCAGGGTGGCGGTCAGTTCCTGCTGGCTGCTGGTCGGCGTACTGCCGAAGCTGCCAGCCGGCACTTGCACGTTCTGGCCACGGATGGCCGCGCTGACGTCGTCGATGGATAGCCCGTAGCCCACCAGTTTCTGCGGGTCGAGCCAGACGCGCATCGCCGCTTCAGAGGAGAAGAACTGCAGCTTGCCGACGCCCGGAACCCGGCGTAGCTCGTTGTTGATATTGCGCGCGGCGTAGTCGCCCAGTGCGGTGGTGTCACTGTGCTGGGTGCCTTCCTTATAGTTCAGCGCATAGATCAGCAGGAAACCAGCACTGGTCTGCTCCACCTCCAGACCTTGGGTCAGCACGGCTTGCGGCATCCGCGCTTCGGCTTTTTTCAGGCGGTTTTGCACGTCAACCTGAGCGAGCTGCGGATCAGTGCCCGGCTGGAACGTCACCGCAATCTCGGCGATACCGTTGGAGTTGTTGGTCGACTCGAAATACAGCAGGTTCTTCGCACCGTTGAGCGACTCTTCGATCACGCTGGTGACCGAGTCCACCAGCACCTTCGCAGAGGCACCGGGATAGGTCGCCGTCACCTTGATCTGCGGCGGCGCGACGTTGGGGTACTGCGCTACCGGTAGCATCGGAATGACCAGCAGACCGGCCAGAGAAATGAACAGCGCTACCACCCAGGCGAAGTTCGGGCGTTTGATAAAAAACAGAGACATCGGAATATCCTCGCGGCGACGGCGCCCTTACTGGTGCGACTCAGGCGACTGAGCCTGGGCTTGGGCGGGTACGACCTTGGCACCTGGTTGCAGGCCGCTCAGTCCGCTGACAATCACCTGATCGCCAGCCTTCAGGCCTTCACTGATCTGCCAGCGCGAACCCTGCATGGAACCGGTGACCACATTGCGCGCTTCGGCGCGGCCGTCGGCGCCGACCACCATGACCTGCGCGCCGCCATCGCTGCCGCGCTGCACCGAGCGCTGGGGCACGAGAATGGCCTGTTTGTCGGTGCCTTGAGGCGTGCGCACGCGCACGAACATGCCCGGCAGCAACACGCCGTCGCTGTTGGCGAACTTGCCGCGTAATGACACCTGTCCTGTGCCGCGATCAACGACGATATCGGTAAACATCAGTGCGCCCTGACGCTCAAAAGCGGTGCCGTCGACACGAATCCCCAACGTCTTGCTGTCATCAGCGGAGAGTTTTCCGTCCTTAAGCGATTCGCGCAGGCGCAGCGCGTCGGCGGCCGACTGAGTGAAATCAACATAGACCGGATCAAGCTGTTGAATCCGCGCCATCAACGTCGCGTCACCCTGACCGACCAACGCACCTTCGGTTACCAGTGCACGGCCGACACGACCGGAAATCGGTGCAGTCACCGAAGCATAACCAAGGTTCAAGCGCGCGCTTTGCAGATCGGCCTGAGCCGAGCGCGTGGCCGCCTGGGCGCTGCGCAGGTCGGCCATGGCACTGTCGAAGTCTTGCTGGCTGACCGCCTCGACCTTCACCAACGGTTCATAGCGCTTGACCCGCGCCTGTGCCTCAATTGCGACGGCCTGGGTGCGGGCCAATTCACCCTCTGCTCGCGACAAGGCCGCCTTTAGCGGCGCCGGGTCGATCTGGAACAGCAGGTCCCCGGCTTTGACATCCGCGCCCTCTTCAAAACGCTTTTGCATCACGATGCCTGGCACGCGCGCGCGCACCTCGGCGACTCGCATGGGCTCTACCCTGCCCGGCAAATCCGAAGTCAGAGCCAGAGGCTCCGTCTTTACTGCCAGCACCTCTACAGCACGCGCCACTTCGGCCACATCCGTTTGTTCATTCGACGGCCCACACCCGGCCAGCGCAATGGCCGCTGCCAGCGAGCCTGCCATCCCTATCGCACGCAAATTTCCCATCTCTCACCCAAGGCTTGATTGAACTTGGTGCGGATGCTACTTTGCAAACTCTAATGAGTCAACATTGACTCATATGAGAATATTGTGATCCCTGTATAAACATCGCTAAAGGCGTGGTGATGACACCCAATTCCCATGATGAACAAATGCTCAAGTCGCTGACTATGGCGGTTGTCAATCGCCCCCGGGCGACAATGAAAGAGCTGGCGCAACTGGCGGGCATGAGTAAAGCGACCCTGCACCGCTACTGTGGGACACGGGAAAATCTAGGGCAGAGACTGGAGGAGTACGCCGAAAGTACGCTCAATCTGATTATCCGCAGCGCCGGTTTGCAGCACCTGCAGCCCTTGGACGCGCTGCGTCGATTGATCCGCGAGCACTTGGCTCATCGCGAATTGCTTGCCTTTCTTATGGCGCAATACCGCCCAGACTTCCTCGACTTCGAACGGGGTGACACACGCTGGCAGTTTTACCTGGCGGCGCTAGACGAGTTCTTCCTCAGAGGTCAGCAAAGAGGACTGTTTCGCATCGACATTACCGCAGCGATTTTTACCGAGCTGTTCATCACCCTGGTCTACGGCTTGGTGGATGCCGAACAGCGCGGGCGTGCAGCCAACGCCGAGTCGGCCCGAACGCTGGAGCAAATGTTCCTGCACGGAGCACTCTCTAGTGGCGAGTTTCGCGAGCACGCCACTGTGCAGGAGCACGCTTCAGTCCTCAGAAATGCGTGAAGGCATCGCTGATGCTGGCGACCGGCGGGTGATTGGCATGATGAACAACATTGTGGTCAGCGGGCCGTGGCTGAACATACAGCGCACCCGAAATCAGTGCGATCACCAGCAAAGCGAACAGAAACCGACGCATCGTATACCTCCATCGTCCAGCCTTGGGCCGAACGCAGGTCTTTTGTTATTGGTCGTTCGAGTGTGGTCTCGGGACAAGGGTGAAAGCTTTGCATATCGCGCCAGAGATTTTGCATATCGTGCCAATACTTCTCAGGCCAAAGGCTGTATTTCATTCGCGAGGCTCAGATGATGTCCACAGTGCGTGGTGTTGCTTTGCTTGGTTTCAAGGCGTTTGCTACCAGTCAGGGGATTGATCCGATTTCGGCGCTGGCGGAGGTAGACCTGCCCGAAGAGCCGCTGAACGCTCAAATATCTGGCGCGCAATTCAATGCGTTGGTCCAGTTATGTGCGTTACGGTCGAGCAATCCCTTGTTCGGCTTACAGTTAGGCTTGCACCAAGGCACACAAAGTCTAGGCACTCTGCTGTACGCCATGCGTAACGCGGCCAATGTGGGCGAGTCGCTGAATCTGCTGACACGCTATTTCCATATACACAGTGACGGCGCACTAGTGCGCCTTGAACGCCGAGGCGGCAGTGCCCTTCTTGTGTACGAAGTCATTGACGGTACATTGGCCTCAGTACGTCAGACAGTGGAGCTGGCGATGGGAGTTGCCGCATGCTTGCTCCGCGAACTGCTGGGGCACGCCTGGAAACCGAGAGTTCTGATGTTGCGCCACAGTGCTCTGACCAATCGCATTGCCTATCGCACACTGCTGGGCGTCACTCCGCGCTTTGACAGCGCCGTCAATGCCTGGGTTTTCGATGAGTCGTTACTGGCCAGACCTCTCGGAGCTACAGACGTCAGGTGTCAACTATTAGCCCAGCAACAAATCGACGAGTTAGCGCGCGTAACACTGCAAGAACTACCGTCTTATGTGCAAAAAAGGCTACGCAATGAGCTTGCCAATGGTCCGGTCACGCTTCGCGACATGGCCAAGTACATGATGATCAGCCCGCGCACCTTGCAACGCTATCTTCGGGCACAAAACACGCGATTTCAGGAGCTGCTGGACGAAACGCGCCAGACGATGGCCGCACGCTACCTCTGCGACTCATCGATCAGCCTGACACAGGTGGCAGGTATGTTGGGTTATGCCGACCTGAGCACCTTTTCCCGGGCTTTCACGCGCTGGAATGGCGTCAGCCCGCAGAAGTGGAAACAGCGCATGCAACAAACTCTTGGGTAAAACATGGCGTCCAATCCATTCATTCGTGCAATCAGTCTGACAGGGTTCGATCAATTTGCCCGGCGGCAGGGTTTGGACCCGAGCCGTATACTGCGACAGGCCTCTGTGCCTGCGATGTCGCTGCAGCACCCGGAAGATATCCTCTCATTCCAACAATATTGCAGCTTGTTGCAAATGTGCCGGCAGCGTTCGAACAACGCATTGTTCGGCCTGGAGTTCGGGCTCCACCAAGGTGTCGACGTCTTCGGTGATATGTTTTTCCTGATCCACAACGCTCGAACCATCGGCGATGCATTGCTCGAGCTGCGCGCGAATTTTGGGCGGTACAACGGCGCGGCACAGGTTGATTTGGAGGTTGTGGAAGGCGTCGCGTTGCTGAGTTATCGAACCGATGAGATGTCGATTGTCGGATTGCCTCAAGCAGAAGAACTGGCCTGTGGTGTCGGTTTAAAACTGATGCTCACGTTGGCCGGGGATCAATGGCAACCTGAGGCGGTAATGCTCCGTCATCTGCCTCTTGCAGATGAGTTGGGCTATCGCCAGGCACTGGGTATCACGCCAACATTCTCAGCAGCGCACACTGGTCTGCTATTTGACGCATGCGTGCTGGCGCAACCACTGGATCGCGCCAGCGAAGCATTACATCAGATTCTCGCTAGACATCTATCAGGTATAGAGCGCTTGTCGACAGACGTGATGCCTGGCTACGTCAGGCAATTGCTGCGTAACTTGTTGCCCAGCGGACGTGCAACGATCGACAAGGTGGCCGATTGCATGGCAGTCAACCCAAGAACCTTGCAGCGCCACTTGGCTCAAGAAAATACGTCTTTTCAGCAGTTGCTGGATGAGACTCGCCAGCAACTGGTGCGCAATTACCTGCTGGTTCCGACAATCAGTCTTACAGACGTGGCGCATCTGCTGGGTTACGCCGATGTCAGCACTTTTTCGCGGGCGTTTCATCGCTGGTTTGGTATGTCTGCGCTTGAGTGGTGCAGGCAGTCGGGGGTGTGCAGGCAGCCTTTATTGATCACGAGCCGGATGAAAGATCAGCTTTGAGCGGAGCGACCCACCCCCTGCAATGGATGGAAGACGAACCACATCCAATGGCTCGCCTTGCGGCCCGCGCGCAGCTCGTCCATGACCCGACTGAACACCGGGCGCAGAGCCTCGACGAAACAGGACAGATTGAACGTATCCTGCATGATTCGCGCCTCCTACGAGAAGCGCGTCGGTAATCTCAGTTCAGCGCACAATCCGCCGCCTTCGCGATTTCTCAAGGTCAGGGTGCCGCCGAGGGCTTGTGCCAGTTGCTGGGCGATAGCCAGGCCCAGGCCCGTGCCGCCGGTGCTGCGGTTGCGCGAATTTTCCACGCGGTAAAATGGCTCAATCACACGGGCCAGCTCCTCTTCGGCAATGCCGGGACCACGATCCATCACGGTCACCGAGAGGCTGTCGCCCTCCTCCGGCTCGACCCGCAGCTGCGCGGCACCGGCGAATTTGAGCGCGTTATCCGTGAGGTTTACCAGCACTCGGCGCAGCGCGTGGGGCCGAGTGTGAATCACTGCGTTGCTTTTGCCGCTGAGCTGCACGTCCTTGCCCATGTCCTGGTAGTCGAACACGAGGCTGTCGAGGAATGAATCAAGATCGGTACGGCGGCTTTCCTCGGTGGCGCCATGCACGCTGCGGGCATAGGCAACGCCTTCACGCACCAGATGCTCCATCTCGCCGAGGTCATTCCACAATTTGTCTTTGTCGCCGCAGTCGTCCATCAATTCGAATTCAGTTGGCTTACCGGAAAAACCGTGTCCCGGAATCGATGGAATGATCACGTCGAACGAATCTTCAACCTTACCGCCGTAAGCAACGGGATCCGTCAGCGGGCCGATCGTCTTCAGGAACTCAAACTGTGAGCCAGGCCATCCGTGTGTCAGAAGCAGCGGCATCGCGTTGGAGTTTGGCGAGCGAACATGGATGAATTGAATATCCACGCCGTCGATAGTCGTGATGAATTCAGGCAGCGCATTGAGCTTCGCTTCGGCCTTGCGCCAGTCATAGCCGCTGCCCCAATACTTCACCAGCGCCTGGACCTGGGCCAACTGCACGCCTTGGGAAACGTCATTGACGGTCTCTTTGTCCGGCCAGCAGGTCGCCGCAATGCGCTTTTTCAGATCGGTCAATTGCGCTTCATCGACGTGAATTCGATAAGGTCTAATCGATTCGGGATGGGTCGAGGCCGAGCTGGCAACTGACGCATCGGCGGCCGGGCCAGCAGCCCAGGCACCACCGCTGCTGGCTATCAGGGCCAACCCCAAAGCGCCCATTCTCACGGAAGAAGCCAGACAATGGCGCCAGGTGAAACCGAACGTAGCTGCAGGCATTTTGAATTTCCTATAAGTCATTGGTCGACAACGTCGCGAAACGCGCAGAGATAGCCGCGAGTTAAATGAGTCATCCATTGAAGAAGGTTGGCGCCTTCTCGTTGGGTTCATTTAGAGCCCCGCAGGTATCCCGTATGTGTCATCAACCGACTTAAAGGAATCGCTGTGTATCTATCCAAAGCGCAGATACAAAACGATACAAACCGACCACTCGCTCATAAAAAAGCCAATGCCCCGACTTGTCGGGGCATTGGCTTTTCTGGGACCTGGAAAACATAAGGGCTTTTCAGCCCATCAAGCTCGGCAAAGGGCATAGAGACCGCGTCGATTGCCAGGCAGCATGACTTGGTTACCCAAGGAACAGGCAGATACCCCGCTCCACTTCACGCCCTTCCACGCCTGCAAGAAACTCCAGAAATTTGCCCCTGATTCTGGTTAGCGTTCACCATCGTCTCTACCGTGCCAGCAATCTTATTGAAGCTACTGCTGTTCAGCGACCAAGCAATCTCTTCAGCACCAGTAGAGCAACAGCCCCGATTGCCAGTGCAGCAACCGGTTTTTCTTTGACGAATGTAGAAACGCTGTCCAGTGCGTCGCCATAGGTTTGCGTCAGTTGACCCGCAGCCTGGCGTCCAGCGCCCTCAGCTTCCAACTTCGAATCGCCAAAAAGCTTCCCGACTGCGCTCTGGGCTTTGCCAGCAACCTTTTCTACAACGCCTTCTACCTGTTCGCTCTTCATGATTAACCAAACCTTCGTGTGTGATTGGGTAACCCAGGAAAACCCCGGGCTTGAGGCAACGTGCAAAGCGTTAGGTGGACAGGCTTAGTGATTAGTTCAAAGTTGATGAAGCTCACTTGGTCCAGATCAACCGATAAGTCTTCTTCCCTGTAGCGGCATCGTGATAGGGATCTTCGCCCGGGACCTCTCGCGTGCGCACGCACGGGCGTCCCTCGCAGTCAATAATGGCAGCGTCACCACCATGGCGTTTCAACGCTTCTATGTTTTGCTCAAGCACCGCTAACTCTCGTTGCCTTTGCGCAATCTCATCGGTGCTGGGGACCGCAAAGAAAAACAGCAACGCCAGAGGCAATACCACACCTAGATGAATGGCGAAGATGCTGAGCCAGAATCGACGCTTAAGGCTGTCACTGGCGGCCTGGTACTTTTGCGCCGCATCAAGCGCCGCGGCATCGGCCTGTCTGAACCTGCCAACCAACTGCTCGGCCGCCTTTGAAGCCACTGAATCTGCGATCTGCGCCGCTGAAGCGCCCAGTATCGTCGGAATCTGTTGCAGGCTCTGCTCAACACGTTTTTCCAGATAGCCAAGGCGCGCAATCGCCTGCTCAGCGGCTTTTCTGTCATTTTCCGCTGCGCTCATGATGCCCTTGGCAGCGACGGCCATGGCCCGCAGGCTGAGGTCATTCTCGTTCACGTGTTCGTCCATGGGTCATTACCTTCCATATTCGGGGCCGTCGCGGTGTTTGGGACGCTTTATGCTTCGCTCCAATGCAGGCACAGATGGCTCCAGCTGCGGACCGCTCATTTCCAGCTCCAGCCATTGCCTGTGCGGCATACTCAAATCACAGACGTCTCGCAGCTGAACAAAATGCATTGCTCCACCTGCGCCCATGACCAGAAGCACACCACCTGCGCCCACCGGGTCGTCAGCTTGAATATTGCGTAAAAATCGCAGGTATATCTGTGAACGCTCACGCAACAACGGGTCCAGGCCGCGAACAGCTTCGCGCGCGGTTTGCTCCACGAGTCGTTCAAGGCTTCCCGCGGACAACGCCAAGTGTTCTTCGTCGAAGGCGTCCAGATAAGGCACGGCTCGCGAAACCAAAGGCGTGTCGGTGTCATTGGCGCCCACCTCCACATACCAGTGCAGGCTTCTGGACGTTTCGACCAATACCTGATTCTCACCTGTCAGGGCGGCCATGAGTAAACGATGTCGTAGTCGTTCTTTTTTCAGGCTGGCGCCCTTCATCTTGAATTCGATCAAGCGCACGACACCTGGAAAACTCAGCAGGACATCAGCCAGCTCTTTGTCTGCAGGCGTCTGCTGTAGCAGGTTCACCACGCTTGGGATCGAGGTGTTTGCGTCTAGACATGACCGCACGGCGAATCCGAGACCGTACAGGAAGTTTCCTATCACGACGTTTTCATAGAGTTTCTTCGTTCGGTGACGTTTGTTCTGATGACCAACATCATCCTGATCTTGCTGGTTCAACGGCACTCCGTTACTCCTGATGCTTGGGATGAAGGACTTTATATATCTGCGAAACCACCCGCCTCATCGCCTCCTCAATCGTCCCTTCATTGCGACACATCACCCACCCCTGCCCCACAGCCGCTCGCTCAAACGCCTCGGTACACGCAACTTGCTCCTCCAGCTTAGACATCACCGTACTGCTCAGCCCGCGCCGTCGTGCTACCGCCCGCGCCCAGGATATTTGCGCCGCGGTGACAACCCCCACGTGCAGGTCCGGCACTTGCACCTGCCGATGAATGTTCAACTCAAGAATGTCTGCAAAGGGTATCAACCGACGAAACGCGGCATCAGACGGGTACCAGCGATCCATCAGGATGATGCTGTCAGGTGGCTGCGCGGCCAGTACATGCCGGGTAATCCAGCTGCGGCTGTCGGCAAAGCGCTCACACACCTCAAGTTCCAGATCCCGGCTGGGATCTCGGGCGAACGTGTTAACCAGAGCCATCGTTTGCGCTCGACAGGGATCGCTCTTGCGCTCGCACAGTCGCACGACCTTTTTGTTGTCGGCCCTCAATGCTGCCGTAACGGCCTCCAACAGCGTGGTTTTGCCGGTGCCCTTGGGCCCATCCAACGAAATAAACAGCGCACGAGTCATACGGGCGCTGCATCATCGTTCAGGTTGTGCAGTTCCATGGAGCCTCGGGGTCTGTGCGGTTGGGCGAGTTGGCCTCCATTATGGGCAACCCTATTGCCCAATGCGAGGCTGGACTGGCCGACGCGCCCTCCCCGCGTCGACGGTCAGTCATTCAGCATCCGGCTTTCCGGCACACCAGCCTCGTACCTCAACGCCCATGGCGCAATCAACCGCTGCGGGGTCTGGCAGGCTTTGCGTTTAAACACGAAGTTGCGGCATTTCTCGGCAAACTGCTGGCGGTTTTCCACCATGTCGAGTCGCATCTGTGCCAGCTCCTGCTCGCGACAGCGTTCAACTTGCTGAGTATCCAGCATGGCTTTTCGCGTGCGTGCGTGAAGGTACTTATCATCGGTCAACGCACGGTCAGCCTCTTGCAAAAGCCACAGGCCGAATGCCTGCAGACAGCGGGGCCCGATGCCCTGGACCATGCCGTACTGCTGGGCCTGGATGGCGCTGATGGGCAGGCATTCTTCGGTGAGCTTATGCGCGATTTCGCTGCCCACCGCCCGTGGCAGGCTGTAGGTCCAGTATTCGGAGCCGTAGAGCCCCATGGTCTTGTAGTGCGGGTTGAGCACCACACCTTCGCGAGCCAATACAATGTCGGCGGCCAGCGCCAGCATCACGCCGCCTGCACCTGCACTGCCGGTCAGGCCGCTGATCACCAGTTGCCTGGCGGTGAGCAGCTCCAGGCACACATCGTCGATGGCTTGAATGTTGGCCCAGGCTTCCAGCCCCGGCACGTCGGCGGCCTGGATGACGTTAAGGTGCACCCCATTGGAAAAGCTGCCGCGCCCGCCCTTGATCAGCAACACTTGGGTATCTCGCGCCTTGGCCCAGCGCAACGCTGCGACCAGCCGCTGGCATTGTTCGGTGCTCATAGCGCCGTTGTAGAACTCGAACGTCAGTTCGCCGATGTGGCCGAACTCTTGGTAGCGAATGGGTTGATAGACCCGCTCGTTGAACGCCTGGCGGGCGATTGAGCTGTCCAGCACCGGAACGCCGGCCAGCCTTTGCGCCAGTACGTGCCGTGCCGGCAGCTTGAAGGTCTCCGGGCCTTTGGGTTTGAGCGAGCCGATCCACAGGCTGCGATCTCCGGCCGCCACCAGCACAGCGTCGTCCTGTACCGCGAGGATTTCTCCGGGAGCGCCCTGGCGAGCGTCCAAGTGCGCGTCGTAGAGGTAATATTGCCCGCCCAAAAGGCTTGCCAACACGCCGGGCTGGCCATCGGCAGCGTCGATGCTGCGCTTGATAAAGCCTGCGCAATCGAACCAACTGAAGGTGCGGTCGGCCTGGGTCATGTTCGGCTGCAAGCGCCCGATGACGCTGGGTTGGGTGTAATCGAGCGGTGTCGGGACGAAGCCCTTGACGAATTTCGCCACGACGTCACGAATGCAAACCATCGCGGCGTCGCTCACCAGGCCGTTGTACAGCTCGGATTTGCGCACCTGGTCGGGCATGTCGAACTCACAGGTGGACCATATCGGTCCCGCATCCATTTCCTCCACCGCTTGCAAGGCGGTGACGCCCCAACGACGGGCCTGCAGGGTGATGGCCCAATCCAGCGCACTGGCGCCGCGGTCGCCGATGATGCCCGGATGGATGATCACCACCGGGCGCTGCGGATGGCTCCATAGTTGGTGCGGCACACGGTCCTTCAGAAACGGGCAGATCACCAGGTCGGCGCCTGACGCCTCGACCTGCTGGCACACCGTGGCTTGATCGGTGAACACCACAACGCTGGGGTCGTGACCCGCTTGGCGCAGATCCAGCCAGGCCCGTTGGGTTAAACCGTTGAATGCCGATGATAACAACAGGATCTTCAGTGATCGCATGGCTGACTCTTCCTTGAGAATGTGCGACCAGAGCAGCCCGTTGAGCCGTCCCTGGCCATCGATAAGCGCCCAAGGTTATAGAGCGAGCCAGCCTCCCCACCTGATCGAGATCAATAGATGAAAGCGGCTTATTTTTTCTGAATCACCGCGCAACCTACTCATCAAATGAACATGCCCTGCTCGGGTACGCCTTGTTAACCGTAACGGAGCCACATTCATGTTCGAGAAACCGCATTACCTCATCAGTTTCATCCTCGACAACCAGCCACAAAGCCGCACGCTTGAGCACGATGCCGACACGCTGGACCCTCAATGGGCCGAGTCCCTGCTCAGGCAGCGCTTTGCAGAGCTCAAGGACGCGAAATTGAGCGACGTCCAGGTGCAAAAGCGCAACAAGCCCGCCGATGAAGGCCATGACATCCCAGGGCATTACCAGCAGCCCTGATTTACGTATCAGAAAACCGCTGCCCGTTTATCAATCACTGAATATTCGGAGGACCTATGAACCCGACAACTCAAGGTTTGCCCTGCGCCTGCCCAGGTTGCACCTGCCAGGTGACCCATGACACGCGTCACCAGCGCAACGGCAAAGCCTACTGCAGCCAG
The DNA here is from genome assembly GCF_016613265.1 of Pseudomonas sp. MF6751. Lineage (NCBI taxonomy): Bacteria > Pseudomonadati > Pseudomonadota > Gammaproteobacteria > Pseudomonadales > Pseudomonadaceae > Pseudomonas > Pseudomonas sp. MF6751. The sequence goes on from NZ_JAENSV010000005.1 coordinate 240,586, forward strand.
GCATGCGCCGACTTGCACCCACAGGGTCAAGCGTGCCCCAGTGCCGATTGCCATTGCGAGTCGAATGTGAAGGTGCGAGACCGCTCCGTCAGCGATAGCCAGCTCGACGAGGCGATCGAAGAAACCTTTCCTGCAAGCGATCCCATATCGCCTTGATCATTCAGACCCATTAGGAAAACGGGGGCTGCATCGTGGCTCTAGGGTCTAGCAGTTGACAGCCCCCGGCAAAACTCAACAACCTGCACGTCTCACCGCCCTGCCCTGAGGCTGCCCTTGGACTATTTCACCGCGCTCACCGCCTTCATCGAAGCCGCCGAAGGCAACAACTTCTCGCGTGCCGCCGAGCGTTTGGGGATCAAGGCCTCAACGGTTTCACGCTATGTGAAGGACCTTGAGCAGGACCTGGGCATCGCGCTGTTCAACCGCTCCACACGCACGCTGCATCTGACCGAAGGCGGCCAGACCTTCCTGATACATGCACGCAGGGTGCTGGACGAGCTGGAACACGCCAAGGCCGCCACGTCTGCGCTGAACCAGCATCCCCGGGGCGTGTTGAAACTCAACCTGCCGCCGGCGTTTGCTCGGCATCACATCCTGCCGGCGTTGAATGACTTTCTGGTGCGCTACCCGCAGATCAGTGTGGAGCTGGTGCTGGATAACACCCAAGTCAATTTGATTCATGCCGGCGTCGACTTGGCCATACGCATTGGCGAGCTGGCCGATTCGACGCTCAAGGCACGCAAGCTCAGCGACGGCCACTACCGCTTGGTGGTCAGCCCGGCGTTTGGCACGCAGCACCCTCCTCCGTCCACGCCCACGGACTTGGCCGGTGTGCCTGCGGTGCTGGGCACGGCTACCGCCGGCGATATCAGTTTTGTATCCGCCGGCCGCGCGCTCCCGTTGCAGCATGACGGCGTGATTCGAATCAATGACCTGGACGCGCAACTCATCGCCGTGCGCCAGGGCCTGGGCTTTGCGCTGTTGCCGGACTGGCTGGTGGCGCAAAGTATCGAGGCCGGCGACTTGGCAGAGTGGCTGCCCGAATGGCATATCCAGGGCGTGGAGCGGGCGTTTGCGGTGTGGTTTGTGTACCCGCCCAAGCGCATCGTATCGTCCAAGGTCCGGTGTTTTATCGACTTTATCGTTGAACGACTGGGCGAAACACCGGACTGGAAGTGACTCAACTGAAGCGGATATCCAGCGCACGCAAGTAGGTTTGCAGCCCCGCATCCTGAATCGGGATCAGGAACGCCTCGCTATCCGATTCATTAAAATGCGCATGCCAGTAACCCGGTGGCGTGACAAACGCCAGGCCGGGCGACCAGTCGACCCGTTGCGGGTTACGGATTTGCCCATCCGCATCCAGCTCGGTGCCCACCAGGGAATAACAGCCCTTGGGGCAATCAATAATGAAGTCCAGTGCAATCGACTGATGTCGATGGGGTTTCTGCACCGATCCTGCCGGCAGAATCCCGTACATGGCCCACAGCACGTGGGTCACCGTGCGTGTCTGCGGGAAATGGCGGTTGCCCAGCAGAATACTGATGCGGCTGCGGTCCTGCGCCCTGGGATCATCGGCCGCTTCACGCAACTTCGCGTTGGCCAGTGCTGCTGGGTACAGGGTCGGCGCAAAGCGATCGGCGCTGGGTGTCACCCCCAGGTAACGCAGCAACGGCTCATCGTGCACATAGTAAAGGCGCGCATCCTCGCGGGCACTGAAGTGCGCCTGCTGTAATCCCGGCAGGGCGATAAAACAGCCCTTGGACCATTGAATCTCATACTCCCCCTGAACCATGCTGCCCTCCCCGGCAATCACGTAGAACACCTGGGAAGTGGCGTTGGGTTGCAGGGTCAGCGTGTCGCCACGGTTAATGCGCATGAAGTTCGCACATAACCCGGGGCCTGTCGCAGGGCCTTCGCAGCCCAAGGCGTCGCTGAGGTCCAGCGGTACCACGCGGGAGGGGCCACTGTCATACAGCGAGGCCGGAAAGCTGTGGTAGGGAATACGGGAAATCAGGTTGGCACTGATGGGATTCGCCGCCTTGCTGTACTCGAAGTACTCGGCGTCCACTTGGTTGATATCCGTCAGTGCGGGGTCGAATTCACGGTTCATCAGGCTCACCTCAGTCTTGGGCTGGATCGCGCAGCGCGGTTGAAGCGCTGCACGGGGTGAGTGGACTATAGGCATTGCGCCCTGACGAATGAATGCCTGTGACGGCACAGCACTTATGCGAAACGGGGCAGTTAACGCAACTGGAACCAGGTGGTTTTCAGTTGCGTGTACTTATCAAACGAATGCAGCGACAAATCGCGCCCGAACCCCGACTGTTTGCCGCCGCCAAACGGCACAGTTACATCCAGGGCGTCAATGGTGTTGACCGACACGGTACCGGCATTCAGGGCACGCGCCACGCGATGCGCACGGTTCAGGTCATCACTCCACACCGATGCCGCCAGGCCGTAGAGGCTGTCGTTGGCTTGCTGTACGGCCTGTTCTTCGGTATCGAAGGCACTCACCGCCAGCACGGGGCCAAACACCTCCTCACGGGAAAGGCGCATGTCAGCGGTGACGTTGGCGAATATCGTCGGCTGGATGAAGTTTGAACAACCCTCGATGTTCAACTGTTGGCCACCGGTCAACAGCGTGGCACCGTCTGCGTGCGCCTGCCCGATGGCTTGCATGATGCGTGCGGTTTGCCCGCTGTCGACAATTGCACCGGCGGCGCTGGCAGGGTTCAGTGGGTTGCCGGGCATCCAGGCGTGGGATTTATCGATCAGGCGCTCGATGAACTCGTCGTGGATGCAGCGTTGCACATAGAGGCGCGAATTGGCCGAACATACCTCGCCCTGGTTGAAGAAAATCCCGAAGGCCGCCTTCTCCGCCGCCAGGTCCAGGTCCTGACAGTCTGCAAACACCAGGTTCGGGCTCTTGCCACCACACTCCAGCCACACCTGTTTGAGGTTGGACTGCGCGGAGTACTGCATGAAGTACTTGCCCACTTGGGTCGAACCGGTAAACACCAGGCAATCGACGTCCGGGTGCAACCCCAGTGCCTTGCCGGCGCCCTCGCCCATGCCTGGCACCACGTTCAGCACGCCCTCGGGCATACCCGCCTCCAATGCCAGTTGGGCCAGGCGCAGGGCGGAAAACGGCGATTGCTCAGCGGGCTTGAGCACCACGCTGTTGCCTGCCGCCAAGGCGGGTGCCAGTTTCCAGGCGGCCATGTCCAGCGGAAAATTCCACGGCACCACCGCTGCAATCACGCCCAATGCTTCGCGGGTAATGGTCGCCAACGCGTTGTGGGCCGTCGGCGCGACCTGATCGTAGAGCTTGTCCAGGGCTTCACCGTACCAGGCGAACACATGGGCCGCGCCGGGCACGTCGACGTTATAGGCATCCATTACCGGCTTGCCCATGTTCAGGGAGTCCAGCAATGCGAGTTCTTCGCGGTGGGTCATCAACAGGTCGGCGAGTTTGATCAGGACTTTTTTGCGTTCGCCTGGAGGCATGCGCCGCCACGGGCCGTCGTTAAAGGCACGGCGCGCAGAGCGTACTGCCAGGTCGACCTCCACTGCACCGCAGGCGGCGACCTGCGCAAGCAAGCGGTTGGTCGCCGGGTTGATGGTGTCGAAGGTCGCCCCGGAGAGTGCACCTACGGGCTGGCCGTCGATCAGGGCGGTGCTGATGAAGGTTTGACGGGCAGCGCGTTGCTGCCAATAGTCGAGGTTGAACATGCTGTACTCCTGAATTGGGCCGTAAGGCTTTTGTAGGAGCGAGCTTGCTCGCGAAAAACTCACAGGCGCCGCGTTCATCCAGGAAGAACGCGTTATCGTTGACGTTTTTCGCGAGCAAGCTCGCTCCTACGGATGAACCGAGGTGGGGCCTGTTCATTCGGCCATTTGCAGCTCCGGCATGCGTACCCGGAACCCACGCGTGACGCAGAACAAACACACCAGCCCCAGGCCCATCCAGCCCAGGCCGATGGTGAACGACATACCCGACAGGCTCGTCCACAACCACAGCGTGCTGAGAAACCCCAGGCCCGGCAGGGCGGCGTACAGCAGATAGTTGCGTGTACCGCGCAGCTTCTGGTCGCCCAGGTAATGCTTGATCACGGCCAGGTTCACCGCCGAAAACGCGAACAGCGCGCCAAAGCTGATCATGTTGGCCACGGTGTCCAGGCTGATAAACAGCGCAATCAGCGAAAACAGGCTGACCAGCATGATCGCGTTGGCCGGCACGCGTTTTTTCGTCACCAGCTTGCCGAATACCCTGGGCAACGCGCCGTCGCGGCCCATTGCGAACAGCACGCGGGACACGCTGGCCTGGGAGACCATCGCGGAGGCGAAACAGCCCGCCACATAGGTGGCGGTAAACGCACTCACCAGTAGCTCGCCGCCGACCCGGCGCATCACATCGACCGAAGCCGAGTCGGGATCGGCAAAACTATTCCATTCCGGGAAGACCATCTGGGCGCAATACGACACCACTAGAAACAGCAACCCACCGATCAGCGACACCGCCATGATCGCCTGCGGAATGGTACGACGCGGGTCAGGTGTCTCCTCAGCCATGGTCGACACCGCATCAAACCCCAGGAACGACAAGCACAGCACCGCCGCGCCGGTCATGATCAGCGGCACGCTGAAGCCTTCATGGTGAAACGGCTTGAGCAGCGACACCGGCTCGGCTTGCCCGCTGAGGTTGTGGATCGACAACCCCACGAACACCACGATGAACACCAGTTGGGCCACGATCAGCACCCAATTGACCCGGGTAATCGACTCGATACCCACCAGATTCAGCGCCGTCACCAGGGCAATGGAGCCCAGTACCCATACGGCGGTGGGCACGGTAGGAAAGTATTCGGACAAGTAGATGCCGATCAGCAAATAGCTGAGCAGCGGCAGGAAGATGTAGTCCAGCAGCAAGGTCCAGCCGGCGATAAAGCCGAAGGAGGCGCCAAACGCCTTGCGTGTGTAGGTGTAGACCGAGCCCGAATACGGGTGCGCCTTGACCATGCACCCATAGCTGTAGGCCGTCAGCAGCATGGCAGCCAGGGTCAACAGATAGGCAGTGGGCAGGTGCCCCTTGGTCATCTGGGTCACCAGACCGTAGGTGGTGAACACCGCCAGCGGCACCATATACGCCAGGCCGAACAGTACAAGCCCGACAAGGCCCAGGGGTTGTCGAAAGCGGCGCGATGAGGTTGGTTGGGTTGGGGTCTGATGGGCGGGAGTATCGGCTACGTTTGTTATTGTATTCATTGCTGACTCCTGGAAAGTGGAATGCAGGGCGCCGCGGCGTTCGATCAAATCGACACCTTTGATGAATCATCCATTGGGAGCGGTGGGCAGGCCGCTATGGGGCGCCCACCCTGGTCAACCGAAGCGGCATGCAGGGGCTCAGCCCTTCACAGTTTTCCCGCGATCCGTGCGGTGCGGTCCACCGCAATGCGGGTCTTGTCGACCAGCTCATCGAGCTCCGCGCGGCTGGCCACCAAGGCCGGCGCCATGATCATGCGGCCCAGGGTCGAGCGAATGATCACGCCTTCTTCAAAGCCAAAAGTGCGGCATTGCCAGGCCAGGTCGTTTTCGTTGGCAAAGCGTTTGCGCGTGTCCTTCTCCTCGGCAAACTGCAAGGCTGCCAGCAGGCCGGTGCCCTGGATCTCGCCGATCAGCGGGTGGTTGCCAAAGACTTCGTGCAGGAGCTTGTGCAAATACGGCCCGGTGTCGTCCTTCACCTGGCGCACGATCCCTTCGTCACGCAAGGCCTTGAGGTTGGCCAGGGCCACCGCCGCCGCAACCGGGTGCCCGGAATACGTCAGTCCATGGGCAAACACCCCGCCCCGCTCCACTAGGGCTTCGGCCATGCGCTTGCTCAATACCAAACCACCCATGGGCAGGTAACCTGAGGTCAGGCCCTTGGCGATCGACAACGTGTCGGGTTCGAAGCCGAAATACTGATGGGCAAACCACTCACCTGTACGACCGAAACCGCCAATCACTTCATCAGCGCACAGCAGCACATCGTATTGGCGACAGATACGCTGGATCTCTGGCCAGTAGCTTTCTGGGGGGAAAATCATGCCGCCGGCGCCCTGGAAAGGTTCAGCGATAAAACCGGCGACGTTTTGCGCGCCCAACTCCAGAATCTTTTCTTCCAGTTGCAGGGCGCAGCGCCGCCCGAACTCGGCCGGGTTCAACTCACCGCCCTGGGCGTACCAATAAGGCTCGTCAATGTGCGCGACGTCCGGGATCAAGCCGCCCATTTCATGCATGAATTTCATGCCGCCCAGGGCAGACGCCGCCAGGGTGGAGCCGTGATAGCCGTTCCAGCGACCGATCATGATCTTCTTCTGCGGCTTGCCGAGCACTTGCCAGTAGCGGCGTACGGTGCGGATCAGCACTTCATTGGCTTCGGAACCGGAGTTGGTGTAGATCACATGGCTGTAGTGCCCTGGCAACAGGCTGAACAGCAACTCGGACAGCTCGATCACCGCCGGATGGGTGGTGTGAAAGAACATGTTGTAGTACGCCAACTGATCCATCTGCGCAGCCGCCGCAGCCGTCAGGTCCTTGCGCCCATAACCCAGCTGCGTGCACCACAGGCCCGACATCCCGTCCAGGTAACGCTTACCCTCGCTGTCCCACAGGTACAGGCCCTCACCGCGGACCATTACGCGCGGGCCTTCGGCATTCAGCGCCTTTTGATCCACAAAGGCATGGATATGGTGAGCCGCGTCCGAGGCTTGGTAGTCCTGGGTCTGGCGTTGCGGTTCAAAGGGTAGGTTCATGGCTTTTTCTCTTGTTGTGGGTAGTCATGCGGCCGGTCAACGGCCTTTGCTCATGTAGCGTTCGAGGGGGTCTTTGCTCAGCCCGCCCTGGGCCTCGGCCAACGAGTCGATAAACAGGGAAAACAGTTCCGATTGCGTGCCGATGTCGAGCTTGCTGTAGATGTGCTTGCGGTGGGACTTGATGGTGTCTTCGGTGACCCCGAGGCGCTCGGCCAGCGAACGTGTGGAGTGGCCGCGCAGGATCAACTGGGTGATCCGGCATTCGCGTTCGGTGAGCAGCGAGGAGCCGAAGTTGTTGAGTGCCGAGTGAATACGCTGTTCCAGCAGGCTTTCGAAACGCGCGCCCTGAGCCTCCAGGCCGACGAAGTGCTTGCCCAGCACTGCCAATACCCAAGGTGCTATGCGCTTGAATTGCTCGGTGGTGGCCGCGTCGAGCTTTTGCGTAAAGGCCAGCGACACTGCCAGGCTCAAGCCGTTGCTCGCCTGCAGGATGTAGTTGAGCTCATCCTCCAGGTGCGAATGCCGGTAAAACGACTGGTAGTACTCGCTGTGCTCAAAGTGGTCGGGGGCCACATCGGCAAGGTCGTAGCAGCCGGAAGCGGCGCCCTCCACGCAGGCGCCGTAGAACGGGTCGAGCAAGTAAAAACCGGAGAGGTACTGGCGCACATTGCCCTGGGGCAGCCATGGCCCGTCCAGTTCGAACAATGCGCTGGGCATGCCGTCGTGGGGGTACAGGTACAAGGTCGTGGCTTGAATGGGGTGGATACACCCCAGGGCATCGAACAACGTGGCGGCAAACCCCGCGTGCCCGATGCTCTCGGTCACCCTGGCTATTTGTTCGAACCACTGGGCTGAAGACAGTCGATCATTATCCACTTCGAAGACTCGCCGTCATAACGGTTGGGTGCGACACCAGGTCACTGGCGCCGGGGACTGAAGTGATAGTCCCATACCCGCAAAGCCATCGAAATCACCCGTTAGGGTGAGTGGGTGCGCTGGAACCTCGGAATCGCCAAGCCCAGGCTTTCGCGCAAGGTCGAGCCCTCGTAGGCCGTGCGATAAACACCGCGCTCTTGCAGCAAAGGGATCACCTCCTGAGTAAAGCGATCAAATTGCCCAGGGTGCCCGATGTAGATATTGAACCCGTCCACCGCCCGTGCCTCGAACCAATCCGCCATTTTCTGCGCTACCGTGGCGGCGCTGCCCACGAACGCGCCTGGGCGCAATTGCCGGCCAAACTCGACGGCCTGGCGCAGGCTGAAGCCCTGCTCCCGCGCCTGGTCGGCGATGCGTTTGGCAGCGGTGAAAAAACTGCTGCGCGCGGCCTCCAGGCTTTCTTGCGGGAACGGCGCATCCAGGTCGTACTGGCTGAAATCGTGCCAGCCAAAATTGCGCCCGAACTCCTTGAGTGCCAGCGCAAAACTATGGTCGAGCTGATGGTAGTGCTGCTCGATTTCCCGGGCATGGGCATCGGTGTCGCCCACATAAATTTCCGCACCGGGCATGATCAGTACCTGTTCCGGATCGCGCCCCCGTTGTGCCGCCCTGCCCTTGATATCGCGGTAAAACGCCTGGCCCTGCTCGATACTGGCCGCGTGGGTGAAGATCACATCGGCAGTGGCGGCGCCCAGGTCGCGGCCTTGCTCCGAGTCGCCGGCCTGGAAAATCACCGGCTGGCCTTGGGGCGAGCGCTGGATATTCAGCGGGCCCACCACCGAGAAGTGTTCGCCTTGGTGATTCAGGCTGTGCAGCTTGCTCGGGTCGAGAAACTGCCCAGTGGCACGGTTACGCACAAACGCATTGTCTTCGTAAGAGTTCCACAGCCCCTGTACCACCTGAACGTGTTCGGCGGCACGCCCGTAGCGGGTGGCATAGTCGTAATGTTCGTCGCGGCTGTAATTGCCGGCGGTACCGGCATCGCCACTGGTCACCACGTTCCAGCCGGCGCGGCCTTTGCTGATCAGGTCCAGGGAGGCGAGGCGCCGGGCGACGTTATAGGGCGAGTTATACGAGGTGGTCAGCGTACCGACCAGGCCGATATGCCGCGTGCTCACGGCCAGTGCCGACAGCAAGGTCAGCGGCTCCAGGCGATTGAGGTAATGGGAAGGCGAGCCTTCGGTGATGAACTGGCTGTCGACGATGAACAGCAGGTCGAACAGCGCCGCCTCGGCCTGGCGCGCTATCTCGATGTACCAATCGACGTTGACGCTGGCATCGGCCGGCAACTGCGGATCAAGCCACAGGTTATGGCGGCCCGGTCCACCGCAGCCCATGGTCAGGGCGCCCAGTTTGAGCTGTCTTTTAGTCATTGCGCAGTAGTCCTTCAAGCGGTCAGGGCTGGGTGGTGGCGACGGCGGGCTGCAAGGCGGCTGCAAATGAAGGGTCGAACAACGTGGCGGCCGAGTAAGACTTGACCAGGCCCAGGCCGGCAAAAAAGTCCACGGTCTTTTGCGCCTCGATGGGCGCCTGAGGCGTCAGCGGCTCGACGGTGGTGCGTGCGCGGGCAAACCAGACGCGAGCGATGTCGGCATCAGCGCGGGTGCGCTTGGCCCAGGCATCGGCATACGCGTTGGCGTTGGCCGGGCTTTGGCGGGCCCAGTCGCGGGCTTTTTTCAGGCGCTGGAGGAAGTCACTGATGGGTTCACGCTTGGCCTCGACAGCACTGGCGTTGGCGGCAATGAAACTCTGCGCCGGGATCAAGTCTTCAGCGGTTGCCAGCACCCGCGCACCTTGGCGTTCCTGTTGCGTGACATAGGGTTCCCAGGTGGCGATCACGTCAACGGCGCCGCCTTCCAGCGCGTGGGAGGCATCCAGGGCGCTGAGGTAGCGCCATTGCAGCGAATCCCGCGCAACCCCGGCCTTGTCCAGTGCGGTCAGCAACAGTTGCTGGCTCCAGGAACCTTTCCAGATCGCAGCGCGCTTGCCTGCCAGATCGGCCAGGCTGTGGATCGACGAGTCTTTTTTTACCAGGATGGCTACGCCGTCGAGATTTTGCCGGCTGACGGCGATCACCTTGATCGGTGCGCCCAAGGCGCCCAGAAACAATACCGGGGCATCCCCGAGCAGTCCCAGGTCCAGGCTGCCGACGTTGAGCGCTTCGGCCACCGGCGACCCGGCCGTGAACTGCTTCCAGTCCAGCGTGTAAGGCAGGTCATCCAGCACCCCCGCCGCTTCCATCACGGCCTGGGCGTTGTAGCTCTGGTCGCCGACCACCAGGGTTTGGGCCTGCGCCGTCAGGTACAGCAAAGAGGCGGCCACCCCGGCCGCCAGGGTTTTGAGGTAACGCACGTTCGTCTCCAGATGCCTTGTGGGGCATTCAAATCGATCCGCACGCACGGTCTCGGTTTTAAAAAGCTTTTATCTGTGGCGAGGGAGCTTGCTCCCGCTGGGCTGCGTAGCGGCCCCATGCTCCTGACAAAGAGCAGGGCCGCTTCGCGCCCCAGCGGGAGCAAGCTCCCTCGCCACAGGTTTTTGGGTGTCCGGGCTATTTTCGTGGGGCTGAAGGCGAGATGTAAAATACTAATAACGCATAACCTAATTCATTAATAATGCGCATATCGCATCACGCTAGCGCGGCAATTCAACCCGAGCCGCCAACCCGGAACCACGTCGATTGCTCAGGCTCAGCTCACCGCCCTGCTCGCGCACAATGGCCCGCGCTGCCGAGAGCCCAAGCCCTACCCCACCGGTATTGCGGTTGCGTGAGGTCTCGAGACGAAAGAACGGGTCGAACACACGCTCCAGGTCCGCCTCGGGAATCCCGGGGCCCTCATCGTTGACTTCGATGCACACCCTCTGGTCGTCAACACTCAGAGCAATGCTGGGGTGCCGGGCGTACTTGGCGGCATTTTCCAGCAGGTTGACCACCACCCGTTTAAGCGCCAATGGCCGGCCGTGATAGACCAAATGGGGCGGCCCCCGGAAGTCGACCGCCAGCTGCTGGTCGCGATAGTCGTCGATGATGGTTTGCAGCAGTTCAGACAGATCGAATGCCGTGCTGTGCTCCAGCACCGTATCGTCGCGGAAAAACGCCAGCGCGGCGTTGATCATCGACTGCATTTCCTCGACATCGCGAATCAGCTTGTGCTGATGGTCCAGATCCTCCATGAACTCACAGCGCAGGCGTATCCGCGTCAAAGGCGCGCGCAAGTCATGGGAAATGGCTGCCAGCATCTGGGTGCGTTCGCCGATGAAGTGCTGGATCTGCGCCTGCATGGTGTTGAAGGCGATAGTGGCCTGGCGTATTTCGTCGGGGCCTTCGATGTCGATCGGCGGTGCGCGCAGATCGCCGCCGAAGCGTCTGGCGGCACTGGCGAAACGCTGCAACGGCTTGGCCAATTGCCGGGTGGCCACCCAGGCGACCAGCAAGGTGGCGATCAACCCCAGGATGATGATCACCGCGATCCGCGTGGGTGCGCTCAGGCCCCAACTGCGTTCGGGTGGGATGAAGGACAACCAGCTGCCATCAAGTAACTGCACCAGCGCGACATAATGCGCGTCGGGGCTGCCACGGGGCCAATCGTCCGGGCTGTACACCTGAATGGTGCGCCCCGTGCCAAACAACGCCTGTATCCCCGGGACTTCGCCCGCCTGTAGCACGTTGCCGCCGCTGGGCAGGCCGAAATCCACGGGGTCGGTATGCCACGTCACCTGCAACCGGGCATCGCTGGCCGCTGCCGCCAGGTGCGAGCGCAACGGCGCAGGCGCGGCCTCGATCACTTTCAACGTCGCGGCCATCTGCTCCAGCAACCCCGTGCGGTCGATGGGCGGACGCGCCCACACCCCGGCCACCTGCACGAACAAGGCATTGAGGGCCAGTGAGGCGAGCATCGCGGCGAGAATGGTGAGGGCGATCCGCCGGTTCAGGGTGTCGCGGCGCAGCAGGCGGCGAATCATGCGCGGGTCACCGGGGCGGTGAACAGATAGCCGCCATTGCGCACGGTGCGGATCAGGTCCGGGCGTTTGCAGTCGGGCTCGATCTTGCGCCGCAGCCGGCTGACCTGCACGTCGATGCTGCGGTCGAAGGCGTCGTGGCCCTGGCCATGGGTCAGGTCGATCAACTGGTCGCGGGTGAGAATGCGCTGGGGGTGTTCGAGAAACACTACCAGCAGGTCGAACTCGCCACCGGACAACGGGATCATGACGCCCTCCGGCGAACGCAGCTCGCGACAGGTGATATCCAGATGCCAACCGGCGAAGGCAATCACCGGGCGTGAGCGCTCGTCGGCCGCGATGACCGGCTGTCCCGCACGCCGTTGCACAGCGCGCAGGCGGGCCAGCAATTCGCGCGGGGCGAAGGGTTTGGTCAGGTAGTCGTCGGCGCCCAGTTCCAGGCCAACAATGCGGTCGCTCAGCTCGCCCATGGCCGTGAGCATGATGATAGGGATGCCGAACTGCGCCCGCACTTTCTGACAGAGGCTGAGGCCGCCTTCGCCGGGCAACATGAGGTCGAGGATGATCGTGTCCGGCCGCTGTTGTGCGATGGCCGCCCACATGGCCTCGCCGTCGGCGGCCACGTCGACTTCATAGGCGTGCTGGACGAAGAATTTCTTCAGCAATGCCAGCACTTCCACGTCGTCATCGACGATCAGCAGTCTGCTCACGTTCACAGATTCCCAGGCCAAAAAAAGAACGACATCTAAAACCATTCCGGCGCCGGGGTCATTTATTTCAATCGAGCAACATTCCTTCGCCACGGACACAACCCGGACATCTTTGGGCAAAACCTGTCGGGCATGCTGCACACCTCCCACTCACGAAAGACGCCTATGAAAGTTTCGAGCAGCAGGTACACCGAGCAAGCAGCAGGCGATGCGCGGCCATTGGTACTGAGCCAGCGCACCTCTTCCCCGGCTCAGGATAGCCCGATGCTGTTCCAGGAATCCTGCCTGGGGCTGAACGCGGACCTGGACCGTATCGTGCTGCGCCGCTACTTCGAACACTACAGCCCCGACGCCGGGCGCTGGGTCGAGTACGCCCACTCCATTCCCATCGCCGAGCTTGTCCACTGGATCATGACCCATGGTCAGTTGCATATCGAATCGTCACACGACACTCCAAACGAACAGGCAACCCATTGATGGCTCGTAAATGCTCACTCCTGCTCCTGATGGCGGCCACCCTGAGCCTGATGGCTTGCAGCAGCAACAAGGTCGAACCCGAGCGATATACCGGCTTTCTTCATGACTACAGCCTGCTTAAAGAACAACAGAGCCCGTCGGGCCAGACCGTACTGAGTTGGATCAGCCCGGCCTTGAAGCGCGGCCGCTACAAGCAGGTCTACCTGGCGCCCAGCCAGTTTTTCCCGGCTGTTGAACCCAGCGCTCAGATCCCCCAAAGCACGCTCTCCCACGTCACCGGCTACTACGACCTGGTACTGCGCTCGGAACTTGGCAAATACGTTTATCTGGCCTCAAAACCTGGCCCTGACACCCTCACAGTACGCCCTGCCATCACCCGCATCGCCACCAGCCCCCAGGGACTGCGGTTTTATGAGTGGCTGCCGATCACCCTGGTCGCAGCGGGCGTGAGCGCCGCCACAGGCATCCGCGATCGAGACAGTGAAATCGCCACGGAGCTGTCATTGGAAGATGGTTCGACCGGCGATGTCGTGGCGGCCATGGTGCGTAAAGGCACCGGCGCACCCCTGGCCAATGACAAGCAAGTCATGACCGCCGACAACGTCAAGGACGTGCTCGACGGCTGGGCTCGCGACCTGGGTACGTCGTACAGTGCAGTCGCTCGATAACCCTCGCCGCGCTCAAACGTCATAATCACAGGGGCATCTGCGTGGTAATCTCCCGGCACCACGAATAGACATTGATCGTCACTTGACGATGACCAAAGCCAGGAAAGACCATGCCCAAGATTTCTCACTCAGCGCTACGCCGTAATTTCCGTGACCTGCTGGCAACGCCCCTGTGCGTTGAAACCGCCTCCGTATTCGACCCCATGTCTGCCCGCATCGCGGCCGACCTGGGGTTTGAAGTGGGAATCCTGGGCGGCTCGGTCGCCTCCCTGCAGGTGCTGGCGGCCCCCGATTTTGCGTTGATTACCCTGAGTGAGTTCGTCGAGCAAGCCACCCGCATCGGCCGTGTGGCCCAGTTGCCCTTCATCGCCGATGCCGACCACGGCTACGGCAACGCCCTGAACGTGATGCGCACCGTCGAAGAACTGGAACGTGCCGGCGTCGCAGCGCTGACCATCGAAGACACCCTCTTGCCCGCGCAATTCGGGCGTAAATCCACGGACCTGATTTCCGTCGAAGAAGGCATCGGCAAGGTCAAGGCCGCGCTGGAGGCGCGTGTCGACCCGGCGCTGTCGATCATTGCGCGCACCAATGCCGGCGTGCTGCCCACCAGCGACGTGATTGCGCGGACCAAGGCCTACGAAAAGGCCGGTGCTGACGGCATCTGCATGGTCGGCGTCAAGGACTTCGACCACCTGGAGCAAATCGCGGAGAACCTCAGCGTTCCGCTGATGCTGGTGACCTACGGCAACCCACAACTGCACGACAGCGAGCGCCTGGCCAGCCTGGGCGTACGCATCGTGGTGGCCGGGCATGGCGCCTACTTCGCCGCGATCAAGGCCACTTACGACAGCCTGCGTGCCCAGCGTCAACTGACCCACAGCACCTCGAACCTCAGTGCGACGGAATTGACCCACACCTACACCTTGCCTGAGAGCTATGTGGCGTGGGCCGAAGAATTCATGGATGTAAAAGAGTAATCAATCACTCACGGCTCAGCCGTTGGCGCATCCCTGCGCTGGCGGCCGGGCCGGGCTGTACCACGCACTGATCCATCGCCACCCACGCCCCTTCCTCCGTCGCCATCATCGGCTGCACCGGTCGGCCCGTCTCACGGTCCACTACCTCGACACTGATGCCCTCCTCGGCGTAATGCCGATTGCCCCACGCCACCAACGCCATTAGAACCATACGAAAGTCTTCGCCTCTGGCCGTCGGCACGTATTCGTAGCGTGGCGGCCGCTCGCTGTAGGCGCGGCGCTCCAGCATCCCCGCGTCTACCAAGCCATTAAGGCGGCGCGTGAGCATGTTGGGCGCGATGCCCAGGCTGCGCGAGAACTCGTCAAAACGGCGCAAGCCGTGCAAGGCGTCGCGCATGATCAGCATGCTCCACCACTCCCCTACCCGTTCAAGGCTACGGGCGATGGGGCATTCGGCACTGATGAGGGATTTGCGCTGCATAAGTATTCCTGTGTGCGAGTACAAACTTGTATGACGCCATGTTACTTTCATGATGATAGTGACGTCCATACGCTGTGTATCCTTCAAGCAACAGGAGTCGATTGAGCATGAGTAAACGTATCGTCGTGACGGGCATGGGCGCGCTGACGCCGCTGGGGTCGAGCGTGGAATCCACTTGGCAGCGCTTGCTGGACGGACAGTCAGGCATCCGCCGCTTGCCGCAAGAGTTGATCGGTGATCTGGCGGTCAGCATCGGCGGCCAGGTGCAGAGTGTGTTGCAAGACCCCGAAGCCGGTTTTGATCCTGATCGACTGTTGGCAGCCAAGGAACAGCGCAAGATGGACCGCTTTATCCTGTTCGCCCTGGCGGCGGCGGATGAAGCCCTGAAGCAGGCCAATTGGGCCCCCAGAACACCCGAGGAGCAGGAACGCACGGCAACCATCATCGCCTCCGGCGTCGGCGGTTTCCCGGCCATTGCCGATGCGGTGCGCACCACCGACAGCAAGGGCCCGCGTCGTTTGTCGCCCTTCACCATTCCATCGTTTCTGAGCAACATGGCCGCCGGGCATGTGTCGATCAACTATGGCTTGAAAGGCCCGCTGGGTGCGCCAGTAACCGCGTGTGCCGCCGGGGTTCAGGCTATCGGCGACGCAGCGCGAATGATTCGCGCCGGGGAAGTCGACGTCGCGGTATGCGGCGGTGCCGAAGCGGCGATTCATCGCGTCAGCCTTGCCGGATTCGCCGCAGCGCGAGCGCTGTCCAGCGATTTCAATGCCACCCCGCAGCTCGCTTCGCGACCCTTCGATCAGGCGCGCGACGGCTTTGTGATGGGCGAAGGCGCCGGTATTCTGGTAATTGAAGAACTCGAACATGCCCTGGCGCGGGGCGCGCAGCCGATTGCCGAACTGGTGGGCTATGGCACCAGTGCAGACGCCTATCACATGACCGCAGGGCCTGAAGACGGTGACGGTGCGCGCCGGGCAATGACTCAAGCGTTGCGCCAGGCAGGCATCGAGGCGTCGCAGGTGCAGTACCTGAATGCCCACGCGACCTCCACACCAGTGGGCGACAAAGGCGAGCTGGCGGCGATCAGGACGCTATTCGGTACTGGCGGCAGCCCGGCCATCAGCTCGACAAAATCCGCCACCGGCCACTTGCTCGGTGCTGCGGGGGGCATCGAAGCCGTCTTCACCGTGCTTGCCCTGCGTGACCAGATCGCGCCAATGACACTCAACCTGGAAAACCCGGACACCCTCGCCGACGGCCTGGACATGGTGCGCGATGAGGCGCGGCCCATGCCGATTGAATATGCGCTGTCCAATGGCTTCGGCTTTGGCGGCGTGAACGCCAGCGTACTGTTCCGACGCTGGATATAAGCCGGGGTTTGCCCCTGGGCTGAATTTCACCGACCATGGCGCCTTTCTGTTCCTGCCAACACGAGGTGCCCATGGCCAACCACGACCTGTCCTATACCCCTGACCCAGACGCCGATTCCATCTCATCCGACGTGATCGGCTTCAACGGCATCCTGGTATCCACCCAGATTCCCACCCATGCCGATGGCAGCCTTGAGCTGGGCGATATCACCCTGCAAAGCGAGTGCACCCTGCAAGCGCTGAAAGTTGCCTTGGAAAAGGCTGGCAGTTCGATGGACCGGGTTATGCACCTGACCATCTACCTCACCGACATGGCCGACCGTGCTGCGTTCAACGAGGTCTACAAGCGCTTTTTCGCCAAGCCCTGGCCAGTACGGGCAGCAGTGGGCGTTGCCGCCTTGGCGGTGGAAGGTATGCGGGTGGAAGTGACGGCGATGGCTGCCAAGGCTTGAATCTGTGACGCCGTTAACGCCGATCTGATCGGAATGTCGAACGCGGTCAAAAAGGTGGGAGCTGGCTTGCCTGCGATAGCGGTGGTGAATGTTCAATCGCCATCGCAGGCAAGCCAGCTCCCACATTGGGGCTTCGTTGCGTTGAGCATTGCGTTCGCTTAACGGGCTTGCATCAGGCCCGACAGCCCTGCGGTAGATGCCGCCCAGGCATTTCACAGCTACAATGCGCGCCTCAACCGTGACAAGCCTGACTAAAAAAACTATGTCCTTGCCCAAGCATCACCTGGAATTGCTCAGCCCTGCCCGCGATGTCGCCATTGCGCGTGAGGCTATCCTGCACGGCGCCGACGCCGTTTATATCGGCGGGCCGAGCTTTGGCGCCCGCCACAATGCGTGTAACGACGTGAGCGATATCGCTCAACTGGTGGAATTCGCCCGCCGTTACCACGCCCGCGTCTTCACCACCATCAACACCATCCTGCATGACAACGAGCTGGAACCTGCGCGCAAGCTGATCCATCAGCTCTACGATGCCGGTGTGGATGCGTTGATCGTGCAAGACCTTGGCGTGATGGAGCTGGATATTCCGCCGATCGAGCTGCACGCCAGCACCCAGACCGACATCCGCACCCTGGGCCGGGCCAGGTTTCTCGACCAGGCCGGTTTCTCGCAGTTGGTACTGGCCCGCGAGTTGAACCTGCAAGAGATCCGCGCCATTGCCGACGAGACCGATGCCGCCATCGAGTTCTTTATCCACGGCGCCCTGTGTGTCGCGTTCTCCGGGCAGTGCAATATCTCCCACGCGCAAAATGGCCGCAGCGCCAACCGTGGCGACTGCTCCCAGGCCTGCCGCCTGCCCTACACCCTGAAAGATGACCAGGGCCGCGTGGTGGCCTTTGAAAAGCACCTGCTGTCGATGAAAGACAACAACCAGAGCGCCAACCTGCGGGCCCTGGTCGAAGCGGGCGTGCGTTCGTTCAAGATCGAAGGCCGCTACAAGGACATGGGTTATGTGAAGAACATCACCGCCTACTACCGCCAGCGCCTCGACGAGATCCTCGAAGACCGCCCGGACCTGGCCCGCGCTTCCAGCGGCCGTACCGCGCACTTCTTCCTGCCCGACCCGGAAAAAACCTTCCACCGTGGCAGCACCGATTACTTTGTCAGCGACCGCAAGATCGACATCGGTGCCTTTGACACCCCGACCTTTACCGGCCTGCCCGTGGGCACCGTGGAAAAAGCCGGCAAGCGCGACTTGCAGGTGGTCACCCATGAGCCACTGTCCAACGGCGACGGCCTCAATGTGCTGATCAAGCGTGAAGTGGTGGGTTTTCGCGCCAACATCGCCGAGCCCAAGGGTGAGTTCGAGGAAGACGGTGAGAAGCGCTACCGCTACCGCGTCGAGCCCAACGAAATGCCGGCTGGCCTGCATCAACTGCGTCCGCATCACCCGCTCAATCGCAACCTGGACCACAACTGGCAACAGGCCCTGCTCAAGACCTCGGCCGAGCGCCGTATCGGTTTGTCATGGGTCGCGCGCCTGCGTGAAGAGCAACTGCAAATCACCGCGACCAGCGAAGAAGGCATCAGCGCCAGTGTCACCCTGCCCGGCCCGTTTGGCGTGGCCAACAAACCGGAGCAGGCGCTGGACACCCTGCGCGACCTGCTCGGCCAGCTCGGTACCACCGAGTATCACGCCACCCGTATCGAACTGGATGCGCCGCAGGCGTTCTTCATCCCCAACTCGCAGCTCAAGGCGTTACGCCGTGAAGTGATCGAAGCACTGACCGCCGCACGCGTCGCCGCACATCCGCGGGGTGGGCGCAAGGCTGAAACGTCGCCGCCGCCGGTGTATCCCGAGGCGCACCTGTCGTTCCTGGCCAACGTCTACAACCAGAAGGCCCGGGACTTCTACCACCGTCACGGCGTGAAGCTGATCGACGCGGCCTTCGAAGCCCACGAAGAAACCGGCGAAGTGCCGGTGATGATCACCAAGCACTGCCTGCGTTTCTCGTTCAACCTGTGCCCTAAACAGGCCAAGGGTGTGACCGGGGTGAAGACCAAGGTCGCGCCGATGCAGTTGATTCATGGCGATGAGGTATTGACCCTCAAATTCGACTGCAAGCCGTGCGAGATGCATGTGGTGGGCAAGATCAAGGGGCATATCCTCGGGCTGCCGCAGCCGGGCAGTGCGGTGGAGCATTTCAACCCGGAAAACCTTATCTACCAGGGCACGCACTAACCGCTTTTGTAATTAGATGGACTCGCCCAAGCCGAGGCGTCTATGCGCCACGGTGGCATTCTTATAGAAGCCAACGACAGCGAGGGCGAGCCCATGAAAAAGCATACGACGATCAATCAGTCTTTGTCAGCCGA
>NZ_JAENSV010000050.1:0-37725 GCF_016613265.1 Pseudomonas sp. MF6751
AAACGCTTCGATTTCAAGTGCCCGATCGAAGTCATGGGCGAGGTGATGCAGGAAGCCATGGCTATGCGGCATCATGCTCCAGCTTCAAATCAATAACCGTGTTGCACTCAGCTTCTGCAACCGCCTAACCTAAAAGAACGGCGCTATATTCGTCCAATGGATTAATTGAATAGAATAATAAGCCATGCCAATAACTCCCACACTGCGACAACTGGAAATTTTTCGGACCCTTGGGCGCACTCAGAATTTTTCACGTGCCGCCGAAGCATTGCACATGTCACAACCTGCACTTAGCCAGGCGGTTAGTCAGATGGAAATCGTAATTGGCACGGCGTTATTTGTAAGAACCAAACGGTCTGTAAGTATTACGCCTGCTGGCCAAAGATTTTTAATTCGAGTAGATGCAATACTTAATGAGCTTGGCGAGGCGCTTACTGAATTATCCAAGGACAGTGACCCCCGCAACGGGCGTGTTGACGTCGCATGCCTTTCTTCCGTTGCCACTCGGCTGTTGCCACGAGCAGTGTCATTATTTCGAAAATCATTTCCAGGGGCAGTGGTCAGGGTTCGTGATGAGGATCCAGATGGCATTATTAGTCGTGTGAAATCTGGAGCGGTTGATTTCGCATTTTCAGCGATGTTTGAAGAGGATGGCGGCGTCGTGTTTGAGCCTGTAATACAGGACGTTTTACATTTTGTATGCAGAGCTGATCATCCACTTGCTCAAAAAGAGAAAGTTGAATGGTCTGATATTGCTTCATTTGACGTGGTTGCGTTGGCCCAAGGATCAGGCATTCGGAGGCTGATAGATAGGCAATTCCCCATTGGAGGAGTATTTTCGCACTCAACCTACGAAGTATCCCGAATACCTTCAATTCTGGAAATATTGGAGCAAAGTGACTGCGTTTCAGTTTTGCCAGCGCTGGCGTTTGCTTATCCTGGCGCGTCGGAAAAATTCCATCATCGCCCGATGTGCGACCCGGTCATAATAAGAGATATTGGCTTCATATTGCCAAATACGCCTCTGTCAGCGACCGCTCAGGCGTTCAAAGTCACGTTAACACAGTCTCTGGAAGCGCAATCGCAACTACCATTTCGGGGCGTCACTTTTTGGAAAAGGTAACGCCTTAAAAGTAATTCACTCACTCAAAACTCTTGGACGATGGCGAATAAAGTCCGGCGTTCCAAGCATATCGGTTCTCGCTTTCAGCTCCCATTATGCATCTGCTGCCTGATCCGGCGAGCTCATCAGGCGTCGTTGCGTGGCCACTCAAAGCCCGCCCATAGAGCATCAAGTCAATCAGCAGCAAGACATTCTCTACTTTCAGCAATAGTGCTAACGCATTTACCGGGTTTGAGGCCAAGATCCGCGGTAGATACCTTTTGCCACCGCCGTGACCAGGGCCTTTACAAGACGCTCACCATCGGCCTTCACCTCAGGTCCGCCTGATGGGAGGGCAAGGAGATCTTTCATGCACGTCAAAACCTTAATCTCATGGGCCTTTTTGGCCTTAATGGCGGCGCTCAGCGCTCAAGCTGTTCAAGCGGCCACGCCTGCAAATCTCCCAAAAGATAAGTCTCTGGGAGAAATTGAGCAAGTTTTTGCCTTCCACGACGCCATGCCGACGGGCGTAAGCGTCAGCGAAAAAGGCCGAGTTTTTGTCAACTTTCCCCGCTGGGGCGACAACGTTCCATTCACTGTCGGGGAAATACGCGAGAATAAGGTATTCCCCTACCCCAACCTTGAGGTGAACCAAGCAGATCCCAAGCACCCAGACAAAGGTTTTATCAGTGTTCAGAGCATCGTGGCCGATGGTTTAGGGAAGTTATGGATCCTGGATACAGCTTCGCCTAACTTCTCCACACCGATTGCTGGCGGCGCCAAGTTGGTGGCGGTTGACCTGAAGACGAACAAAGTAGTCGAGACACTGGTTTTTCCAGACAATGTCATTTTGCCTAGCACCTACGTCAACGACATGCGTTTTGACTTCGGCGCGGGCGAGAAGGGCGTGATCTATATCACCGACTCTTCTCTCAGCGGGCCGGGCGCAATCATTGTCATGGATATCGCTACTGGAAAAGCTGTACGTCGACTAAATGGCGCCACCTCGACTTCAGCAGATCGGGACTTCATACCGAAGGTTGAAGGTCAGATGCTCATGTTCCGCAATGCCGACGGTAGCAGTAAACCATTTGCCGTCGCTTCTGACGGTATCGCTCTATCGGCGGATCGCCAAACCCTATACTTCTGCCCACTGTCCAGTCGACACCTGTACTCAGTGCCTACAAAGCTGTTGCGTGATCCGACCGTTTCCGAAGATCAGCTTGCTGCGGCGGTTCAGGACCTTGGTGAAAAAGGGGCGTCCGATGGGTTAGAGGCTGATGCTGAAGGCGCGATTTATGCTGGCGATTACGAAGACAACAGTATTCGTAAGCGACTCCCAGACGGGACCTGGCAGACCGTAGTTCACGACCCACGGATACTTTGGCCGGATACTCTGTCCGTAGGGCCAGACGGCTATCTCTACTTCATCGCTAACCAGGTGCATCGCCAAGCGGGGTTTCATGGAGGCAGAGACCTGCGGGAAAAACCCTACAGTCTGCTACGAGTGAAAATCAACGCAAAGCCGGCTCAGACTCGCTGAACAGTCAATGGCCAGCCCTGCTGGTCATTGAAAATCAAACCTGCGCCCAGGCCGTTTCCCACAGACGTGCTCAATCCACTATCAAATGCGGCAAAAACCGACTCGAATTCTTGGTAATCATGTTCTCGCAATTGATAGATCAGACGAAACGTCCGATTTTCAGGGCGGATAGATAAATCGAGGACTTGGATAAAGTGGCTGACGAACTATACACGGCGCTTAAAAAAGGTTTTCCAAATGCAAATTTTCCTCGGCCATCGAAACCCGAATCTGAGTGACACCATCGGGTGCCAAAAATTCGGAGAAATCCCGCGTTCCTAAGGCAGACACCCTGTGCCAAACATCCTGCAAGGCGGTGCCAAATCCGACGCCTCCTTACAACAAGTCACGCAAATGTCACGCACATGAAAAAACCCAACCGGTGAAGGTTGGGCTAAGTCATTGAAAAATATGGTCGGGACGGAGTGATTCGAACACTCGACCCCTAGCACCCCATGCTAGTGCGCTACCGGACTGCGCTACGCCCCGACTAGGCGTGTTACTGGGTTCGCTTCTTAACGAAGCGAACCGGAATATACCGCAAGCTTTTGAAATGTGGAAGTATTTTTAAAGCTTGAATCATTTTTTCAGCACCACCAGTACATCTTCCAATTCGGAGATCATCTGGCGGATCAGTTGCTTGTATTGGGTGGTGTCGTCTTTGGCTTCATCACCGGACATACGCTGGCGTGCGCCGCTGATGGTGAACCCCTGGTCGTACAGCAACGCACGGATCTGTCGGATCATCAGCACGTCCTGGCGCTGATAATACCGACGGTTCCCGGTGCGTTTGACGGGGTTGAGTTGAGGAAACTCCTGCTCCCAATAGCGCAGCACGTGCGGTTTTACTGCACACAGCTCGCTGACTTCACCGATGGTGAAGTAGCGCTTGCCTGGGATGACGGGTAGCTCGTCGTTATGACTTGGTTCCAGCATAAGCCTCAACTCGGGCCTTCAACTTCTGCCCTGGACGAAAGGTGACCACACGGCGAGCCGTGATCGGGATTTCTTCTCCCGTTTTTGGATTGCGGCCAGGCCGCTGGCGTTTGTCTCGCAGGTCAAAATTGCCGAAACCGGACAATTTGACCTGTTCGTTGTCTTCCAGAGCGTGTCTGATCTCTTCAAAAAACAGCTCGACCAATTCCTTGGCCTCGCGCTTGTTCAGACCCAACTCTTCGTACAGACGTTCCGCCATCTCAGCTTTCGTCAAAGCCCCCATACGTCACTTCCTTAACGTGGCGTTCAACCTTTGTTCGAGCGAGGTGAGGATATTTTGCGTCGTGGTATTCACCTCATCGTCATTAAGAGTGCGCGATGGATGCTGCCAGGTCAAGCCAACTGCAAGGCTTTTTCTATGCGGATCAATGCCTTTACCCTGATAGACGTCAAATAGCCTGAGGTCTGTCAGCCATTCCCCTGCATTTTCACGGATTACATCCAGAACCGCAGTGGCGGCGACTTCACGGTCGGCGATCAGGGCCAGGTCGCGACGCACTTCAGGGAAGCGCGACAACTCGCTGAATTTAGGCATCTTGCCCGACGCAACTTCAGCTAAGACTAGCTCAAACACGAAGACTGGACGGTCCAGCCCCAAGGTTTTCGACAGTTCTGGGTGAATGGCGCCCACAAAGCCCACCAGGCGACCTTCACGCTCGATACGTGCAGTCTGGCCTGGATGCAAGGCTGGGTGGCTACCCGGCACGAACGTAAAGGCGTCCAACGCACCGGCAAAGCCGAGCACCGCTTCCACGTCTGCCTTGACGTCGAAGAAGTCCACGACCTCACGGCCTTGCGCCCAGCCTTCCGGCAGACGGCTGCCGCAGACGACGCCCGCCAGCATCGGCTCTTGCTTCAAGCCATCAAGCTGGCCGACGAAACGCAAGCCGCTTTCGAACAGACGCACGCGGTCTTGCTGGCGGTTCAGGTTGTGGGAAAGAGCCTTCACCAGGCCCGGCCACAGCGACGAACGCATGGCGGCCATATCGTTGGAGATCGGGTTGGCCAACAACAGCGGTTGAACACCAGGGTTGAACAACTCGAACTGTTTTGGATCGATGAAGCTATAGGTCACAGCTTCCTGATAACCACGGGCTACCAGCAGGCGGCGCAGTTCAGGCAGATGCGCACGCGCTTCGGCCTTCGGTTGCGGTGCCAGGCGTGCTTGCGGATAGCGAACCGGCAGGCGGTTGTAACCGTACAGGCGCGCCAGCTCTTCGATCAGGTCGACTTCCAGACTGATGTCGAAGCGATGGCTAGGTACTGCAACTTGCCACTGCCCTTCCCCGCCCGTAGAAATACCCAGGCCGAGCGCGGAAAGCAGTTGCTCGATTTCAGCCGGTTCGATGACCAGGCCGAGCATTTGCTCAACGCTTTTGGCACGCAAGGTGATCGGTGCAATCGACGGCAGGAACTGTTCGTTGACGGTTTCGGTAATCGGGCCGGCTTCACCACCGGTGATTTCCAGCAGCAGGCCGGTAGCGCGCTCCATGGCTTCACGGGCGAGTTTCCAGTCCACGCCACGCTCGTAGCGGTGCGACGCATCGGTGTGCAGGCCGTAGGAACGAGCCTTGCCAGCGATCGCGATCTGGTCGAAGAACGCGCTTTCAAGGAATACGTCACGGGTGGTCGCGGATACACCGCTGTGCTCGCCACCCATCACGCCGGCAATTGCCAGGGCACGTGTGTGGTCGGCGATGACCAGAGTGTCGGCACGCAGGCTGACTTCCTGGCCATCGAGCAGCACCAGCTTCTCGCCTTCTTCGGCCATACGCACGCGGATGCCGCCATTGATTTCGGCAAGATCAAACGCATGCAACGGCTGGCCGAGTTCCAGCATCACGTAGTTGGTGATGTCGACGGCGGCGTCGATGCTGCGTACATCGGCACGACGCAGGCGCTCGACCATCCACAGCGGGGTTGGCTTGGACAGGTCCACGTTACGGATCACACGCCCCAGGTAACGCGGGCAGGCGTTTGGTGCCAGTACCTCAATCGAGCGTACTTCGTCGTGTACCGCCGGTACGGCAGCGACCACTGGACGAGTGACAGGTGCGTTGTACAGCGCGCCCACTTCACGGGCCAGGCCAGCCAGGGACAGGCAGTCGCCGCGGTTGGGGGTCAGGTCGACCTCAATGCTGGCGTCTTCCAGTTCCAGGTAAACACGGATGTCCTGACCCACTGGCGCGTCGGCCGGCAGCTCCATCAGGCCATCATTGCCCTCACCCACTTGCAGCTCGGCCTGCGAGCACAGCATGCCGTTGGATTCAACGCCACGCAGCTTGGCCTTCTTGATCTTGAAGTCGCCCGGCAACTGGGCGCCGATCATAGCGAACGGGATCTTCAGGCCCGGGCGCACATTAGGCGCTCCGCACACGACCTGAAAGGTTTCCGAGCCGTTGCTGACCTGGCACACACGCAATTTGTCGGCATCCGGGTGCTGCTCGGTGCTCAACACCTCGCCCACCACCACGCCACTGAAAACACCGGCGGCCGGCGTAACGCTATCGACCTCAAGACCGGCCATCGACAGGCGAGCAACCAGCTCGTCGCGATCTACCTGCGGGCTTACCCAACCACGCAGCCATTGTTCACTGAATTTCATCCTGCTCTCCTAAAGATTCGTTACGACTAGCGAAATTGCGCGAGGAACCGCAAGTCGTTGTCGAAGAACAGACGCAAGTCGTTCACGCCGTAACGCAGCATGGCCAGACGCTCAACGCCCATGCCGAAGGCAAAGCCCGAGAACTCTTCCGGATCGATCCCGGACATGCGCAGCACGTTGGGGTGAACCATGCCGCAGCCCATCACTTCCAGCCAGCCGGTCTGCTTGCACACACGGCAGCCTTTACCGCTGCACATCACGCATTCCATGTCGACTTCAGCGGATGGCTCGGTGAACGGGAAGAACGAAGGACGGAAACGTACCGCCAACTCTTTTTCGAAGAACACCCGCAGGAACTCTTCGATGGTGCCTTTGAGGTCGGCGAAATTGATATCGCGATCAACCAGCAGGCCTTCGACCTGGTGGAACATCGGCGAATGGGTGATATCCGAGTCGCTACGGTACACACGGCCTGGGCAGACAATGCGGATCGGCGGCTTGTTCGCTTCCATGGTGCGGACCTGTACCGGCGAGGTATGGGTGCGCAGCAGCATGTTG
Source organism: Pseudomonas sp. MF6751 (assembly GCF_016613265.1). Taxonomy (NCBI): domain Bacteria; kingdom Pseudomonadati; phylum Pseudomonadota; class Gammaproteobacteria; order Pseudomonadales; family Pseudomonadaceae; genus Pseudomonas; species Pseudomonas sp. MF6751. Next base: position 6,844 of record NZ_JAENSV010000050.1, read on the forward strand.
GCGTTGAAATAGAAGGTGTCGTGCATCGACCGGGCCGGGTGATGGCCTGGGATGTTGAGTGCCTCGAAGTTGTGGTAGTCGTCTTCGACCTCAGGGCCTTCGGCAATGCCGTAGCCGATGTGGGTGAAGAACTGTTCGATACGTTCCAGAGTCCGGGTGATCGGATGCAGACCGCCCGACGCCTGGCCACGACCAGGCAAGGTCACGTCAATGGACTCGGCGGCGAGCTTGGCCGCAAGATCGGCCTCCTCGAGCGACGCCTTGCGCGCATTGAGAACCTCTGTGACACGCTCCTTGGCGACGTTGATCAGCGCACCGACTTGCGGACGCTCTTCAGCGGGCAGATTTCCCAGGGTCTTCATCACCTGAGTCAATTCACCTTTCTTGCCAAGGTAGTGAACCCGGATTTGCTCCAGGGCATTTACATCTTCAGCGCTTTGCACAGCCTCAAGGGCTTGGGCGACGAGCGCGTCCAGGTTTTCCATGTACAGACTCCAGATACAAAATAGGGGAAGAGCTTGAAGGCTCTTCCCCTATTTATGACGTTTACCACCTTGGGCCACAGGAGTAGCCCAGGGTGACTGTCGGGGGTACTTAAGCCAAGGAGGCTTTAGCTTTCTCGACAATCGCAGCAAACACCGCTTTTTCGTTCACGGCCAGTTCAGCCAGAACCTTACGGTCGATTTCGATGGACGCTTTTTTCAGGCCAGCGATGAAACGGCTGTAGGACAGACCGTTAACACGTGCACCGGCGTTGATACGAGCGATCCACAGAGCGCGGAACTGACGTTTTTTCTGACGACGGTCACGGTAGGCGTATTGGCCTGCCTTGATTACCGCTTGCTTGGCAACACGGAATACGCGTGAACGCGCGCCGTAGTAACCTTTAGCAAGTTTCAGAATTTTTTTGTGACGCTTACGGGCCATGACGCCACGCTTTACACGAGCCATGAGTTACTTCCTCTATTCTTGAACCAAAATTAACGAAGGCGCAGCATGCGCTCGACTTTTGCCACGTCAGACGGATGCAGCAAGCTGCTACCGCGCAGTTGACGCTTACGCTTGGTCGACATTTTGGTCAGGATGTGGCTCTTGAAAGCGTGCTTGTGCTTGATGCCGTTAGCAGTTTTCAGAAACCGCTTAGCAGCACCACTTTTAGTTTTCATCTTTGGCATGTTCGGTACTCCGCATTCAGTTGATAAACATAATCAGAAGGCCTGCCGTGCCCTGTTGATTACTTCTTCTTTTTCGGGGCGATGACCATAATAAGCTGGCGTCCTTCCATCTTAGGATGCTGTTCGACCGAACCGTACTCCAGCAGGTCAGCTTCAACCCGCTTGAGGAGTTCCATCCCCAGCTCCTGGTGGGCCATCTCACGGCCGCGGAATCGCAAGGATACCTTGGCCCTGTCCCCATCACTCAGGAAACGTACCAGGTTGCGCAGTTTTACCTGGTAATCCCCTTCCTCCGTCCCTGGACGAAACTTGATTTCTTTTACTTGAATCTGCTTCTGGTTCTTCTTCGCTGCGGCAACCTGCTTCTTCTTTTCGAAGATCGATTTGCCGTAGTCCATCACCCGACAAACAGGTGGGATTGCATCGGCGGAGATTTCCACCAGGTCCAGCTTGGACTCTTCTGCAATACGAAGCGCTTCATCAATCGAGACGATGCCAATCTGCTCGCCATCAGCGCCAATTAACCGAACCTCGCGTGCCGAGATATTCTCGTTGATCGGGGCTTTCGGTGCAGCTCGTTTATCTTGTCTCATTTCACGCTTAATAATAATTACTCCGAATCTGGGCGACCACGCCGGGAAACCGCTTGCGCGAGGAACTCAGCGAACTGGGCGACGGGCATCGAGCCCAGGTCAGCACCTTCACGAGTACGCACAGCGACAGTCTGCATCTCGACTTCCCGATCTCCGATAACCAAAAGATAGGGAACCTTGAGCAAAGTATGCTCGCGGATTTTAAAGCCGATCTTTTCATTTCTCAAGTCGGACTTGGCACGAAATCCGCTTTCGTTGAGAGTTTTTTCAACTTCAGCGGCAAAATCTGCCTGTTTATCAGTGATATTCATGATCACTGCCTGGGTCGGAGCCAGCCACGCAGGGAACGCGCCCTCGTAGTGCTCGATCAGGATACCGACGAACCGTTCGAACGAACCGAGGATCGCCCGGTGCAGCATAACCGGGTGTTTACGGCTGTTGTCTTCGGAGACGTATTCGGCTCCCAGACGGATCGGCAGGTTAAAATCGAGCTGCAGGGTACCACACTGCCAGACACGGCCAAGGCAATCTTTGAGCGAGAACTCGATCTTCGGACCGTAGAACGCGCCCTCACCCGGCTGCAGATCGTACGCAAGGCCCGCACTGTCAAGCGCAGCGGCCAATGCCGCTTCGGCGCGATCCCATAGCTCGTCGGAACCGACGCGTTTTTCCGGACGAGTGGACAGCTTCATCTCGACTTCGGTAAAGCCGAAATCGCGATAAACGTCCATGGTCAGCTTGATGAACGCTGCGGACTCGGCCTGCATCTGCTCTTCGGTGCAGAAGATGTGGGCGTCGTCCTGGGTGAAGCCACGCACCCGCATGATGCCGTGCAGCGCACCCGATGGTTCGTTACGGTGGCAGGCACCGAACTCGGCCAGGCGCATCGGCAACTCGCGGTAGCTCTTCAGGCCCTGATTGAATACCTGCACGTGGCATGGGCAGTTCATCGGCTTGATGGCGTAGTCGCGGTTTTCCGACTGGGTGGTGAACATGTTGTCGGCGTAGTTGGCCCAGTGCCCGGATTTCTCCCACAGGCTGCGATCAACCACCTGGGGAGTCTTGATCTCCAGGTAACCGTTTTCGCGCTGCACCTTGCGCATGTACTGCTCAAGCACCTGGTACAGGGTCCAGCCATTCGGGTGCCAGAACACCATGCCCGGCGCTTCTTCCTGAAGGTGGAACAGGTTCAGGCGCTTGCCGATCTTGCGGTGGTCGCGTTTTTCAGCTTCTTCGATGCGCTGGATATAGGCGGCCAGTTGCTTCTTGTCAGCCCAGGCCGTGCCGTAGATCCGTTGCAGCTGTTCGTTCTTGGCGTCACCGCGCCAGTAGGCACCGGAGAGCTTGGTCAGCTTGAACGATTTGAGAAAGCGCGTGTTCGGCACGTGCGGGCCACGGCACATATCCACGTATTCTTCGTGGTAGTACAGCCCCATGGCCTGCTCGTCCGGCATGTCTTCTACCAGGCGCAGCTTGTAGTCCTCGCCACGTGCACTAAACACGTCGATCACTTCGGCACGCGGGGTGACTTTCTTGATGACGTCATAATCTTTTTCGATCAGCGCGTGCATGCGCTGCTCGATGGCCGCCAGGTCGTCCGGAGTAAAAGGACGCTCATAGGCGATGTCGTAATAGAAGCCTTCTTCAATGACCGGGCCGATCACCATCTTGGCGGTTGGATACAGTTGCTTGACCGCATGGCCAATCAAGTGCGCGCAAGAGTGGCGAATGATCTCCAGCCCCTCTTGATCCTTGGGCGTGATGATTTGCAGGCTGGCGTCGCTGGTGATCAGGTCGCTGGCGTCAACCAGCTTGCCGTCGACCTTGCCGGCCACGGTGGCCTTGGCCAGGCCAGCACCAATGGATGCGGCGACCTCGGCTACGGAAACCGGATGATCGAATGAACGCTGACTGCCGTCGGGAAGAGTAATAGTTGGCATGGCGCCTCCTCTCCTAGTGGTGACCCCTACCAAAGGTCACGTGGGTTGGGATGAGCCAGTACAAGATCCAACACCAGGCCGCTCAATAATGAACGCCTGCCTTACAGCGGCAGGAGCCTTTCGGCCAACCGATAATCGAACCAGAGTGACTGGAGTGAACAAAAAGAACCTGGCAAGGCGGCAAATGGCGCGCCCGGAAATAGCCAGGCAAGGATGCTAGCACAGATGAACGGTCATCGCGTCGGCCAAGCGCTGGGTAAATAGCAATTCATGGCTTTATAGCTGCAAAAGTGAACTTGAGCTGTACGCAGGGCCTCAAAGCCACTGAGAATCGCCGTTCGTCCTCGACCCAAAGGAGCATCCCATGATGCGTTTTACCTCTACCCTCGCTGTCGCCGCTACCCTGAGCCTCCTTTCCCTCGGCGCGCAGGCTGCAGCCCCTTCCAACTGGCCAGTTGGCGCCCGTGACGCCTTCGTCAGCGACTGCAGTGCCGCCGCCAGCCGGAACGTGGACGTCAAAACTGCCAAAGCCCACTGTGAATGTGGCGCTGACAAGATCAATGCCGAATTGAGCACTGCCGAGATCAAGGAATTGATGACCAACCAGAACGCCAGCCCGGAGCTTAGAAACAAAGCGGTCGCGGCTATTTCGTCCTGCAAAGTGGTGAAGAAAAAGTAAGATTGGCTGATGATTCGACGGTCATTTCGCTGAAAAAACGGCCTGAAAACTGCCATTTCACACAAATTATGCAGGTTTTACGGCTTTTTTTAACAGCTGATATTTCGTCGCAAAGCCCCGTAAATCGGGGCTTTCAGCCCAACAACGAGTCAAACGCAAAGCGATTGATTAGCAAACAGTGCCTTGGGGGGGCTCCCAAGCCGAACATTTCGACTATGATAGCCCTGTGTGCCCAGTTGGCCTGAGCAGCACAGCACTACTGAAAATATATGTTTCTTGGAGATACACCATGTCTAATCGCCAAACCGGCACCGTTAAATGGTTCAACGATGAAAAAGGCTTCGGCTTCATCACTCCTCAAGGTGGCGGTGACGACCTGTTCGTACACTTCAAAGCTATCGAAAGCGACGGTTTCAAAAGCCTGAAAGAAGGCCAAACCGTTTCCTTCGTGGCTGAGAAAGGCCAAAAGGGTATGCAAGCTGCACAGGTTCGCGGCGAGTAATTCTCCGCTGAGCTAAAAAAACCCCGTCCATGTGACGGGGTTTTTTATGGGCGATGCAAAAGCCGTATCAGCCGCAGTTAACCCGGTTGATCACCAGATTGTCGTCGGTGTTCAGGTTCAGGCGGTCAGAGCGATACTCCAGCGTGACCATGTCGTTGGGCTTGAGGATGCGTGCATTCTGCGCGCCAGCACGCGTGCGTGCTTGCTCCAGCAACTGGGGCGAGGCTTTCTGGCCGATGGCGAACTCTGCGGCCTTCGACTCACAGCGGCTATGACCGGCATCGGTCACAGTGGCAGCTTTGCCTGGCTCAGAGGCACCCGGGGTACTGCAACCCGCCAACGCGAGCGCAGCCAACAAAGTACCGAATGATGCGAGCTTCCAAGGCATGAAGCCTCCTATGATAAAAAGTGGACAGAGATCGTGCGACAGCATTCAAAGCGATTGGTTTCAAGACGTTAACCGCCTGTGGGCAAGTCTGCCTGAGTCACGGCCTGCAATCGCTTGGTGAATCGTGACTAGATATGAACGTATTCAGTAGATATCGATGTAGTCCGACGAAGGAGTAGGCCAATTCTGCTTCAGCGCGTTGAAAATCTGCATGACCCAGACTTCATCGCTGGCCGCCACGTTGCCGACATAGCCGGAACCTTTGGCCCAGGTCTCCAGGCGAAACACCAGGCCAGCGATATCAGCCCCCCCGACTACGCCGGAAGAAATGTAGGCGATGCCTTCTTTGGTCACCCGCAACTGGGTATGTTCGTCATCACTGGCGCTGCCAATCAATTGGCGCACGGCGTCCAGCGTCAGGTTGTCGGGATTGCTCAAATCGATTTGCACGCGGTGTTTCCCGGCCATTTAACAGGCCAACAGTGTCGCACAGCCGCTGCTTCATGCCTAAGTAGCAGTGCCAAATGCCGTACAAAATGCTTAACTGCGCCCCTCTGGAACGGCGTTCCAGTGCATTGCCCCCGCATTTTTCAGCCCGTGAGATTTCCATGACCACCGTAACGCTTCAAGCCGACATCAAAGCCAAGTGGCCCCAAGGGCAAAGTTCCTACAGCCCCGGAAGCCCGGAAGAACTGGCGATCATTGGTATCGACCTGTTGGTCAAGGAACTGGGCACCCAGGCGGCACAAGCGTTCATCGGCCAGATATTCGAGAAATACCCGGCCGACTACATGGGCGCCCAAGAGCGCGAATAGAACCGGGCGACGAGCGCCGCCCCGCTAACTTACTTCAGACGCGCCAGGCGCTCGGTCAGCAGATCGAAGAAGCCCTGGGCGTCGCCATTCTCAACCCAGAACACATTCTTCGGCTGCTTGAGGCCGTCATACCAATCGACGATGGTCTGGCCGAAGGTCGGGCCTTCGCGGCTGTCGACCACCATATTAGCCTCACGACCGCTGAACAGCGAAGGCTTGAGCAGGTACGCCACCACGGTAGCGTCATGGACCGGGCCACCCGGAATGCCGTAGTGCTCCATATCGCCTTTGACGTACTCATTCAGAATACTGCTGACGACCTTGCTCGCGTTGTTGTTCAGGTCCGCAATCTTCTTCAGGCGGGCGTCGCTGGTGAGGACTTTATGGGTCACGTCCAACGGCAGGTAGGTCAACTTCACACCGCTTTTGAGCACGATCTCCGCCGCCACCGGATCGGCGAACAGGTTGAACTCGGCCACTGGGGTGATATTGCCGCCGTTGAAGTGGGCCCCGCCCATCACGACCACTTCCTTGATGCCCTGGGTGATTTCGGGCGCTTGAGTCAGTGCCAGTGCCAGGTTGGTCTGCGGGCCGAGCATGGCGATGGTGATGCTGTGCGGCTTGGCGCTGCTCAGGGTCTTGATCAGGTAGTCGACGGCATTGCCTTCGGCCAGGCCTTTTTTCGGTTCATGCACCGTGACGCCCGAGATGCCTTCCTTGCCATGGATATTCTCGGCGTAGATCGGTTTGCGCAACAACGGCGCTGGCGCACCTGCGTACACCGGGATGTCCTCGCGACCTGCCCACTCGCGCGCCAGGCGCGCGTTGCGGGAGGTCTTGTCCAGGCGCACATTGCCGGCGACGGTGGTCAGCGCACGAATGCTCAACTCCTCCGGCGAGGCCATGGCGAACAGCAAGGCCACCACGTCATCGGCACCCGGGTCGGTATCGATGATCAGGTCGATTTTTTCCGCCGCTTGGGCGCTTGCAGCAGTGAGCGCGGACAAAAGCAGAACACTCCGGAACAGGTTTTTCAGGGTAGGTAGACCACGTTGCATAAAGCACTCCTTGTCATAGGGGGGACGCTAGAACGTTACGCCGGACACCAGCGCGATATTGCAGTACGGCTGGCACTCGCCAGTGCGCACCACAGCGCGGGCATTGCGGCTCAATTGCTTGAATTGGTCATGGCTGAGCAGGCGTCGCTCGCCCAGTGCAGCCTGCTCTGTGAGCGTATTTAGCGCGGTCAGCGCGGGCGGTTGCTTCAGCAGGATCTCTTCTGCCAGAACATGGCTTTCCACCTGCATTTCGCTAAGCACGATGCGCAAGGTGCTAATGAAGTCCGGGATGCCCTGGGTCAGTGCCAGGTCGATCAATTCGACGCCGGGAGGTACCGGCAGGCCGGCATCGCCGATGACCAGAATGTCACCGTGGCCCAGGGACGCGATCACGCGCGACAGGGCGATATTCAGCAAAGGTGTCTTTTTCATGCGGGCACAAAACCTTGTACGTCGTGCAGCGTAGGAATGGAAGGCTGAGCGCCGGCGCGTGTCACTGACAACGCCGCCGCCACCTGGCCAAAACGGATCGCCTCGGCTTCGCTCTGGCCCGCGGCCAGCGCGGCGGCAAAGCCACCGACAAAGGTATCGCCAGCAGCGGTGGTATCCACCGCCTTGACCTTCGGCGCCACCAGGTGCTCAAAGCTCTTGCCGTCGGCAAACAGCGCGCCCTGGGCGCCCAGGGTAATGATGACCTTGCCAGCACCCGCCTGGATCAGCGCGGTCGCGGCGACCTTGGCACTGTCGAGGGAGTCGACCGCTACGCCGCTCAGAGCACTGGCCTCGCTTTCATTGGGGATCAGATAATCGATCGAGGCATACCAGTCAGCGGGCAATGGTCCGCTTGCCGGGGCCGGGTTGAGAATGACGGTCTTGCCCAGCTCGCGACCCCGCTTGAGCGCATACCCAACGGTCTCCATCGGCACCTCAAGCTGGCAGATGATCACGTCTGCCGCCTGCAGCACAGCGTCGCACGTTCGCAGCGACGCAGGCGTCAGCTCACCGTTGCTGCCGGCCACAATGACAATGGCGTTCTGGCTGCTGTCATCGACCACGATCAACGCCACACCGCTGGAGCCGTCCACCGTGCTGACTGCCTGGCAATCGATCCCTTCCACCAGCAGCGCATCGCGCAATTGGCTGCCATAGGCGTCGGTACCGATGCACCCAACCATTGCGACAGTCGCCCCCAGGCGTGCCGAGGCGACGGCCTGGTTGGCGCCCTTGCCGCCGGGCACAGTGGAGAATGTCTGGCCGATCAGGGTTTCACCGGCACGCGGCAAGCGACTGGCGCGGGTGACCAGGTCCATGTTCAAGCTGCCTATTACCACTACTTTTGCTGGCATACATCAGTACTCATCAATTCGGTTCAGCGGTATTGGGCGAACACATCAGCCAATGGCGCGGTCGACTCACGCAAAACAATACTGGGCGTCACGATACGTTGATCGATCGGCAGTTGGGGTGTTGCTATTCGTTGCAGTAATAATTCGGCCGCAGTCTCGCCCAACTGCAGGATCGACTGGCCTACCGTCGTCAGCGCCGGATAGACGTAGCGCCCCATCTGGATGTCATCGAAACCGATCACCGACAGCTCGCCCGGCACCCGCACATTGCGCTCGGCGGCGGCGCGCAGCACGCCAAAACCAATCATATCGTTGCTGGCGAAAATCGCGCTGGGCGGGTGTTGCGATAATAACTGTACAGCTGCGGCATACCCGCCCGTGCTGGTGAAATCGCTTTCCAGGGTACGACTGGCCAACACCTCGATGCCCGCCTCGCGCAATGCACGCTGGTAACCCGCCAGGCGCATCTGCGCCACGCGGGTATGCCCAGGGCCGCCGATACAGGCGATGTCCCGGTGCCCCAATTCCAGCAAGTGCCGGGTCGCCAGGTAAGCGCCCTCTTCGTGATCGATGCGCACCAGGTCCACATCAATCCCATCCAGCGCCCGGTCGACAATGACCATGGGCGTGCGCACTGCACTCAAGCCTGCGGCAAGGCCACTGTCATCACCGCCCACGGATGTGACGATCAAGCCGTCGACGCGCTTTTCCAGCAACACGCGCAAATAACTGCGCTGTTTCTCTGCGTCGTCATCCGAGTTGCAGAGGATCACGCAATAGCCATTACGCTCGCAGTAATCCTCGATACCCCGAGCCAGCTCGGCAAAATACGGGTTGAGGCTGTTGGGCACCAGCAGCCCGATGGTGGCCGTGGTCTTGGCCTTGAGCGAGCGTGCGACGGCACTGGGCACGTAGTCCAACTGCTTGATCGCCGCCTCGACCTTGATGCGTACCGGCTCGCTGACTGGGCGCGTCTTGTTCACCACATGGGACACGGTGGTGTAGGAAATACCTGCAAGCGCTGCCACATCCTTGATCGTTGCCATGGTTCAGCCCCGCCGACTGGCGCGCTGGCTGCGATAAGTATCAAGGACCACGGCGATCACGATCACGGCACCGGTAATGATGCGTTTAGTCGGTTCCGTCGCGCCAATCTGCGCCAGCCCGGCGGCCAGGACCGAAATAATCAACACCCCGAAAAACGTACTGATGACCGAGCCACGCCCGCCCATCAGGCTGGTGCCACCGATCACCACGGCGGCGATCACTTGCAGCTCCAGGCCCGAACCGGCATTCGGGTCCGCCGCTTCCAGGCGCGAGATCTGGAACAGCGCCGCCACACCGGCCAACAGGCCCATCAGGCTGAACACCAGGACCTTGTAAGGCTTGGGATTGATACCCGCCAGGCGCACCGCTTCTTCGTTGGTGCCGATGCCGATCAGGTAGCGGCCGAAGACCGTACGGGTCAGTACCAACTGGGCCGCGATGATCACCAGCAAGGCGATGATGAACGACGGGGAAATACCGAAGGCAATCGGGTTGGACAGCCAGGCAAACGAGTCACCGATATAAGCGGTGCGCGAGCCCGTCATCTGGTAGGCCACGCCGCGAGCCATCTCCAGCACGCCGAGGGATACGATAAATGACGGAATGCGCCAGGCCACCGTGATGGAACCGGTGATGGTGCCGGCCAACGCCGCGCAGCCCATGCCCAACAGGGCGGCGGGCAACACGCTCCAGCCCCAGCCCAGGATCGCCACGCTGACTGCCGAGGCCGCCAATGCTAGTACCGATCCCACAGACAGGTCGATGCCGCCAATGATCAGGATGAAGGTCATGCCCACCGCCAGCACCATCAGGTCTGGAATCTGGTTGGCCAGGGTGCTGAAGGTGTCATAGGACAGAAAGTGATCGCTGAGCACCGAGAACAGCGCAATCATCGCCAGCAAGGCACCTGCCAGCCCGAGGTAAGTACCCAGGCCATAGAAGTTGCCGCCAGTTTTACCGGGGGAAATGTTTGTTTTCATGGGGTATTCCTAGGCGCTGCTTCGTTGAGCAGCGCATCACGTTTCTGATAGCCGGCAAAGGCGGCGGCGAGCAATTCGTCCTGGGTCCAGCTGTCACGCTCGAAGGTCTCGATCAGGCGCCCGGCGGACAGCACACCGATGCGGTCACAGATCAGCATCAGCTCACGCAGGTCACTGGACACCACCACCAGCGCTTTGCCTTGGCGGGTCAGTTCACCGAGCAAGGCATAGATATCGAACTTGGCACCGACGTCGATACCGCGGGTGGGCTCATCGAACAGCATTACTGCGCAGTCGCGCTCCAGCCAGCGGCCAATCACCACCTTCTGCTGGTTACCACCCGACAGCTCGGACACCAGTTGCGTCGGGCTGGAACTGCGGATTCGCATGGCGTCGATCTGGCGCTTGGCCAGAGCGGTTTCGTTACGGCTGTTGACGACGCCCCCGCCGGAAATTTCCGGCATGTTGCCCAGGGCGATGTTGGCGCTGATGGACTGGGTCAGCAGCAGGCCCTCGCCCTTGCGGTCTTCGGTGATCAGGGCAATACCATGACCGACCGCGTCCACCGGCGAGCGAATGCTCACCACCTTGGCCGGCGAACCCAAGGCCACGGTGCCGCTGTCGGCCGGGTCGGCGCCGAAAATCAGGCGCAGCAATTCGGTGCGGCCGGCGCCGATCAGGCCGGAAATGCCATAGATTTCACCGGCGCGCACTTCAAAGGACACATCGCGGACCTTGTCCGAACGGGTCAGGCCCGTCACGGTCAAGGCCGGGCCTCCGATGGTGCGCGGGCCCAAATCGATGTGTTCACCCAGTTCGCGACCGACCATCAAGGTCACCAACTGCTCACTGTTGTAATTGGCCATCGGCTCGACGCAGACCAGCTTGCCGTCGCGCAATACCGCAATGCGCTGGGCGACACGGGCCAACTCTTCGAGCCGGTGCGAAATATAAATGATCGCCACGCCTCGAGCCTGCAGGCGCGTGATTTGTTCAAACAGCATCTCGACTTCACGAGCAGTAAGCATCGCCGTGGGCTCGTCGAGGATCAATACATGGCAGTCGCCGATCAGGTTACGAGCGATCTCGACCATTTGCTGGTGACCAATGCCCAGGCTGCCTACCAGTGTGTCCGGGTCGATCGCGTCCAGGCCGACTTGGGCCATGGCTTCGATCGCGGCTTTGCGCAGTTGTTTGCGGCTGATCCAGCCACAGCGGCTCGGCAGGTTATCCAGGAACAGGTTTTCAGCCACGGTCAGCGTCGGCAGCAGGTTGAGTTCCTGCATGACCATGCGCACGCCCAAGGCTTCGGCCTGGGTGCGGCTGGCGGGGCGATAATCCTGACCGTTGAATTGCATGTGCCCGGTGGTGGGCGTGACCAGGCCGCCGATGATCTTCGACAAGGTACTTTTGCCTGCGCCGTTCTCACCGGTCAGCGCCAACACTTCCCCGCGATTGAGCGTCAGGGTGATGTCGGACAGAACCGGTTGGGCATAGGTCTTACCGATACCGCTGACCGAGAGGACAGCGTTCGGGGCGGAAGATGACATAGGAAAATCTCCAGGCGCCCGCTCAGGACGAGCGGGCGCTGTTGGGTACTGCCAGGATTACTGCTTGATGACGAGTTCGACCGGGGTTTCGATCACGCCATCTTTGGCATCGACTTTCTCACCCTTGACCAGCTTCAGCGCGTTCTGGATACCGAACACGGCTTGCTGGGCGGCGGCCTGGTCAGCGGTGGCCAACACACGGCCGTCCTTGAGCATTGGTTTGATCGCATCAATGTTGTCGTAACCTACCACCAACACCTTGCCGGCCTTGCCTGCCGCACGCACGGCGGAAACAGCGCCCAGGGCCATGTTGTCGTTACCGGCCAACAGCGCCTTGATATCCGGCGTTTCGCTCAGCATCGCTGCCGCGATCTTGTTGCCTTGGTCGATTTCCCAGTTACCGGATTGGGTGGAAACAATCTTCATGCCTGCCGCGTCCATCGCATCCTTGAAGCCTGCGGTGCGCTGCTGGGCATTGGTGGTAGTGGGTACGCCCTCAATGATGCCGACCTTGTCACCGGCGGCCAGTTGCTTGGCCAGGTAGTCGCCCACCAGCTTGGAGCCTTTGCGGTTATCCGGGCCTACAAACGGAATATCGAGGTTTTTGCTTTTGAGTACTTCCGGGTCCAGGCGATTGTCGATGTTGACCACCTTGATACCGGCATCGGAAGCCTTTTTCAGCACACTGGCGAGTGCCTTGGAGTCGGCGGGAGCAATGACAAGCGCATCAACCTTGGCGTTGATCATTTCGTTGACAATGGCGATCTGCGCGCTGGTATCGGTTTCGTTCTTGATGCCGTTGGAGATCAACTTGAATTCTGTTGGGTGCGCTTTCTGGTAATCCTTCGCACCGTCGGTCATGGTGACGAAAAACTCATTGGCAAGGGACTTCATGACCAAACCCACGGTAGGCGTTTTGGCAGCGTCCTCGGCAAATGCAGAAGAGAGAGGCAAAGCGGCGGATGCGGCAGCAAGCACAGCAACAGCAAGAAGACGTCCAGCAAATGGCAGCTTCATGGGTTCACTCCGATCTTATGATTATTGTGAGCAACGCTTGCACCGAAGAGCCCTTCGGCAGCCCTCCCATCTGGGCGGCTGATACGAGCTGTCACGATGCGCCAAGGGCGCAGTGAAACATCTCGCAAACGTTTGCGTTGAGCAAACTATGAGAACCTTGTCGAGATTTGTCAACGGTAGCAGCAAGCCTTTCATTGGCGCCCTCCAAGCTCTCCCTTGAGCGACCGACCGCTGATAGGTTTAAGCCAGCTCGCCGTTTCTGCCGTTCGCTGAAACGACAGACTGCACTGCGAATGATCGACCACAGCGCTCGGACATATCGTGATCGCTTTCGGACAACCGAACACCACAACCCTTCGCGTTCGGAAAGCCGGACAGCGCCAAGCCCCATGAAACTAAAATCTTAGGTTAAGTTGTTTTAAATCAATAAGTTAATTTATAAAAACCAACATGCTCAGTCTGGTACAAATCCTGCTCTTTCTCAGCACCTCGCGGCGTTCAGAACCGCCCGGGTGTTCTAGATGAACCTGCTACAGCACTCATCAAAAACCAGAGAGAAAAATAATGAAATCTGCATTGAAGAACGTCATTCCGGGCGCCCTGGCCCTTCTGCTGCTGTTCCCCGTTGCCGCCCAGGCAAAGGAAGTCGAAAGCAAGACCAAACTGTCCAACGTAGTCATCCTCGCCACCGGCGGTACCATCGCTGGCGCCGGCGCCAGTGCGGCCAACAGTGCCACCTACCAGGCGGCCAAAGTCGGCATCGAACAACTGATCGCCGGCGTTCCTGAGCTTAGCCAGATCGCCAATGTTCGCGGCGAACAAGTGATGCAAATTGCGTCGGAAAGCATCAATAACGAAAACCTTCTGCAACTGGGTCGCCGTGTCGCCGAATTGGCCGACAGCAAGGACGTGGACGGCATCGTGATCACCCACGGCACAGACACCCTTGAAGAAACTGCCTACTTCCTGAACCTGGTGGAAAAAACCGACAAGCCTATCGTGGTCGTCGGCTCCATGCGCCCAGGCACCGCCATGTCGGCAGACGGCATGCTCAACCTGTACAACGCGGTTGCGGTAGCGGGTAGCAAGGATGCACGGGGCAAAGGCGTGCTGGTGACCATGAACGACGAGATCCAATCGGGCCGCGACGTCAGCAAGATGATCAACATCAAGACCGAAGCGTTCAAGAGCCCATGGGGCCCTCTGGGCATGGTCGTCGAGGGCAAATCCTACTGGTTCCGCCTGCCGGCCAAGCGTCACACCATGGATTCTGAGTTCGACATCAAGACCATCAAAAGCCTGCCTGACGTTGAAATTGCCTACGGCTATGGCAACGTGAGCGACACTGCCTACAAGGCATTGGCCCAAGCGGGCGCCAAAGCGATCATTCACGCCGGTACCGGCAATGGGTCAGTATCGTCCAAGGTCGTTCCAGCGCTGGTGGAATTGCGTAAACAAGGCGTGCAGATCATTCGCTCTTCCCACGTCAACGCCGGTGGCATGGTTCTGCGTAACGCCGAACAGCCAGACGACAAATACGACTGGGTCGCCGCCCTTGACCTGAACCCGCAGAAAGCCCGCATCCTGGCCATGGTCGCCCTGACCAAGACCCAGGACAGCAAGGAACTGCAACGGATCTTCTGGGAATACTGATCCCTGCTGATTCATCTGTAGAAAGATGCTTTTGTGGCGAGGGAGCTTGCTCCCGCTGGGCTGCGAAGCGGCCCAAAATACTTGCGGGCGCTACGCACCCGAGCGGGAGCAAGCTCCCTCGCCACATTCAGCCCCTCCCCCCCCCGAACCTCAACAAACTCCCTGATTCGCTGTCAGACGAACTTCTTGAAATTTAAGCAGTTGCGAAATTGCCTACAGTTAAATACTGTATGTGCGTACAGCCCATTAAGGAATGCTCTGTGGCAAAGCCCTCTTCCGCAGCACCTGCAGCGCCTGACGCCTATCAGCGCCTGGCTATCCGCGTGCAAAAAATCATCAACTCGACCAACGCGCAGAAAGCCAAGGCGGCGTTGATCTTCCGTTTACCCGAGGAACCGGAGAACGATTGGCAACGTTTACTGGAAGATATTGCAGAAAATGACAACGTCACCCTCGCCTATCGGGACGACGGTGGCGTGCAGATTTTTTGGGTTGTGCCGAAGGAAGATTGATTGTGAGTGCCCGTTTTATTGCTGTGTGCTGTCTGTTTTTAGCCTTCACCGCCAACGCCCAAGCCCCTCGCACCTTCAGCGAAGCCAAGAAAATCGCCTGGAAGCTCTACGCGCCGCAATCCACCGAATTTTATTGCGGCTGCAAATACACCGGTAACCGGGTGAACCTGAAAGCCTGCGGTTACATCCCCCGCAAAAACGCCAACCGCGCTGCACGCATTGAGTGGGAACACATCGTGCCGGCCTGGCAAATCGGACATCAGCGCCAATGTTGGCAAAATGGCGGGCGAAAAAACTGCACGCGCCATGATGAGGTGTTCAAGCGCGCCGAGGCAGACCTGCACAACCTGGTGCCGAGCATCGGCGAAGTGAATGGTGACCGTAACAACTTCAGTTTTGGCTGGCTGCCGGTGCAAAGCGGGCAGTACGGCTCATGCCTGACCCAGGTGGACTTCAAGGCGAAGAAAGTCATGCCGCGCCCGTCCATTCGCGGGATGATCGCACGCACGTATTTTTATATGAGCAAGCAGTATGGCCTGCGCCTGTCGAAGCAGGACCGGCAATTGTATGAAGCCTGGAACAAGACCTATCCGGTGCAAACCTGGGAGCGCCAGCGCAACCAGACAGTGGCGTGCGTGATGGGACGTGGTAATGAATTCGTCGGCCCGGTCAACCTGAAGGCCTGCGGCTGACTGTGGGCGGGGGGGCCGCCCACTTCGCCCGCTACTGCGCAGCCTTGTGTTCGATAATCTCCGACACGGTGTCGTTTTTCTTGGCCCGCGCCATTTTTTCGTTTAGCAGCTCCTGCTTGGCTTCGGCCTCGGCTTTGGTCGCGAACGGCCCCAATAGCACCTCATCCTTGCCGTCGACTTTCACGATGTAGAAATTGAACCCGTGCTCCAGCAACCAAGCGGTCAGGTCGGTGATCGCCTGCAGCTTATGGTCCGGCGGGCCGACCCGTATATCCCATTCCTGAGCGGCAATCGCACCGGTTTGCGGCAGGCTTTCGGTCACGGCAGGCTTGGCCTTGGGGGCGTCGACCGACTTACCTTCACCGCATCCGGCCAACGCCAACACCACAATTGCCATCGCTACTTTACGCACTGCCCTGCTCCTTTGAGGATCAAAGAGGCAACTTTACCATTCACTGTCTATTCTGGCCGTCATAAACGTTGGCTTAAACAATGCGAATCATGTATCGCGACCTGTATGATACCGCCATGGGAATTAATGTCGCCTCTATGCGTCTCAAAAGAGGCAGTCACAGGGAAGCGCTTCGCAGTAAGCTACACACATCCGACACCTACCCTGTCTGAAACATGTGTCCTTAAAAGTAATTCAAGGAGAAGTCCATGCTTATACTCACCCGCAAAGTCGGTGAAAGCATAAACATCGGTGATGACATTACGATCACCATTCTGGGCGTTAGCGGCCAGCAAGTACGAATCGGCATCAACGCACCTAAGGATGTTGCCGTGCATCGCGAGGAGATTTACCAGCGTATCCAGGCCGGCCTGACTGCACCCGACAAAAACCAGACGCCTTGAAACGCCTCCAGTAGCCAGCCTTTTCGTTCACTGTAACGGCTGGCGAAAACCCAATTGGCCTGTTCGCGCTTCCCCGCGAGACCAGCGCACCTTGAGCCCTCCCTTCGCTGCAAGATGAAACTGTCAGGGTATCCGGAACTTGTCGCGCTATTGGCAGCCCAACTTCTGACACTTTATCCTGCCGTCCGAGTGCATTTCGGGAACACGTCGATGAGGCCAGCCGCGTCGCAACCGCTTGTTTCAAAATCCTGGATGATCGCCCTGCTGATAGGGCTGGTCTTCGTGGCACTCGGATGCTGCTTAAGAATGGAAGTGGAAGGGGCTGATCCCGGCACCCATTCCTGGTTGGATCTTGCGCTTCTGCTCTGCGGCTACCTGCTTGCGTTCTGCCTCAAGCCCATCCAGAAGGTGATCTTGCGCAAGCTGCGTCAGCGTGCAGCTCATCGCACCCATGAAAAAACCGCACGCTGAGGGCGGTTACCTGTTATCGGATCGCCGGTATTTACAGCGCCGCCGCACCACCTATCATTGGGCTTGCGCAGTCAGCCAAAGGGGCAGATACAGATGGACACCCTCAGTAAAGCCCAGATCGAATCAGCACTGGCAGCGCGCCTGCCCAGCTATACCGTTGAGTGCACGCTGCATGCCGACGGTACTCTCTCAGCCGTTCTCAGCGGCCCGGGAACCGATCACTTCGCCATTACCGGCATCGTGCGCGCGCATTATCACGGTATAGAAGCCATCAACCGGCTCGCCACCGAGATACTCAGGGAAATGGTGGTGTCGCGCCAGGGGATGAAAAACAGCCGGCTGCAGGCACTGTCCGATCCCATCGACTGCATGGAAGGCCGAGACCGGTAACGGGCTCGGCCTTCCACGTATCATGGCGCCAACGAACTTAAGGACAGCAAGCCATCAGCCCCACGCTCGGCTTTCAACGCACCGTATTGCTCGATGCAAGCATGGGCGGTCACCATCGGCGTCAAGTGTGTCGAGGTCACCACCATGATATCCGCCCCCGCCGCTTCCCCAGCCTGAATACCCACTGTGGCGTCCTCGAACACCAGGCAGTCTTGCACCGGCACGCCCAGGCGCCGAGCACCCAGCACATAACAGGCCGGATCGGGCTTGCCCGTCGTCACATCTTCAGCTGTCACCAGTACCGCCGGCAAGGGGATGCCCGCTGCTTGCAGCCGGCGCACGGCCAATGCCTTTGGCGCTGAGGTGACCAACGCCCATTGATCGACGGGCAGGCTCGCCAAAAACGCCACCGCGCCGGGAATCGCCACGATGCCTTCGACATCGTCCAGCTCAGCCTCGGTGATCCATTGGGCTTCTACCTGTGGATCGACGCCCGGCAATGCCTGGCGGGTGATCGTATCAATCGCACGGGCGCCATGAATGGTGTGCAGAAACGCTTCCACATCCAAGCCATGCCGTGCAGCCCAGATGCCCCAGACGCGCTCCGAAGCGGCAATGGAGTTGAGCAGGGTCCCGTCCATATCGAACAGAAAGGCGCGGTAACGCCGGGTAAATACATTTGGAGTTGGGCTGGACACTGCGCGGCTTCCTCATGGGCTGGGCCCTGCAATCTACGGATCACCTCGACGCTTGTAAACGCCGAGTCCTGGCCCGTCACCTCCAAGTAAAAAATGACGAACTTGTCATGATCCTGTTGGTTGGCTGTTGGGGTCGCCTGGTTACCGTGAGCTCACTACCCACCCGGAACGTGAGACACCACCATGAAACTGATTGCCCTGGGCTTCGCCGCTTTGCTCGTCACTGGCTCGGCATTCGCTGCCGATACCGCCCCCGCCACCCACGTGATCCACGATAAAACCGGCTTCTTCGTGCACCTGGATGTCGCCAAGGTGCTGTCGAGCACCGACACCTACGGCCAATGCGGGGTTGTGCCGGCGCAACTGCGCTACCTGGACCACCAAGACCGCGAACATGTGCTGGATTACCAAGTCCAGGGCACCGGTTGCGCCAATGACAATTGATCGGGCTACACTGGCGCAACTTATTGAAGCAGAGCACCTTCCATGAACATCCTCGTAGTCGAAGACGAACCCAAGGCCGGTAATTATCTGCTCAATGGCCTGCAGGAGCTGGGACATTGCGTAAGCCTGGCCCGCGATGGCGTGGACGGCTTGCATCAGGCCCTTGAAACGCCGTTCGACGTGATCGTACTGGACGTGATGATGCCGAAAATGGATGGCTGGGAAGTGCTGCGCCGCCTGCGCAAAGAAGCCGATACGCCGGTGCTGTTCCTCACCGCCCGCGATGACATCGCCGACCGCATCAAAGGCCTTGAGCTGGGTGCCGATGACTACCTGATCAAGCCCTTTTCGTTCGCCGAACTGGTGGCGCGCCTGCGTACCCTCAACCGTCGTGGCCCGAGCCGGGATGAAGAGCAACTGCAAATCGCCGACCTACACATTGACGTACTCAAACGTCGGGTCACCCGCGCCGGCACGCGCATTACCCTGACCAACAAAGAGTTCGCCCTGCTGCATCTGTTCGCGACGCACCAGGACCAGGTGCTGTCCCGCTCGCTGATTGCTTCGCGGGTATGGGACATGAACTTCGACAGCGACACCAATGTGGTGGACGTCGCCGTGCGCCGCCTGCGCTTGAAAATCGACGACCCGTTCCAGCTCAAGCTGATCCACAGCGTACGGGGCATTGGCTACCGCTTCGATACCCAGCCATGAGCCGCCAGCCCCCTTACTCCCTGACCCTGCGCCTTGCACTGATCTTCGCCCTGCTCGCCTTCGCCCTGCTGGCCACCCTGGGCGTGGCGCTGTACCGGGAACTGGAGCGCGAACTGATCCGCCGCGACGACGCCGCGCTGATATCCCGGGTGGATCAGCTGCGCAACCTGCTCAACGACAGCAATACCCTGGACCTGATCAAGACCAAGCCAGAGCTGTTCCAGAACATGTTGGGCAATCGCGAATCCGTGCTGAGCATTGCCGCCCCCGGCAAACAGCCACTGCTGCTGGTAAACCCGGGGAATATTGAGTTGCCGTCGATCCAGCCGCTGCCCAAGGATCACAAACTCATGTTGAGCGACGTGCAACATTTGCCAGGCCTGAACGGTATTCCCTTCTCGCTGGTGGCCGTGGCTATCGACTCCGGCGACCTGGGCAGCCTGCAAATCACCAGCGGCCGCCTGATGACAGAGCGCACCGCGGTGCTCGCCAGTTATCGACTCAGCGTATACATCCTGGCGAGTATCGCCGCGATCATCCTGGCGCTGGTGGGTTACCTACTGGTTCATCGCGGCTTGCTGCCATTGCGCCGCCTGGCCCGGCATGCCCAAGGGATCGGCGTCAGCAACCTGGCCGAACGGCTCGACAGCCACGGCGCACCGAAAGAGTTGCTGCCCATGATCGACTCGTTCAACACCATGCTTGAACGCCTGGCCAAAGGCTTTGTACAACTGGGCCAAGTGTCCACCGACATGGCCCATGAACTGCGCACCCCGATCAACAACCTGCTCGGCGAAACCCAGGTTGCCCTGCAGCAGCAGCGCAGCATCGAGAGCTACCAGCAACTGCTGGCCTCCAATGTCGAAGAGCTGGAACGCCTGGCGCGAATGCTCGACAACATGCTGTTCCTGGCCCGCACCGACCCCGCCAGCGCACTGCGCCAGCGCCAGGCGCTGGACGCGGCGGATGAAGTGGAACGCATCGCGGACTACTTCGAGGGGTTGGCCGGTGATGTGGACATGCACATCACCGCCTTGGGCGAAGGGGTGATTTGGGCTGAACCGATGTTGCTGCGCCGTGCCCTGGCCAACCTGTGCGCCAACGCCATCAAATATGGCGCGCCGGGCTCGGAACTGAGTATCCAGGCAGTGCCGGATGGTGCGGGCATCAACCTGAGGGTCAGTAACCACGGCCAGACGATCCCGGCCGAGCACCTGCCGCGGCTGTTCGAACGGTTCTACCGGGTGGATGAGTCCCGCGAGCGGTCAGCCCAGTCCAACGGACTGGGACTCTCGATCGTAGCGACCATCATGCAACTGCATAACGGGCGGTACCGCGTAAGCAGTGAAGATGGCGTGACCTGTTTTGAGTTGTTTTTCCCCGGCCGTGAAGCCTGAAGGCGCTGCAACTCAATCAAACGCACCGTTCAGAACTTCGTAGATGATACCGGTCGCAATGGCCACCAATATCAAGTCGGTTCCCGCTTGCTGCCACTCGTAACCGTCGTAGCGAGGCAACTGCCCCAGCAAGCGGCCGTCCAGCTTCTTGGCAATACCGGGCGGCAGGGGCTTGCCGCGTGCCAGGTTTTTCTGAATGCCAGGCGGCAAGGCCGGGCCAGGGCGCCAATAATCGCGGTGACCGCCCAGCACGTTCAGTACAAGACCGCGATCAACGCTGAAGTCATTCCTGGAGGGCCCGCCATTGTCCTTGCCCTTACCTTGCCCACCCTGGGCATTACCTTTGTTATTACCGTGACCTTTGCCGTTGTCCTGCCCACCATAGGCATCACCCTTGTTATTGCCTTGGCCTTTGCCATTACCTGGATCTGCATAGGCAAGGCCACTGGTCACGGACAGTGCAAGGGACAACGCAACCGACACAAACTTCGTACGATTTAACATGGCGACTTCCCAACGCAAATATGTGCTTGAACTGTAGTTGAAATCGCAACACAGCGTACACAAACAACAGCGCCTGCCGTCAGCTCATCTGACCACCACTCAAGGCGATATCTACCTGGGTTTGCCAGGCTGCCAACGCCGCCACCCTCAACCCCTCGACTATTGTCGATAGCGCCATCGAAGGCTCGCCCGCGTCAGGCAAACCAGGTACGTGAATAAACCCACTGCGCACCCCAGTCCCCACCAAGGCGTGCTGCAAGCGATAAAACACCTGATTGCACACAAACGTCCCCGCCGTCTGCGATACCGAGGCCGCAACACCCGCCTCACGCACCGCCTTGACCATGCCCTTGATCGGCAACGTCGAGAAGTACGCCGCCGGGCCGCCATCCACTACCGCAATATCAATCGGCTGCGCTCCCAGATTGTCGGGAATACGCGCATCGTTAACGTTGATCGCAACGCGCTCGATGGAAATATCACTGCGCCCAGGCCCCAGGCCCGTGGCGATGACCATTGCCGGCCGCAGTTCGTTGATCAACTGGAGCAAGGTTTCGGCAGCGGTGGCAAATGCGCAGGGCAAGCAACGCGCAACCATCTGCACCCCCTCGTACAACTGCACACCGTCCAACTGGCGCACGGCCTCCCAAGAGGGGTTTACCGCCGCCTTATCAAAGGGCTCGAAGCCCGTCAGCAATACGTTTTGCACAGTGGCCTCACATCAACAGATAGAGCAGCACGATATTGACCACCAGCATCATCAGCGCCGTGGGTATTTGGGCTTTGATCACCGCATTTTTATCCGGCAGCTCCAGTAGCGCCGCCGGTACGATATTGAAGTTGGCCGCCATCGGCGTCATCAACGTACCGCAATAGCCAGAGAACATACCAATCGCCGCCATCACTGCAGGGTTGCCGCCGTAAATCCCCACCAGCACCGGCACGCCGACGCCACCGGTCATGACCGGAAAGGCCGCAAAACCATTGCCCATGATCACGGTAAACAAGGCCATGCCCAACACATAGACCATCACCGCCACCAACTTGTAATCCAGGTTGATGTAGGTGGTGGTGACATGAGCGACTGCCGTACCCACCCCGGCCTCATTGAACAACAGCCCGAGCATCGCCAGCATTTGCGGGAGCACCATGGCCCAGCCCAGGGCTTCGGTCAGGCGACGGGATTCGCGTAACGCTTGTACCGGCGTATCCCGGGTCAGCCAGCAGGCCAGGCCAAGGGCGATCAGGCAACCGATGCCGAGGGAGACAAAGGTGGTGTTCTTCGGGTCCAGCAGCGGTACACCGCCGATTTCGGTGTGTTTTAGCAACACTGAACCAATCACCGTGGTCAGCGGAATCGCCAACGCCGGGATGAACAGTTTGTGGCCCAGGCGCCCGGCACTGGCGCGGGACGCCTTGTCGTGCAATTCGGCATGGCGGCCACGACCAACGCCGCCCAAGCCCGCAATCAATGCCATCACCACCACACCCACTCCGATGACCACCGAAGGCAGGCGCTCGCCTATAAGGAACGGTACGGCGAACAACAACCAGAACAGCGCACTGGACCAGCGCTTGGGGTGGGAACGGTCGAGCAGGATCATGCCGGCGGTGATCAGCAACAGCACGCCAGCCAGCCAGTACAGGTATTGAATGGAAATAATCATTGAGCAGCCTCCACCGGAGCGGTGGCCGAGCTCATTTCGCGGGTCAAGCGCCGGTCGAAACGATGCAACCGGATAGCGTGAATGATGAAGGCGCAGATCGCCGTCGGGATGCCCCACACCGCAATGTGCAGCGGCTCCACATCAATCCCCGAGCCAAGCAGGAAGGTGTGCATCAACGCAATCGCACCAAAGGCCACGAAGATGTCCTCACCAAAGAACAACCCGACGTTGTCGGTGGCAGCGCACATGGCCAGTACCTTGTGGCGCAGCTTGTCAGGCAGCTTGCCATAACGTTTTTCTGCAGCGCCCTCGGCCATCGGCGCCAGCAGCGGCCGCACCATCTGCGGGTGCCCACCCAGGCTGGTCAACCCCATGGCCGCCGTGGACTCACGCACAAACAGATAAATGATCAGCAAGCGCCCGACCGTGGCGCGTTCGAAGCGTGCGATCCAGTTCTGCGCATGCAGGCGCAGGCCATGGCGCTCCAGCAGGCCAATCACCGCCAGCGGCAATAACAGAATCAGTTGCAGCGCACGGGTCTGAAGGAAGCCATCGCCCATGGTGGCGAGAATTTTTTCCAGCGGGAACTGGGCGGCAAGCCCGGTGGCGATGGCGGCTGCGGTGACCACCAACAGCGGATTGAAGCGCAATACAAAGCCGACCACGATGACAAGTACGCCGATCAACGGCCATAAGTTCACAACAGTTTGCATGGCGGGGAGGTCCTTTAGTGCGCGCTGCGGCGCCATTACAGCAGGATGTGGGCAAAGGGCTCACAGCGTGAAAGTGGCGTGCAGTCGGCTCGGTTTTTTATTGTTGACCTGGAAGGTCGAGCGTCAGTGGCGCAACTTTGCTGCCTGGGGCCGGGGGTGTCCAACAAGAAAAATTGTTGCTGCAAACCAATAATTTTTGTGGGGGGATGGCTTCGGGCGGTACGGTGCCATGCAGAGATTCAGCGCAGTTTTTTTGGAAAAATCGTGAGGATGAACTCGCTAGGGCGTCGGCAGGGAAAATTCCTGATCAGCGCCTATACTCCACGATGCAGCTGTGTGTACTTGGAGTTCATTCACGGCGTCGTGCCGACAATGAGGGTTCCCGCTATGTATGCCGGACAAATGAGTAATATGGCGACCACGCTTGGCGAAATACGCTGCCAGCTGTTCGCCCAGGTAATTTGCCTGCTGGCGGTGGCGACGCTTTTCGCCTGATTGGACATACAAGCCCAGAAGGACGCTGCCCGGCGTCTTGACTTTCCCTTGCCCAAATTTCAGGCAACAAAAAAGGGCCCACCTTTCGGTGAGCCCTCCCAGACCGCCCAGCAGAGCGGATTTTGTTTGGTAGGCGCGATTGGACTCGAACCAACGACCCCCACCATGTCAAGGTCTGCTAGGAGCAGGCTCCTAGCCCTGCTGCTCTTGGACTTCACAGAACGCCCATTCACATCTATGAGGCGTCAACAATGGCAAATTTCCGCTTACTTCCGTCCGGCAACTGGAATGCTCAGGTACGGGTTAAAGGCAAATCTCCCCAGTCGAAAACCTTCAGCACCAAGGCCGAAGCTGAGTCATGGGCGAAACAGATCGAAGCCGTGACGATGGATCGCAAGCACCACACCATCTATACGTTGGGCATGACGTACTGCGAAACGATGCTCAAGGGGAAAGGTAGCTACGAGCACGCACTGAAGATCGTGGAGCATCTGGGCAGACACTTCACTCAGCCTATTCACAAAATCACGCCTCAGATGATCAACGACTTCAAGATCATGAGATTGAAGACAGTGAAACCATCCACGTGCAGGACACAGCTCGCATTCATGTCTCGCTTCTACAGGTTCGCCAAACGCGGCCTACTGATCGACATTCACAACCCTGTGAGTGATATCGCACTCCCTAAGCCTGATCGTTCTTCAGACAAGGTGATTAGTGCAAGCGAGCTTGAGCGGTTGCTAGCGAAGCTCTCACCCATCATGAAGCCTATTGTAGAACTGGCATATGAGACTGCCATGCGGCGATCCGAAATC
Source organism: Pseudomonas sp. MF6751 (assembly GCF_016613265.1). Lineage (NCBI taxonomy): Bacteria > Pseudomonadati > Pseudomonadota > Gammaproteobacteria > Pseudomonadales > Pseudomonadaceae > Pseudomonas > Pseudomonas sp. MF6751. The sequence goes on from NZ_JAENSV010000050.1 coordinate 31,954, forward strand.
CTGAAGCTAACCAAAGACTGCCTACACCTCAAAGAGCGCATTGCCGATGTGATCGACGGGAAGAACGGCACACGGTCTGTTCCCCTCACCCACCGAGCCGTCGAGATTCTTGAACTCGCCCAACTGTGTGCCACTGTTGCACGCTACCCACATGGAATGATCTTCACTGTCACTCCACACGCGGTATCACAGGCTGTGCGTCTGGCACGTGTAAAGGCCGGACTTGATAGCAGCGTCAGGCTGCACCAACTCAGGCACACCAGAATCACTAACGTGGCGAAGAAAGGATTTAACAATGCTCAGATCATGATCGTCTCAGGGCACAGGGATACTCGATCCGTCGCACGTTACTCACACCTCAACGTCCGAGACGTACTGCACCTCATCGACTGATGCACCAATGACCAGCTGGAGGCGGTGAAGCGGTACCACCGACCTCCAGGCTCCTTCCTCTATAAGAATGCCTAACGGTGCCTACATCCCACCCGGCAGGGGCACTATATCCAAACGTGCTTGGGCCATCTGAAACCGAAAAAAGAGAACGATGTTGCGACTTGGCACGAATAATGCTTGACAAATTCAGTTCCCATGTTAAACTTAGTTATAAGTAGAGATAAAGTTCTTTACCACCCAGCTCCTATCTTAACTGCGTCCAGTGGTTAAGCCGCTCATGTAACTCCTTCATGGGCACTTCTTCTAAGAATTCCATTCCAAGATGGATTCCTCAGCGTCTACCGACGCAATTGCCAGCTCTCTTTCGATTGGGAGTTTCAAAGTTTCCGTTGGTGAACGGCACTACCAACAAACTTATTCTAAGACTGCCGCCTACAGGCGCTTAATCGAGCCAGTTATGCTTCTGGCTTGATTATCGCAATAGGCAACTATTTGTGTGGTGAAACCGTCATGAGAATGACAACAAGACTATGGGCCAGCGGTGGCCCTTTTCTTGATCTTTGCCATGCCCGCGTAACAACAATCTAACCAACTTCACAAAGGAGGCCAGACCTCACATGAAAATTACCAGACCTTGTGTAGAGTGTGGAACTCCGTTCATTACTACACTTTGCACCGCTCGATACTGTTGCGGCAGTTGCCGAGTCAAAGCCAATCGAAGAAAAAATAAGGAGAAAGCAAGCCATGCCAATGAAGACTGAAATTTGTAACTACTGCCTAAGAAGCTATACAGGTTATACGTGCCGTTCAAAATATTGTTCTGAAGGCTGTCGGAAAGCAGCAGCACGACTTCGACAACGACAACAAGACAACCCCGCTAATCAACCATCACAACACTACCAGTAAGGAATCTCTCATGATCCACATCAAAAACCTCGTTCTCAATATCAACATTGAAACGCCTACCTCCATCTTAGGTAAAACCAGCGAGCAACAGTCAGAAGACTACAAAGAGCGAACCCAAACCGAAGATGATATGAAAGCCAATATTATCAGCAGAGTGATTTACAGGCAGCGCCTCGCTGACTGGGCACGTAGTCGCTTTGGTGATGACGTTGCTAACACCATTCTAGGGGGTGGCTACTAATGCTGATGATTCCAGCCTGTGCAGCACTAGTCCTGTGCATCGCATCAGGATTTATCGGGTACGGATTTACCGCCCTGATCGCAGTTTTCAAACCACACCATACCACACTACAAACCAATAGGAGATAACATATGACAAGCTTCAACCAAGACCACCTGAACAAACTGAAGAGTAATGCTGAATACGCTTACAAGGTAGGCGCTGTAATGGAATCCACATTAGGAGAAGATAACGTTGCAACTATCAGTTTCGTAGCGGGCGCTGTTGGATCTGCCCTAGATCGCTTCCAGGGAATGGTACTTTCAGGCTGGCGAAAAAACGTTAACCACGAACCCACCATGTATCCGAACGGAGTAGGATTCATCTTTCATATGACGAAACCAGATGAGCAACAAGCTGCTGAACTGAGAGTTATTATGGAGAAACTAGAGTCCGAATACAAAGCCAACTGTGAAGCCGCTGACAAAGCAGCAATTGAAGCAGAGGAAGCCCGCATCCTTGCTGAAGTTACTGCAACTGTTGACGCAGAGATCGAAAAAGAGCGTCAGGTCCGTATTGAAACAGCAGCAGCCGAGCGAATGGCTCGAATCCTTGAAAGGACTCCAGCCAAACCAGCGACAAAGCGAGTCACTAAGTAACAACTCTCGGGGGCGCTAAGCCCCCAACAACTTACCGCACTTCACCACACCACACCTATTTATACAGGAGCCATTCCCGTGCAAGAGATTTATCTAAAGCAACAACAAGCCGAACTGCTGTCTTATATTTTCGCACTTTGCTCTGACAACCCAGGCGAGCGATTAATTGCAGAACTAGGAGCCTTTGAGCTTATGCGAGAACTAGAGGACAGCACGCTGAATCTTGCCACTGAGTTCTATTCAGTCCTAAAGAACAAAACCAATTCTTACACACAACGAGTTTATTAATGTCAACCATCCACCGAAGACAAGCACCACGTCATTTGGCAGCACTCTTTGAAACTGGGACTCAGTACAGTATCTATATCGTCGGCCCAAGAGTCAACGTGTTGAAGCTCACTCGATTCCTGCCGCGCTTTCTGAAACAAAGAATGGGGATGCGTCCTAAGTACCATCTCTTTTGGTTCGCAACTACATCAGGGCTGTGCGTTGCCATTAGCGCCAACATGGCAGTACGTCGCATTATTGACGACTTCTACAAAGAAGCGGTGAAGCTTCGTTACGTAGAAGGCGCACATCAAATGTACCTGGGCGGCAATAAAACCAAACTAACTACTACGCTTGCAGCGTTCTTACTCCAATATCAATCACAGAAAGGTATTCGAACACTAGGCGGAAGCGTAATAAGCCCTACAGCAGATCAGGCAGCAGCACGTATGCTTGCAGCAAGGTAACCCAAAATGAGTATTCAAGCAGAAATAGCACGCCTAACGGGCAAGCTAGTATTCGATGTTAACACCGCCCCGCTACAACGCTTCCAAGCCTTGATGAATCGCACTACGCAACAAATGTCAAAACTGGGAGTGGAATATAGCAGGCTAGCCGCCTCTATCAGCAAGCCACTCAAGATGAACATTGATACATCGGCTATTGACAAAGCCAAGGCAAGACTAGATGCCGTAAGAAATCGAGAACTGCGTGGCGAAGTGGCGCTGGCAAACCAAAAGAGATTGAGTTTCACACACGAGCTTTCCCAACAAAAGCTTACTTACTCTGGAACCAAGGAACAGCAGAGCCTTGTATCTAGCCTTGTTAAGAGCCAACAGGAAGGCGCCGTAGTTGCTGCTAAAGCTCATGCCGCACAGATGAAGGCTGCTGGAGTTACAAGGCAGCAGCTCGCATCTCAGGACGCTTTGACAGCATCCCTGACCAAGCAAGCACGGCTTGAAGCAATCGTAGCTAAGGCTCGTGCTGTCGCCCGTAAGGCCGATGACAATCATCTGCTGGCGATGAATAAGACGCAGCGTATCCAAGAGCAAATTAGCCGAGCGGCAGACGCGGCAAATCGACAAGCAATCAAGCACACCGCTCAAATGGAATCACTCAAGAGAGCAGAAGCTCGGAAAACAACAGGGGAAGCACAACGCGACCAGCGTTATCAGTGGGCACAGAAACGCCAGCAGGTTTGGCAAGCCAACAGAGACGCCCCGACTCGCTCCGGTGGTTTTGGAGGAATGGGTGGCCTGCTAGCGTTAGGTGGTATTGGCGCCGCTATCGCTGGTCTAACCCGTGCTGTAGGCATGATCGGAGAACGAGTCCAGGCTAGACAAGAAGGCGCTAGCGAAGCAGAACAATATACAAACTTATTCAAACAAATCGGTGGCGGCAATCAGCAAACTGTAGATAAGTTTCGATCTGGATATGAAAAAAGCTCGATGGCAAACGGTACGCTCGTTGATTTAGACAGTGCCAAAATGTTTCGCACTTTCGCCATCTCTGAAAAGCAACGCGGCACAAGTGTTGAAGAAATTTTGAAGAAGTTTGAAGTTCAGCAGCAGGCATACCGTATTGCCGGGCTAACCCCAGAAGAAATCAAGCGAAGTAACATCCAACAGCAACAAATTCGCGGCAAGGGTTATGGAGATACAGAAGACCTTAACACCATGACCGAGGCAAATCCGTTACTTCGACCGTATCTGATGAAAGCATGGGCCGAGGCGACAAAGTTCAAAGATGCAACCAACCCTAAGAAGCTGGAATCAGCTTTTATGGCGGCACTACCCAAACGCGGATTAACGAGGGACATTCTGGACCGAGGGCAACAACTCTTAGTTGAAGACAACAAACCAACCCTTGAACTCCAGCAAAAATCTATCCAAGCAAATCAGGCTAGGAATGATAGTCAAGCTTACTTGACCATGAACCGACTTAACAGCCAAGCCGAACTTATAGACTCAGTCAACAGTAACATCAAAGCTCACCAAGAACTTGCAGAAGCAATGCAACCTGTTAAAGCTGGGATGCGTGACCTAGATACAGCATTGACCAAATTAATGGCTGGTAGCATCCGCGAGATACTCGGCAAAAATACAGATGGCACAGATAAAACGCCCGAAGAACGAGCCCAGCAATTGGGTACGGCTGGTGGTGCGGACGGAGTCATTACTCTACCCAACACGAATGCTCAGCCACGTACAACCCAGCAAACTCTTGACGCCCAAGCAAACGATCCAATTAATAAACTTTGGAACTGGCTCGGCATTGGCAAGGACGTAAAGCTTGCTGCTGACGAGAATCGGGACCGCTGGAAAAATGTCAAAGCCAGCAGCACTGGGGATATCTGGGACAACACTCTTGGAATGAACCAAGCAACTATGCCAGGCTTCTTGCCACAATTTGGATTCAACGTTGATGCACTTGCCGAACGCTTTGGATCACTTGAACGACAGCAAGCAGCAGCGGAGCGAGGGGCTACGGCCTCGTGGGGTGGAGCTGGAGTATCAGGCTCTTGGAACGAACCAGTTACAAACAACATTGCACCGGTAGTGAATATTGAAGGCGACAAGATCAATATCGAACTTCACGGAGCATCAGAAGAAGATCGTGCAAAAGCGATGACAGAACTACAACAAGTCTTAGACAAACGTGATGAAAAGATCCCTGAGCAGATTAACCGCGCTTTGACCGAAATCATTATGAACGCACGCACCATGCAATCTGAAGTCCGCAAGTAAGTATAGGGACTTACCATAGTCCCTCCCCACTCCAAAGGAGACAACCGTATGGCTGACATGAAGATCGGCATGGGTTGGCTCGGAACCATCTTTTTCTTAATCGCCTTAACCTTCGGATTCACCATTTTCAATACTTCGCTGATATTCAACGGTGACGCCAAGACTCTAAACGAATCCACAAGCTACACGAACCGTAGGATGCTTGAGCAAAAAGTGTATGTTGACAAACGCACACTTGACCTCCGCGAAGAACATCTAGGTATTGCTCGACAGCAAGCCATCTCCAATCGCTATCTGATTCTCCTAACTTGCACAGCCAGGAAGACCATAAGCGAATGCAGGCAAGAACAAGAAGAACTCGACCAACTCCAACACGAAAACCTGCAACTACATAACGAACAACCCACAACAAAAGGAACCAACTCATTAGATGACAGAACGTAAGGCCAAGCCAAGGCGGTTGCAGAAGCTGAGTGCAACACGGTTATTGATTTGAAGCTGGAGCATGATGCCGCATAGCCATGGCTTCCTGCATCACCTCGCCCATGACTTCGATCGGGCACTTGAAATCGAAGCGTTT
>NZ_JAENSV010000051.1:0-36322 GCF_016613265.1 Pseudomonas sp. MF6751
TGACAAAGACTGATTGATCGTCGTATGCTTTTTCATGGGCTCGCCCTCGCTGTCGTTGGCTTCTATAAGAATGCCACCGTGGCGCATAGACGCCTCGGCTTGGGCGAGTCCATCTAATTACAGGGAAAAATCAGCGTGCGGTGATTTTCCAGGCGCGGTGGATCTTGGCATTGCGCGCAAAATCCGGGTCGATGGTCTTGTCGCTGATCTCCTCGACCGCATAGCGTTCGCTGAGGTTGTCTTCCAGCTGGAACTTGCGGAAGTTGTTGGAGAAGTACAGCACGCCACCCGGCGCCAGGCGCGCCATGGCCAGGTCGAGCAACTGCACATGGTCACGCTGCACGTCGAAGATGCCTTCCATGCGCTTGGAGTTGGAGAAGGTCGGCGGGTCGATGAAAATCATATCGAATTCATCGCGGCTCGCTTCCAGCCACGCCATCACGTCACCCTGTTCCAGGCGGTTCTTGTCGGAGAAGCCGTTGAGGGAGAAATTGCGACGCGCCCAGTCCAGGTAGGTCTTGGACAAGTCGACGCTGGTGGTGCTGCGCGCGCCGCCCTTGGCAGCATGCACACTGGCTGTGGCGGTGTAGCAATACAGATTGAGGAAGCGCTTGCCCGCCGCTTCCTTCTGGATGCGCATGCGCATCGGGCGATGGTCGAGAAACAGGCCGGTGTCCAGGTAATCGGTGAGGTTGACCAGCAACTTAACCCCGCCTTCACTGACCTCGGTGAATTTGCCTTGGGCACTCTGACGCTCGTATTGCTTGGTGCCGCTCTGACGCTCACGACGCTTGACCACCACACGGCTCTTGTCGACGTTCAGTGCCTGGGGAATTGCCGCCAGGGCATCGAACATGCGGGCCGAGGCTTTTTCCGGGTCGATGGATTTAGGCGCGGCGTATTCCTGTACGTGCACCCAATCGTGGTACAGGTCGATGGCCATGGAATATTCAGGCATGTCGGCGTCATACACACGGTAGCAATCCACCCCTTCGCGCTTGGCCCATTTGCCCAACAGCTTGAGGTTCTTCTGCAGGCGGTTGGCGAACATCTGCCCGCCTTCGCTCAAGCGCGCCTGTTCCACCACGGGGGCCGGGGCGGGCTTGATCGGATTGCCGTTCTTGTTGTACTGACGCTCTGCCGGCTCGCTCGGGGCCTGGTCGTAGGCCGCTTGCTCACGTTCGGCCTGACGCTGTTCAGGAGTGCGGCGCTCGCCCGTGACGAACTGATCCGGGTTGACCTTGATCAGCAGCAACTTGCACGGCAATGCGCCGTTCCAGAACGAATACTGTTTGTGGCTACGGATACCCATGCGCTTGCCCAGGTCCGGCGCGCCGGTAAACACCGCCGCTTCCCAGCCCATGCAGGCCTGGCGCAGGCGCTCGCCGAGGTTCTGGTAGAGGTACAACAGGCTGGCTTCATCACCCAGGCGCTCGCCGTAAGGTGGGTTGCAGATGACCAGGCCTTTCTGGTTCTGGTCCGGGCGCGGCTCGAAAGTACCGACTTCGCCTTGGTACACCTTGATCCAATGGCTCAGCCCGGCGCGCTCGATGTTATTGCGAGCAGGCTGGATCAAGCGTGGGTCGGCTTCATAGCCACGCACCCACAACGGCGGCTTGTTCATGCCGATAGCGGCGCGCTCAGTGGCTTCTGCGTGCAGTTTTTTCCACAGCGCCGGGACGTGGCCCAGCCAGGTGGTGAACCCCCACAGTTCACGATTGAGGTTGGGGGCCATGTCGGCGGCGATCATCGCGCCCTCGACCAAAAAGGTACCCACACCGCACATCGGGTCTGTCAGCGCGCCGCCTTCGGCCGCAATACGCGGCCAGCCGGCGCGGATCAGGATCGCCGCCGCCAGGTTTTCCTTCAGCGGTGCCGCACCCTGCTGCAGGCGGTAGCCGCGCTGGTGCAGGCTGTGGCCGGAAAGGTCCAGGGACAGGATGGCTTCGCCACGGTCCAGGCGCAGGTGAATGCGCAGGTCAGGGTTGATCTTGTCGATGGATGGACGTTCGCCGGTCGGGGTGCGTAGTTTGTCGACGATCGCATCCTTGACCTTCAGGGCGCCGAAGTGGGTGTTGTCGATGCCCGAGCCGTGCCCGCTGAACTCCACCGCGAGGGTACCGTCGGGGACCATGTGGTCAGCCCATTCGATGTCCAGCACGCCGTGGTAAAGATCTTCGGCGTCCTTCATCGGAAAGCGCTTGAGCACCAGCAACACGCGGTTGGCCAGGCGTGACCAGAGGCACAGGCGGTAGGCGGTTTCCATGTCGGCCATGCCGCGCACGGCCGAGGTGTGCTCGCGGGCTTCCTCAAGGCCAAGCCCGACGGCTTCCTCGATCAGCAGGCCTTCGAGGCCCTTGGGGCAAGTGAGGAAGAGTTCAAAACGGTCCGACATGGGGCATTCCAGGCTTTTCAGCAATAAGTGAACAGGCGACGCATCGCCGGTTCGGTTTTCAATCAAGCACTTTTCTCGAAGAGTGCTCGCGTGGCACGAATGTGCCGTTCCACCCCGTCTGACGGGCCCTTGAGCCTTTATTGGCGAGGCAGAAGAAGAATGTTGTGCAACAAAAAGAAATGTTCCGACCCTTCGTCGAATAATAACCGACTGCAACAGGCGGTTATTCTCACCAAGGGATTAAACCTTTCCTCTGTGCAGGGCACATCATAGCTGGCTTTGCCCCATAAAAGGGGCGAATAACCATCCCAGCTTATGGCTATAGCATCGTTATCGTTACGTGCTTATGACAAAACGATCATTGAATACATGTGACCTATTGGTTAGAACTCAACACAGGTTGGCGCCGTAACGGTGCCGACACATCGGCTCGCCACGCCGGCAGCGAGCCCACCAACGGCAGAAAAACTCTGCCCGGCCTTGGACAAGGCCGAAGGATATCTAGACAGTCAACAAGTGAGGGAAACACCCTATGAGAAGACTTAAGCGTGATCCGTTGGAAAGAGCATTTTTACGCGGATATCAATATGGCGTTCATGGAAAATCCCGTGAGCTTTGCCCATTTACTCTACCGTCGGTACGCCAAGCCTGGATCAACGGCTGGCGAGAAGGACGCGGCGACAACTGGGACGGTATGACAGGCACTGCGGGCATCCACAGACTCAACGAACTTCACGCCGTCGGCTAATCAGGGGCACTTTATTCCGACACACATCTCTGAACGAGTAACGACTTAACCACGCGCGCCCCATCCGGGCGGCGGGCTTCGGCCCAGGGGCTCCTTTATGGAGCCCTTTTTATTGCCCAGCAGATTGTCAGCGCAAGGCAGCGATGGCATCTACCGACTGGCGAATCAACGCCGGCCCTTTATAGATAAAGCCGGAGTACAACTGCACCAGGCTGGCGCCAGCCGCGATCTTCTCGGCCGCGTGCTTGCCTTCGGTAATACCGCCCACCGCGATGATCGGCAAACGCCCAGCCAACTCGGCCGCCAGCACCTTGACGATATGGGTGCTCTTGTCACGCACTGGCGCGCCCGACAGGCCGCCCGCCTCGTCACCATGGGCCAGGCCTTCGACACCCACGCGGCTGAGGGTGGTATTGGTTGCAATCACCGCGTCCATCCCTGAATCCACCAGGGCCTGGGCCACCAGTACGGTTTCTTCATCGCTCATGTCCGGCGCGATCTTGATGGCCAGGGGCACACGCTTGCCGTGACGCACGGCCAGGTCTTCCTGGCGCTGGCGCAAGGCTTCGAGCAGTTGCTTGAGGGAATCGCCAAATTGCAGGCTGCGCAGGCCCGGAGTGTTGGGCGAGCTGACGTTGACGGTGACATAGCTGGCGTGGGCATAGACCTTGTCCAGGCATATCAGGTAGTCATCCACCGCACGTTCCACAGGGGTGTCAAAGTTCTTGCCGATGTTGATACCCAGGATGCCGGTGTATTTCGCCGCCTGAACCCGCGACAGCAGATGGTCGACGCCGAGGTTATTGAAGCCCATGCGATTAATGATCGCCTCCGCTTCCGGCAGGCGGAAAATGCGGGGCTTGGGGTTGCCCGGTTGCGGCCGTGGGGTCACGGTGCCGATTTCGACAAAGCCGAAACCCAACTGCGCAAACCCGTCGATGGCGGCGCCGTTCTTGTCCAGGCCGGCTGCCAGCCCGACCGGGTTGGGGAAGTCGAGCCCCATCACCGACACCGGCATCTTCGCCGGTGCCTTGCATACCAGGCCATTGAGCCCCAGGCGGCCACCAGCACCGATCAGGTCCAGGGACAGATCGTGGGAGGTTTCCGGGGAAAGTTTGAACAACAGCTGGCGGGCCAGGTTATACATGGGCGGGCTAGACTCGGATGGCGGTAAAAGGTGGCGGTGATTATAGCCGCGGCGGTGGGTTGCATGCGAGGCATGACACTCGATCTCATTGACGCTGCGCCATCAAGGCCTCATAGCGCACCCAGATCCTCTCGGCGTAGCGCAGGCGTAATGCCTCACGCTGAGGGCCGGGGCCGGGCCCAACGTTGTAAGCGCCCACTGCCGTCCAGTTGTAGCCAAAACGCTGTATAAAATCGGCAAGAATCGAGGCGCCTACTTCCACCGACAGGCAAGGTTCGTTCAACAACCGCTCTTCGGTAATACCCTGCTTGAGCAAACGAGGCAGGTGAATGCTGTTTATCTGCATCAAGCCAATATCCCGTGTGCCGTTTCGGTTGCTGTAGTTCATGGCTTGCGCACGGTAACCCGACTCGACTGAGGCGATAGCCTGCAGTAACTCTGGCTCGAGATCGTAGCGGCTGGCCGCCTCTTCCCAGCAATAGGCCCATGCCGGGTTACAGCCCATCAGCACACTGAACAACAGGCCTCTGCCCCCGACCCTAACCTTTAACATTCCTGGCCTGACCACAGACGGCGCACAGGTGCAGGACAGCCCTCGGTTGATCACCCACCCGTACCGGGCATGTAAAGCGATAGCCCTTGCCATAAATAGTCTTGATAAAGCCTTTGTCGGCCCTCAAATGCTTGCGCAGGGAATAAATACAACGCGTAAGTGACTCATCGGCTACCTCACCCCGAGGCCAGGCCAGTTCCAGCAAGCGGTCCTTGGTCATCAGTGCGCCACCGGAGGCCAGCAGCAACCGCAGCACCTGCCCCTCCTTGGGAGGCAGCTGTATATCCGCATCCGCGCCTATCAAACGACCATCGCCGTGCAAGGTCCAGCGAGCGAAGACCAGGGATGCCGCCGCTTCTTGCGTCACGACGGCCATACGCACCTCTGTATCGACTACTGACATTCAAATCCTTACTGTGTGAACCGGCTCACCTGCCATTGGCACGACTATAAAAACCGCCCCGCAGACTCGCGTTAGGAAAAAACCCATTCAATGGTTTTTTTTGGGCCGCTGCCGGTCAGACAAATCGCTTGCGCCCCTTATCGCGACAGCCACTCCTGGAAAGTCTCCTGCAACTCAACTCCTAGCCGGTCCTCCAACTGCACCAACTCACCTAACGCCATCAATTGTCCATTGACCCGCACCTCCACACATCGTGTGACGCCTGGGTCCAAGGGCAGCACTTTTCCCGGCGCGAACGCGGCCAAACGCTTGCGGCTGATCAATTGCTCCTGCAGCAGTATTTCCAGGTGCATGGACAAACGCCTTCTCAGGGGGAAAACTCGCGCTCCGTCCGTAGGAACGCACGTTGCACACGCTCATATTGCGCGGCGGTCAACTGAGGTGGCCCGGCCTGCGGGTCTCCACCACCGGCATGCGCCTGCCCTGGCAAAGTTTCATTCAGCAACTGGGCCACATCCAGCTCGGCCAGTAACGTCTCGATCGCTTTCACTTGGGCAGGCGAGCCCTTGATCAACACACTGTTGATATCCGGATAGGCCAGCAACGCAAGGCGGCCGTCGGCCAACTGATCCCTCTGCGCCTGGGATAGCCGGGCCTGGATCATTGAGACCATGCCTGGCACCCGGCCCCTGTTGGTACCCGCGCCATGCGGGTGATCTTCCACCGGGAAATTGACCACTTGCACCACGCCAAATGCAGGCGGGCGCTCTGGCAACTTGCGAGGGGGTCGATCCATCAGTTGCGTCAGCCGCAATATATGATCGACATAGCTGGGAGGCCCGGATACGTAGAACATGCGCGCCCCGTTTGCGCGCAGCGGATAACGCGGCTCATCCAGCCCTGCACGTCGCATGATGCCACGCAGCCTGTCGACACTAATATGTTGCAGCGCCACCGCCGAGCTTCTCGCTTCGTCGGCAGCGTAGACGTGCAACACTTGGCCATCGCTGTGCCAGATCAAGCCTTCGCGCGCGGCGAGCGTTTCAATGACCTGTTGCGGCGCCGCAAAATCGAATGCTCCGCTCACCTGCCTATTAGCCACGGCACGGCTGGTCACCACGGGCAGGCCCAATGACACAGACAGCGCAGCAAAGAAAGCCGGCAGCCCCTCATCCTGTGCCTGGTACACCTCGCCACAGGCCGTGCGGCTGCCCAGCAACAGCGCGGCGCACAGCAGCACGCTGTACAGCCAGCGGCAATTGAGGGTTGCGAGGAAATCAGCGTGCACCGTGGGAATGCCTGACGGTCTGGCCTGAGGAAGCGGCCATACTGCGAGGCGCACGAGGTTCAATCATGATGGAAAGTTGACGGCCAGTTGCACCGGCCCACCCATGGCATGTGCCTTGCTATGCACTCTGTATCAGGCTCGCACCAACGGCGGTACGGGCCTACGGACAAAGGCGTCGTTCCCCTGCAATGGCCTGTAACGCCAACCTGGGAAACGGCGCTTTTTTTTTTCAGAAAAGGCAGGTATTGATGAACGATCCGCTGGCTTGGGTAAATGGCAGCGATGCCCCGGAAAAGAGCAGCCTGGACCTTGGGTTCATGGCCCTGACCGATTGCGCCTCGCTGGTGGTCGCCGCCACCCAGGGCTTCGCCCAACCCTACGGCCTCACACTCAACCTCAAACGCCAGGCATCCTGGGCCAACCTGCGCGATAAGCTGGTCAGCGGTGAACTGGACGCCGCCCACAGTCTCTACGGGCTGATTTATGCCGTACACCTGGGCATCGGCGGCGTCGCCGCCAGCCCCATGGCAGTGCTGATGGGGCTGAACCAGAATGGCCAGGGCATCAACCTGTCCCACGGCCTGCAACAGCAAGGGGTGATCACTCCTGAGGCGTTGAAAGGCCATGTGCACCAAAGCCGGACAAAACTGACCTTCGCTCAGACGTTTCCCACCGGCACCCACGCCATGTGGTTGTATTACTGGCTGGCGAGCCAAGGCATACATCCATTGCAGGATGTGAACAGTGTGGTGGTGCCGCCGCCGCAAATGGTGGCGCACCTGCAAGCCGGACGCATCGATGGACTTTGCGTGGGTGAACCCTGGTGCGCCAGCGCAGTGCAACAGAACCAGGGCTTTACCCTGGCGACCAGCCAGGCAATCTGGCCGGACCACCCGGAAAAAGTCCTGGGCTGCACCCAAGCCTTCGCTGACGCGTACCCCAATACCGCACGCGTACTGGTCATGGCGATCCTCGAGGCCAGCCGGTTTATCGAACAGAGCCGTGAAAACCGCCGCTCTACCGCCCAGTTGCTCAGTGCCAGCGAATACCTCGACGCGCCTGTGGCCTGCATCGAACCGCGCCTGCTGGGGCACTATGACGATGGCCTGGGCAACCACTGGCAGGATCCCCATGCACTGCGCTTTTTCGCCGACGGCGAGGTGAACCTGCCTTACCTCAGCGATGGCATGTGGTTCATGACCCAGTTCCGGCGCTGGGGCTTGCTGCGGGAAGACCCTGACTACCTGGGCGTTGCCCGGCAAGTTCAGCAATTGGCACTGTATCGCCAGGCTGCCGAGGCGCTGGGCATTACCGCAGGCGACTCGGACATGCGTCGCAGCCAGTTGCTCGACGGCAAGACCTGGGACGGCAGCGACCCCGCTGGCTACGCCCGCAGCTTCCACCTGCATGCCCTGGCCGATGATGCCAATCGCCAAGCGCTGCGCTGACAGGAGCCCGACGATGCTGCGAATCCTGTTGATCAACGACACCCCGCGCAAGGTCGGGCGCCTCAAGGCCGCATTGACCGAGGCCGGCTTCGAGGTGATCGATGAGTCCGGCTTGACCATCGACCTGCCCGCACGCGTCGAAACAGTGCGTCCTGACGTGATTCTGATCGATACCGAGTCACCCGGGCGCGATGTGATGGAGCAAGTGGTGCTGGTCAGCCGCGATCAGCCACGGCCCATCGTGATGTTCACCGACGAGCACGACCCGAATGTAATGCGCCAGGCCATCAAGTCCGGCGTCAGTGCCTATATCGTCGAAGGTATCCAGGCCCAGCGCCTGCAACCGATCCTCGATGTGGCCATGGCGCGCTTCGAGAGTGACCAGGCCCTGCGCGCCCAGCTTCATGCCCGCGACCAGCAACTGGCCGAACGCAAGCGCATCGAGTTGGCCAAGGGCCTGCTGATGAAGATGAAGAGTTGTAACGAGGAAGAGGCCTACACCCTGATGCGCCGCCAGGCCATGAGCCGTCAACAGAAACTGATCCAGGTGGCGGAGCAGATTATTGCCATGAGCGAGTTGCTCGGCTGATCTGGCTCAGCTCTTGCTAAAGAATTATCACAGGTAGCCAACGGCGGTTGCCCCTTCACGACAAAGACGTCGCCCACCCGGTTTGCCCTCGCGAACCCGGTGGCGGCGTTTTTTCGTTTCTAGACCCCCAACCGTTGAGGTGCGTGATGAAATCAAGCTTCTGGAAATCCGGGCACACCCCGACCCTGTTTGCCGCGTTCCTGTATTTCGACCTGAGCTTCATGGTCTGGTACCTGCTGGGCCCACTGGCGGTGCAGATTGCCGCTGACTTGCACCTGACTACTCAACAGCGCGGCCTAGTGGTGGCCACCCCGATCCTGGCGGGCGCGGTGCTGCGCTTCTTGATGGGGATGCTGGCCGACAAGCTGTCGCCCAAGACCGCCGGGCTGATTGGCCAGGTGATTGTGATCGTGGCGCTGTTCTGCGCCTGGAAACTGGGGATCCACAGCTACGAACAAGCGCTGCTGCTGGGCATGTTCCTGGGCATGGCCGGTGCGTCCTTCGCGGTCGCCCTGCCCTTGGCGTCACAGTGGTACCCGGCGGAGCACCAAGGCAAGGCCATGGGCATCGCCGGCGCCGGTAACTCCGGCACCGTGTTTGCGGCGTTGCTGGCGCCCGTGCTGGCGGCCGCCTTTGGTTGGAGCAATGTGTTCGGCTTTGCACTGATCCCACTGGTGCTGACCCTGATCGTATTCGCCTGGCTTGCGCGCAATGCGCCTGAACGGCCGAAAGCCAAATCCATGGCCGACTACTTCAAGGCCCTGGGCGACCGCGACAGCTGGTGGTTCATGTTCTTCTACAGCGTGACCTTCGGCGGGTTTATCGGCCTGGCCAGCGCCCTGCCCGGCTACTTCAACGACCAGTACGGCCTGAGCCCGGTGACCGCCGGCTACTACACCGCCGCCTGTGTGTTCGGTGGCAGCCTGATGCGCCCATTGGGTGGCGCCCTGGCAGACCGGTTCGGCGGGATCAAAACCCTGCTCGGCATGTACAGCGTGGCGGTGATCTGCATTGCGGCAGTGGGTTTTAACTTGCCCAGCTCCTACGCAGCCTTGGCGCTTTTTGTCTGCACCATGCTCGGCCTGGGCGCCGGCAATGGCGCGGTATTCCAACTGGTGCCGCAGCGTTTTCGCAGTGAGATCGGCGTGATGACCGGCCTGATCGGCATGGCCGGTGGCATCGGTGGCTTCGCCCTTGCGGCGGGCATGGGCGCTATCAAGCAGAGTACTGGCAGCTATCAACTGGCCCTGTGGTTGTTCGCCAGCCTCGGTGTGTTGGCCTGGTTCGGACTGCATGGGGTGAAACGGCGCTGGAGAACCACCTGGGGTTCGGCCGCCGTGACCGCCGCCCGCGTCTGATGAGTCTGCAACTGAGCGTCGCCCAGGCCAGTGCCATCGGCCCGCGCAGCGAGAACCAGGATGCGCTGCGGGTGGTCACGCCCATGGCGGAACTGGCCGCGAGCAAAGGCTACCTGTGCGCACTGGCCGACGGCGTCAGCCAGTGCGCCGACGGTGGCCTGGCCGCACGCTCGACCCTGCAGGCCCTGGCCCTGGACTACTACGCTACGCCACAGACTTGGGGCGTGGCCCAGGCGCTGGAGCGCTTGTTACTGGCGCAGAATCGCTGGTTGCAAGCCAACGGCGGCGGCCAACCGTTGCTCACCACCCTGAGCGCCCTGGTGTTTCGCGGCCAGCGTTTCACCCTGGCCCATGTCGGTGATTGCCGGGCGTATCGTTGGCTTGACGGAGAGTTGCAACGCATCAGCGAAGACCATGTGTGGGAACAGCCGGGCATGCAACATGTGCTCAAGCGCGCCCTCGGCCTGGATCAGCATCTGGTGCTGGATTTCCTCGATGGCCCATTGCGCGAGGGCGAGTGTTTCCTGCTACTCAGCGATGGGGTGTGGGCCACGCTGGGCGATCACAGCATCGGCGCGATCCTGCGCGAACAAAGCGACCTCGAGCTGGCCGTCAACACCCTGGTCAACGCCGCCCACCTGGCGGGTAGTCAAGACAACGCCAGCGCCTTGCTGGTGCGCATCGATCAACTCGGCGCGGCCACCCTCGGCGACGCCTTGGTGCAGTTGCAGCAATGGCCACTGCCGCCACTGCTGAAAGTCGGGCAAACCTTTGAAGGCTGGCAGGTGCAAAGCGTGCTGGCGCAGAGTCGGCAGTCGTTGCTGTACCGCGTGCACGACGCCCAGGGGCAACCCTGGCTGCTCAAGACCTTGCCGTTGCGTTGCGACGATACCGACGCCGCCCAGGCTTTGTTATCGGAGGAATGGTTTCTGCGCCGGGTCGCCGGCCGGGCCTTTCCCGAAGTGCATGCCGCCAGTGGCCGTCAGCATTTGTACTACGTGATGCGCGAATACGCCGGGCAAACTCTGGCCCAACTGTTCCGACAACAGGGCCCGCTGCCGTTGGCACAATGGCAGTCGATTGCCGAACGCTTGCTGCGCGCCGTGGGCCTGTTGCATCGCCGGCAGATCCTGCACCGCGACATCAAGCCAGAAAACCTGCTGCTGGGAGAAGATGGCGAACTGCGAGTGCTGGACTTCGGCCTGGCCTATTGCCCCGGGCTCTCCGAGGACCGTGCGCACCTGCTGCCCGGCACCCCGAGTTTCATCGCGCCCGAGGCGTTCGCTGGCGAGCAGCCTACGGCACAACAGGATTTGTACAGCGTCGGCGTGACCTTGTATTACCTGCTGACCGGGCATTACCCCTACGGTGAAATCGAGGCCTTCCAACGGCCCAGGTTTTCCCAACCCGTCAGCGCCAGCCGTTATCGCCCTGACTTGCCAGAGTGGTTGCCCCATAGCCTGGAACGAGCGCTGATCGCTGTCCCGGCCCAACGTTATGAAACCGCCGAAGAATGGCTGTTGGTGCTGGAGCAGGCCGATCGCCGCGAATTGAGCGTACGCCCACGCCCCTTGCTCGAACGCGAACCCTTGAAAGTCTGGCAGACCCTGGCGATGGCCTCGCTTTTGCTCAATCTGGTGCTGCTGTACTGGTTGATGCACCACTAACGGGCAGAATGCGCCGACTCTCCGTGTAAACGCCCAGTAAACCTGGGCTATAGGGACTTGGCACAGCTGCTGCATTAACGTTCTCAACACCCCACATATAGCCGCTCCTTCAACGACGAAGGGCCGAGCTTCCCGATAGAACGGGACCAGGACAAAGGCGTCCTCGCTAGCTGACTAGCGGGGATGCCTTTTTTGTTTGCGCACGATTTGTCGAGCCATTGCGGAGAACGACATGAAAAAACTCAAACTGGTGATGATCGGCAACGGCATGGCCGGGGTTCGCACCCTTGAAGAACTGCTCAAACTGAGCAACGAGCTGTACGACATCACCGTGTTCGGCGCCGAGCCTCACACCAACTACAACCGCATCCTGCTGTCGCCGGTACTGGCCGGTGAACAAACCTTCGAAGAGATCGTGCTCAACGACCTGGATTGGTACCTGGACAACAACGTCAAACTGCTGCTCAACCGCAAAGTGGTGCAGATCGACCGAGTCAAGCGCAAAGTCATCGCCGAAGACGGCACCGAGGCCGAATATGACCGCCTGCTGATCGCTACCGGGTCCACGCCGTTTATCCTGCCAATTCCCGGCAACAGCTTGCAGGGCGTGATTGGTTACCGCGACATTGCCGACACCCAGGCGATGATCGACACCGCCAAGACCCACAAGCATGCGGTGGTGATCGGCGGCGGCCTGCTCGGCCTGGAAGCGGCCAACGGCCTGATGCTGCGCGGCATGCACGTGACGGTGGTGCACATCGGTGAATGGCTGCTGGAGCGGCAACTGGACAAGACCAGCGGCCAGCTACTGCAAACCGAACTGGAGAGCCGCGGCCTGGTGTTTCGCCTGTGCGAGCAGACCCAGGCCCTGCACGATGCCGGCAATGGCCGCGTCGGCTCGGTGCAGTTCAAGAATGGCGACATCATCCCCGCCGACCTGGTGGTGATGGCTGCCGGCATCCGCCCCAATACCGAACTCGCGGAAAAGTCCGGCATCCCCTGCAACCGTGGGATCCTGGTCAACGACACGATGCAAACCTACGACCCGCGTATCTATGCGATCGGTGAATGCGCCAGCCATCGCGGCATCGCCTATGGCCTGGTGGCGCCCTTGTTCGAACAGGCCAAGGTCTGCGCCAACCACCTGGCCCAATTGGGCTTTGCTACTTACAAGGGCTCGGTGACCTCGACCAAGCTGAAAGTCACCGGCATCGACCTGTTCTCCGCCGGCGACTTCATGGGCGGCGAAGGCACCGAAACCATCACGCTCTCCGACCCGATTGGCGGCGTGTACAAGAAGCTGGTGATCAAGGACGACATCCTGGTCGGCGCCTGCCTGTACGGCGATACCGCCGATGGCGGCTGGTATTTCCGCCAGATCCGTGAGAACCACGCCATCGGTGAAATCCGCGATCATCTGATGTTCGGTGAAAATGCACTCGGCGATGTCGGCCACCAAGGCCAGGACAAAGCCATGAGCATGGCCGACAGCGCCGAAGTCTGCGGCTGCAACGGCGTGTGCAAGGGCACCATCGTCAAGGCGATCCAGGAACAAGGGCTGTTCAGTGTCGATGAGGTGAAAAAACACACCAAGGCCGCCAGTTCCTGCGGCTCCTGTGCCGGGCTGGTCGAGCAGATCCTGATCAACACCGTGGGCGGCGCCGCCGACGTCAAACCCAAAAGTGAAAAAGCCATCTGTGGCTGCAGCGACCTCAACCACGGGCAGATCCGCCAGGCCATCCGCGAGCAGCACCTGCTGACCATCGACAGCACCATGCGCTACCTGAACTGGCGCACCCCCAATGGCTGCGCCACCTGCCGCCCGGCCCTCAACTATTATCTGATTTCCACGTGGCCCGGCGAAGCCAAGGACGACCCGCAATCGCGGCTGATCAACGAACGGGCCCACGCCAATATTCAAAAAGACGGCACCTACTCTGTGGTCCCACGGATGTGGGGTGGCGTGACCAATCCTTCGGAGTTGCGCCGCATCGCCGATGTGGCCGACAAGTACAACGTGCCGATGGTCAAGGTCACCGGCGGCCAGCGCATTGACTTGCTCGGTATCAAGAAGCAGGACTTGCCAGGGGTATGGAAGGACCTGGATATGCCGTCCGGGCATGCCTATGGCAAATCCATCCGCACCGTCAAAACCTGTGTGGGCAGCGAGTTCTGCCGGTTTGGCACGCAGAACTCGACGCAACTGGGCATCGAGCTGGAGCATGACCTGTTCAATATGTGGTCGCCCCACAAGGTCAAGTTGGCGGTCTCCGGGTGCCCACGCAACTGCTCGGAAGCGGGCATCAAGGACGTAGGCATTATCGGTGTCGACTCGGGCTGGGAGATGTACATCGGTGGCAACGGCGGGATCAAGACCGAAGTCGCGGAGTTCTTCGTCAAGGTGAAAACCGCCGAGGAAGTACGCGAATACAACGGCGCATTCCTGCAGCTATACCGCGAAGAAGCCTTCTACCTGGAGCGCACCGTGCACTACCTGCAGCGAGTGGGCATGGAGCATATCAAGAAGGCTGTGCTGGAAGACCCGGCCCGCCGCCAGGCCCTCAATGAGCGTTTGCAGTTCTCGTTGTCATTCGAGCAGGACCCATGGAAAGAACGCCTGGAACAGCCGCTGCTGAAAAAGGAATTCGACGTGATCCCCGTCAAACAACTGGAGGTCTCGCTATGAACTGGCTGGATATCTGCGCCCTCGATGAAATCAACACCCTGGGCTCGCGCATCATCAGCGGGCCGAAAGGTGACATTGCGATTTTTCGCACCAGTGACGATGAAGTCTTTGCCCTCGACGACCGCTGCCCACACAAAGGCGGGCCGCTGTCCCAAGGCTTGATCTACGGCAAGCGGGTGGCCTGCCCGCTGCACAACTGGCAGATCGACCTGGCGACTGGCCAAGCCCAGGCCCCGGATATCGGCTGCGCCCACCATCATCAGGCCCGGGTCGAAAACGGCCGGGTGATGCTGGCCCTGCGGGACGCGGGTTGATGAACCGCCAGACCACCGCGTCCACCTGTTGTTATTGCGGGGTGGGCTGCGGCGTGCTGATCGAGCATGACGGCGAACAGATCCTGGGGGTGCAAGGCGACCCCAGCCATCCGGCCAACTTCGGCAAGTTGTGCAGCAAAGGCGCGAGCCTGCACCTGACCGGCGACTTGAGCGCCCGCGCTCTTTACCCGCAATTGCGCTTGGGCAAAGAACTGGCGCGCACCCGCACCGACTGGGACACTGCCCTGGACCACGCGGCCAACGTGTTCGCCGATACCATTGCCGAACACGGGCCCGACAGTGTGGCGTTCTATATTTCCGGGCAACTGTTGACCGAGGACTACTACAGCTTCAACAAGCTGGCCCGTGCGTTGGTGGGCACCAATAATATCGACAGCAATTCTCGGCTGTGCATGTCTTCGGCGGTGGTCGGCTACAAGCGCAGCCTGGGCGCCGATGCGCCGCCGTGCAGCTATGAAGACCTGGAAAACAGCGACTGCGTGCTGATCGTCGGCAGCAATATGGCCTACGCCCACCCGGTATTGTTCCGACGCCTGGAGCAAGCCAAGGCGCAACGCCCGCAGATGAAAGTGCTGGTGATTGACCCTCGGCGTACCGACACCTGCGACTTGGCCGACCTGCACTTGGCCATCTTGCCGGGAACGGATGTGGCGTTGTTCCACGGCATTTTGCATTTACTGCTGTGGGAAGACTGGATCGACCGCGCGTTTATCCAGGCCCACACCGACGGCCTGGCCGAACTCAAGCGCCTGGTGCATGACTACACGCCACAGATGGTCACGCAACTATGCGGCATCAGCGTCGAACAGCTGCGCCTGTGCGCGCAGTGGGTCGGCACCTCCAGCAGCTTTTTGTCGCTGTGGTGCATGGGGCTTAACCAATCCACCGCCGGCAGCGCCAAAAACAGCGCGTTGATCAACCTGCATCTAGCCACGGGGACCATTGGCCGGCCGGGCTGCGGGCCGTTTTCCCTGACCGGCCAACCGAACGCCATGGGTGGGCGCGAAACCGGCAGCCTGTCCAACTTACTGCCGGGCCACCGCGAAGCGGCCAACCCTGAACACCGCGCCGAAGTGGCGGCCTATTGGGGCGTGGAACAACTACCCGCGACTACGGGCCTTACCGCCATCGAACTGTTTGAACAGGTGCAGGCTGGCAAGATCAAGGCGTTGTGGATCGCCTGTACCAACCCTGCCCAATCGCTGCCCGACCAGAACGCGGTGCGTGCCGCCTTGGCCGCGTGCCCGTTCGTGGTGTTGCAGGAAGCGTTTCGTACCACCGAAACCGCCGCCTATGCCGACCTGCTACTGCCCGCCGCCAGTTGGGGTGAAAAAGACGGCACGGTGACCAACTCCGAGCGGCGTATTTCCCACGTGCGCCGCGCCATCAACCCACCGGGTGAAGCACGCGCGGATTGGGCGATCACGGTGGATTTCGCACAGCGCCTGGAGCGTCGTCTGCGTCCGGGGTTGCCGAGCCTGTTCGCCTTTGAGAAAGCGGCGCAGCTGTTTGATGAATTCAAGCCACTGACCCAAGGCCGTGACCTGGATATGTCCGGCATCAGCCACGCCCTGCTCGACCGGCTCGGCCCGCAGCAGTGGCCGTTTCCCGAGGGTGCGCAAGCGGGTACGTCGCGCCTGTACACCGACGGCATTTTCCCTACTGACACGGGCCGGGCGCGATTTGTCGCCGAGCCTTACCGCGCCGCCAAGGAACAGCGCGATGCGCGATTCCCCCTGACTCTGATCACCGGTCGCCTGCGTGATCAATGGCACGGCATGAGCCGCACCGGCACGGCAGCGCAGCTGTTCGGGCACGTCAGTGAAGCATTGTTGAGCCTGCATCCGGATGAGCTACGCCGCCACCGCTTCAAAGAGGGTGACCTGGTCAGCCTGAAAAGCCGTCGCGGCAGCGTGATCGTCGCCATCGGCAGCGATGACAGTGTGCGTCCCGGTCAAGCGTTTCTGCCCATGCACTGGGGCGACCGCTTTCTCAAGGGCGGCGTCAATACCCTCACTCAACCGGCGTTCGACCCTTTGTCCAAGCAGCCGGAGCTCAAGCACAGCGGCGTGCGCCTGGAAGCAGTGCAACTGCCGTGGCAGCTGTTTGCGCTGATCGAAGGCGATGTACAGCAGCACCTCGAAGCCTTGCGCCCACTGTGTGAAACCTTTGCCTACGTCAGCCTGAGCCTGGCTGGCCGTGAACGCCCCGCGCTGCTGGTGCGCGCCGCGCATACCGAGGCGCCCGACCTGCAACTCTTGACCCGTATCGACCACCTGCTGGGCCTCAACGACGGCCCGGTAATGGCCTATGACGACCCGCGCCGCTCAATCGGCAAGCGCGTAAAAATCGAGAAAGGTCGCATCACCGCCCTGCGCCTGGCCGGCGAAACCCTGGCCCGTCATTGGCTGCAAAGCCTGTGGCTGGAAGGCCGGGCCGACGAGCAACTGCGGCGCTGGTTGCTGGCGCCCTTGAGCGCGCCGCCGGGCGGTACAACGGCCAGCAACAAGATTGTGTGCAACTGCAAGAACGTCAGCGAAAACGCCGTGTGTGCCGGTATCGGCAGCGGCCTGGACCTGGATGGCCTCAAACAGGCCCTGGGCTGCGGCACCCAATGCGGCTCCTGCGTGCCGGAAATCAAACGTCTTTTGGCCAGCAACCCGCAGCCAATCGCCATCAGTGTGTAAGGAGAACAACATGAGCGCAAAAGTGTGGCTGGTAGGCGCAGGACCGGGTGACCCGGAGTTGCTGACCCTGAAAGCGGTACGGGCTCTGCAGGCAGCGGACGTCGTGCTGATTGATGATCTGGTCAACCCGACAGTACTGGAACACTGCACCAGCGCTCGGGTAATTACCGTCGGCAAGCGCGGGGGATGTCGCTCTACCCCGCAGGACTTTATTCACCGCCTGATGTTGCGTTATGCACGCCAGGGCAAATGCGTAGTACGTCTTAAAGGCGGTGACCCGTGTATTTTTGGCCGCGGTGGCGAGGAGGCAACCTGGCTGCGCGAGCGTGGAGTCGAGGTGGAATTGGTCAATGGCATCACCTCAGGCCTGGCCGGGGCGACCCAGTGTGACATCCCTTTGACCTTGCGCGGGGTGAGCCGTGGAGTGACCTTGGTCACCGCGCATACCCAGGACGACAGTAGCCTGAACTGGCGTGCGCTGGCGGAGGGTGGAACCACGCTGGTGGTGTATATGGGCGTGGCCAAGCTGGAAGAAATCCGCGAACAGCTGCTCAACGGCGGCATGGCTGCGGATATGCCGGTGGCAATGATCGAAAACGCTTCGTTACCCCAACAACGCGAATGCCGCAGCTCCCTGGCGGCCATGCATGACGCTGCAAAAACTTTTGCGCTGAAGAGCCCGGCCATCCTGGTGATTGGCCAGGTTGCCGGCGCCGCACAGATGGCTAGTGTCGCCACCGCAGCAAGCGCCTGAGGCAAATCGCAGGCGAAAAAAAGCCCGGCCTGAGCCGGGCTTTTCTTTACTACTCAGTAATTACTGAGCGGTAGCTTCAACCGACGCTTCTACGCGACGGTTAACAGCGCGACCAGCTTCAGTTGCGTTGTCAGCAACTGGGCGGGATTCGCCGTAACCAACAGCAGTTACACGGCTAGGAGCAACGCCGTCTTTAACCAGGACTTGCTTAACAGCGTCAGCACGACGCTGGGACAGCTTCTGGTTGTAAGCGTCTGGACCTACGGAGTCAGTGTGACCAGCAACTTCTACGTTGGTAGCTGGGTACTGAGCCATGAAGTCGGCCAGGTTTTTAACGTCGCCGTAGCTGTTAGGCTTAACAACGGCCTTGTCGAAGTCGAACTTAACGTCCAGCTCAACACGAACAACCTGAGCAACCGGAGCTTCTGGCTCTGGAACTGGCTCTGGAGCTGGTGCTGGGGTAGGAGCTGGAGCAGCTGCGCCAGCGTTACCGCCGAAGTTCACGCCCAGGCCAACCAGTGCGGAGTAGTCCCACTTGCCGTTGTCCAGACCGTAGTCAGCTTCAACACCAGCACGAGCGTACAGGTTGTTGGTGAAGTAGTACTTCACGCCGGTACCGATGGTAGCGAAAGTGGTCTGGTCGCGACCGCTGTGGCCGTCAGCCTTAACGTTGGTACGGCTCTGGTGGCCGAAACCGCCTTCAACGTATGGACGCAGGCTATCAACGCCAGCCTGACCGAAGTGGTACTGAGCAACGAGGCTGCCAGTGTCACCTTTGATCTTCTGGTTGCCAGTGCCGTCGTTCGAACGGGTGTGGTTGGTCTTGTCGTACGACAGATTCAACGACAGATCGTCGGTCAGGAAGTAACCAATGCGAGCGCCTGGGTTGAAGCCGTCTTCGATGTGCTTAACGCTATCGTTGTACTGCTTCTTGTAGAACAGCTCGCCTTCAACTGCGCCTTGGCCTTGTGCCAGAACGCCGAAAGAAGTAGCGGCAATAAGAGAACCAATGGCCAAGCCCAAGGTGTTTTTCAGTTTCATCCGTTAAATCCCCATCTGGTGATTGTAAAGCAGTCCCACAAACCGGGGGACAACTCGGCGACAAGTCTAACAGAACTTGCCTACACGTAAGAGATATTTGCTACGCACTAAGTTTCAGTCTCGCCCGCAAATTTCTCACGTAATTTATCAAGAGCACGCTTGTACCGCATTTTTGTAGCACTCAAACCCATATGCATGATGTCAGCGATTTCCTGAAATTCCAGCTCTGCGACAAATCGAAGCACCAGAATTTCGCGGTCAATCGGGTTCACATGCACCAACCAGCGATCAAGTCCGCCCTTTTCCTCGGGTGCCGGCGCCTTCTCTTCAGACGCCTCCTCAAGGGGGTCCAGACTCAAAGCGTCCATCAAGCGACGCTTTCGCCGTTCCTTCCGATACTGCGTGATGCACTCGTTGTACGTGATGCTGTACAGCCAGGTCTTGAACTTCGATTTGCCCTCGAAGTTCTTCAGGCCGTATAGCACCTTGAGCATCACTTCCTGACAGACATCATCCGCGTCTCTATCGTTCCCCAAATACCTTGAACAAACGTTGAACAGAGTGCGTTGATACCTGCGCATCAATTCTTCGTACGCGCGTGTTACGTGAAACAGCTCCGTGTGCGAGCGCGCGACCAACTCCTCATCAGAGAGCTCACGGGGGTCATAGCGCGTGGACAGCGTTTGGGCTTTATTCAAAACAAGTCGTGCCGACAGTCAGGTCAATGTCCGCTGCAACCCGGTCACCCGGGTTTGCGGCGGCGTACATTAGCAGGATTTGCCGGATTAGCGGCTACTGACCTGCTGCTCCAGGAGAATCCGGTTCGACAGCGACACCAGTTCCCCGTCATCGGTCAGCACGGTCGTCTTGACTGTGCCGATCTCCTCGATTTGCCCTTCGACCTCGCCCACACGCACCTGTTGCCCAACTTGATACAGCTCACGCACATAGATTCCCGCAAGAATCTGGCCGGCAATTTCCCGGCTTCCCAACCCCATGGCCAGCGCAACTGCCAGACCAACGGTAATCAAAACAATCACAATAACGTGGTTGAGCAGGTCAGTCTTGACCTCCAACTGGCTGATCGCGACGGAAATACTGATGATGATCACCAGCCCCTGTGCGATTCGCCCCAGGCCTGCCGCGTAGTCCAACCCCACGCCTTCGGCGGCCCCACGCACCAGCCCGTTGGCCAGTTGCGCGAGTAAAACCCCCACCAGCAACACCAGCGCGCCACCGAAAACTTTCGGCAAATACAGTGCCAGCATGTCGAGCGTAGCTGAAACTCGCTCAAGTCCAAGGGACTGCGCTGCAGAAACCAGAAAAATAAGTAGAACAAACCAATAGACGATCTTGCCGATCAGAGTCGAAATCGGTACTTGCAACCCTGCGCGGCCGAGCAATTTGGTCAGGCCAGTGCCTGCCATCAGGCGATCGAGCCCCAGTTTGGCGAGCAATTTGGACAGCAGGGTATCGAGCAGCTTGGCCACGACAAAACCCAGCAATACCAGGACCAAGGCACCAAACAGGTTGGGAATGAAATTCGCCACCTTGGTCCACAATGCGGTCATCGCGGTGACCAGGCTCTGGGTCCAGAGATCAAGTTCCATATTCAATCAGCCTTATCAGCAGTGCTAGCAAGAGGTTTACGACGGGAAACCGGTGATACATGGGCCGAACCGTTGTTCAGGGCCATCATCAACGCCGGCAACCAACGCCCGAGCAAACCGAACAGGTCACCCGCCCCTACCTGACGGTTGGCGGTTTTCAGTACGCGGCCCAGGCAGGCATCGTCATCACGGTTGGATGGCGAAGCATTGAGCATGTCACGCAAAGACTGTTCGAACGGATCGTGCATAGAGACCTCTCGCAAGTGATTTAAAAGACGAGGGTAAAATTCATCGGGTCACATCGGCCCTTTCTTACGTTCAGGTCATATTCAGGTCAAACCCAGCGCAATCGTCGAAACAGCCACCATTGCCCCAGTGCCACAGACACCATCAACAGGCACGCAATCATGAATCCGTAAGGGCTGGCAGAGAACGGAATGCCGCCCACATTTATACCGAGCAAACCGGTAAGAAAACTCATCGGCAAGAAGATCCCGGTGATGATCCCGAAGCGGTACATGGTGCGGTTCATGCGCAGGCTCAAGCGCCGGTCTTCAGCCTCCAGCACAAGCCCCACGCGCTCTCTGGCCAATTCCAGCTCTTCCAGGTAACGGGTCAGGCTGTTGTGCAGTTCGTTCCAATAGTCGGCATCGTCGTCGCAGAACCACGCCAATTTGATTCGTGTCAGCTGGGCAAAAATATCCCGCTGGGGGGCCAGGAAGCGCTTGAGTCCGGCGGCTCTTCGACGGATCTGCAGAACGCTGCCATGCTCCGGGGTATACCGTTCGTCGGCATCGAGTTTTTCTTCCTCGGAATCGACGATTTCGGACAAACCAGCAACCAGATCCTGCACTTTGTTGGTCAGGTACTGAGCCATATAAAGGATGAGTTCAGACGCCGTCCTGGGGCCTTTGCCGTCTGCCAGTTGCACCAGCAACTCATCGGTAGCGCGCAAGGGGCGCAAACGCAGAGAAATCACTCGGTTGGCGGCGGCGAAGATGCGCACCGACACCATGTCTTCCGGCTCCGCGCCTGGGTTGAGATTGATCCCGCGCAGAAACAGCAGCAATTCGGCGTCCGGCAGCGGCAACAGGCGTGGACGGGTGTTTTCCTCCAGCAGCAAGTCACAGGCAAACTCGCTCAGGCCGCTGGATTTACGCAGCCAGGTCTGGGTTTGAGGATGGCTGCGATCCCAGTGCAGCCACAGGCTTTCTTGGGACTGCAACTGCAAATCGTCGAGCTCAGTCCGGGCAATCGAACGCGCACCGCCTTTACCGTCCAGCACCAGGGCATGCACCAGCCCCCATTGCGCGTTTTCTTCTTCGAACATCCTCACCCCGATCGGTTGCGGCAGTTTATTCAGGCATTTTCAGCGGGCTGGGTGACACGATCACCCCGTTGTTATCGGCATAAATGTACTCACCGGGGCGGAACGTCACGCCTGCGAATGTCACCGGCACGTTCAGGTCGCCAAGGCCGCGCTTGTCGGTTTTTTTCGGATGAGAGGCCAGGGCCTGCACACCCAGGTCGGTCTGGGCGATGACGTCTACGTCACGGATGCACCCGTAGATCACCAGCCCTTCCCAACCATTTTTCGCGGCTTTCTCGGCAATCATGTCACCCAGCAACGCGCAGCGCAGCGAACCACCACCGTCGACCACCAGCACTTTACCAGCGCCCGGCAGGTCAGCCTGCGCCTTGACCAGGGAGTTATCCTCGAAGCATTTGAGGGTAACTATCTCTCCACCAAAGGAGTCTCGGCCACCGAAGTTGCTGAACATCGGCTCCACTACCTGCACCAGCTCCGGGTAGGCGTCACACAGGTCGGGGGTCACGTAATGGTTCATCGAGAAACTCCTGTCATCAAAGAAGAGGTCGAACATCCACGGTGTACATCAAGAAAACGCCCCGCGACAGGCATTCTTTAAGCGCCTGCGGGTGGGCGGCGGCCATGATCAAACCACGATCAGCGCAACGCAATACACGTTACGCGACTGAATATGACCAGAAGCGCGTGGCGCGTCATATCTTAGCCGCAACCATTCAAGAGTGAAACGCCCTTGGTAGAGCGTTTCGTCAAACCGCTGCGGACACCTCGGGCTGCGTACCCAACAAGGGTGTCAGCGGGTCGTTCAACCAACGCTCGACCAAAGGCCACACTTGGGCCTGGGCCGCTTTACTGACCAGCATCTGCACATGGCCGAAATCCTCGCTGAAACCTTGCTGACGTCCCAGGCACAGGTACTGGCGATGCTCGCTGCCCACTTGCTCGAAGAGCTTGCGGCATGCCCAGTCCGGGTCTTGCCGGTCGCCCGCTGCGCTCACCGCCAACAGCGGCACATCGACCTGCGCCAAGCCTTTCCACCAGTCATGCTCGGCATCGCCAAACCGGCCGAACAGGCCGTTCCAACGCATCGCTTCGATCATCACGCCGGCCGGCTCGTCCTCGGGCCCACGCTTGAAGCGTGGGCCGGACAGATGGGCAAGGCGCTTGAGGATAAAGCGACCACTCCACTCCACCGGTGGAATTTTCAACGGCCAGTGAGTGCGACTGACCTGGCAGCCGAACAACGCCACCGAGGCCACCGCCGATGCATCCAAGTGCCGCCCACCCAAGGCCGCAGCCAGGGTAGTGGCACCGAGGGAATGCCCGATCCAGTGCGGAATCTGCCCGCTTTGCTCACACACAAACGCTCCCACGGCCGGCAAATCGTAGCGCGCGTAATCGGCGACACGGTTTCTGGCGTAGTCGTGATTGCGCTTGGACAAACCATGGCCGCGCATTTCCGGGATCCACACATCAAATCCGCGACGCGCCAGGTAAGCCCCCAGGCCGATACCTTTGGGCGAATACCAGAAACGCCGGTTGGAAAAACTGCCATGCAACAAAATAATCGGCGTGCCCCGGTTTTCCGGGACATCGGCCAGGCCCAAACGGGTAACCGCCAGCTCGACGGTGCCGTCCGGGCTGTTACCGGGCTTGAGCCGGTAGACGTCTTCACTCAGGTCGCCGCGACGTTCAGCACTGATCAGGGCGACAGGAAACAGATGGCTGCTGCTTTGCATAATGCTCTTGCACAAAAAAGGGCGGCGTCCGCAAGGATTCCCGCCCTGTACAGATAAGAATGCCGGTCACCCGCAACGAGTGACCGGCACTTTTGACCTTACGCCCTTAGGCGGACGCTTGGCCTTCAGCCAGGAAGAACCAGGTTTCCAGCACGGAATCGGGGTTCAGCGAGACGCTCTCGATCCCCTGCTCCATCAGCCATTTAGCCAGGTCAGGGTGGTCCGAAGGGCCTTGGCCGCAGATACCGATGTACTTGCCAGCTTTGTTACAAGCCTGGATGGCGTTGGCCAGCAGCTTCTTGACTGCAGGGTTACGCTCGTCGAACAGGTGGGCGATGATCCCCGAATCGCGGTCCAGGCCCAAGGTCAACTGGGTCAGGTCGTTCGAGCCGATGGAGAAACCGTCGAAGAACTCCAGGAACTCTTCAGCCAGGATGGCGTTGGACGGCAATTCGCACATCATGATCACGCGCAGGCCGTTCTCGCCGCGGGTCAAACCGTTTTCTGCCAGCAGGTCCACGACCTGGCTCGCTTCGCCCAGGGTGCGCACGAACGGCACCATGATCTCGACGTTGGTCAGGCCCATCTCGTTGCGCACACGCTTGAGCGCACGGCATTCGAGCTCGAAGCAGTCACGGAAGGCTTCGCTGATGTAACGCGAGGCGCCGCGGAAACCCAGCATCGGGTTTTCTTCTTCCGGCTCGTAGAGCTTGCCGCCGATCAGGTTCGCGTATTCATTGGACTTGAAGTCCGACAGGCGCACGATGACCTTTTTCGGGTAGAACGCCGCAGCCAGGGTGCTGATGCCTTCGACCAGTTTCTCGACGTAGAACCCTACCGGGTCGTTGTAGCCAGCGATGCGCTTGTCGACGCTTTCCTTGATGTCCAACGGCAGGCCGTCGTAGTTCAACAGAGCCTTGGGGTGCACGCCGATCATGCGATTGATGATGAACTCCAGGCGGGCCAGGCCCACGCCGGCGTTCGGCAACTGCGCGAAATCAAAGGCGCGGTCCGGGTTGCCGACGTTCATCATGATCTTGAACGGCAGGTCGGGCATGGCGTCGATGGAGTTTTGCTTGATATCGAAGCCCAGCTCACCTTCGAAGATAAAGCCGGTATCGCCTTCGGCGCAGGAAACGGTCACGCCCTGGCCATCCTTGAGCAGTTGGGTGGCGTTGCCGCAACCCACGACTGCCGGAATCCCCAGCTCACGGGCAATGATCGCCGCGTGGCAGGTACGCCCGCCACGGTTGGTGACAATGGCACTGGCGCGCTTCATCACCGGTTCCCAATCCGGGTCGGTCATGTCGGAAACCAGTACGTCACCCGGCTGGACCTTGTCCATCTCGGACACGTCCTTGATGATCCGCACCTTGCCTGCGCCAATGCGCTGGCCAATGGCACGGCCTTCTACCAGCACGGTGCCGGTTTCCTTGAGCAGGTAGCGCTCCATGACGTTGGCCGAAGTGCGGCTCTTCACGGTTTCCGGGCGAGCCTGCACGATGTACAGCTTGCCGTCGTCACCGTCCTTGGCCCACTCGATGTCCATCGGGCACTTGTAGTGCTTTTCGATGATCATCGCTTGCTTGGCCAACTCACTGACTTCAGCGTCGGTCAGGCAGAAACGCGCGCGCTCGGCCTTGTCGACTTCAACGGTTTTGACCGAGCGACCGGCCTTGGCCTCGTCGCCGTAGATCATCTTGATGGCCTTGCTGCCCAGGTTACGGCGCAGGATGGCCGGGCGGCCCGCTTCGAGGGTGCCCTTGTGTACGTAGAATTCGTCCGGATTGACCGCGCCTTGTACGACTGTTTCGCCCAGGCCGTAGGCGCCGGTGATAAACACCACGTCACGGAAACCGGATTCGGTATCCAGGGTGAACATCACACCGGCAGTGCCGGTTTCCGAACGCACCATGCGCTGCACGCCGGCAGACAGGGCCACCAGCTTGTGGTCGAAACCCTGGTGTACGCGGTAGGAAATCGCACGGTCGTTGAAGAGGGAGGCAAACACTTCCTTTGCCGCGCGGATCACGTTTTCGACGCCGCGAATGTTGAGGAAGGTTTCCTGCTGGCCGGCAAAGGAGGCGTCCGGCAAGTCTTCGGCGGTGGCAGAGGAACGCACGGCAACAGCCATGTCCGGGTTACCGGCCGACAGAGTGGCGAAGGCGGTGCGAATTTCTTCGTTGAGCTTCTCGGGGAACTCGGCTTCCATGATCCACTGGCGGATCTGGGCGCCGGTCTTGGCCAGGGCGTTGACGTCATCGACGTCCAGGGCGTCCAGCGCGGCGTGGATCTGGGCGTTGAGGCCGCTCAGCTCGAGGAAGTCGCGGTAAGCCTGGGCCGTGGTGGCGAAACCACCGGGCACCGAGACACCAGCGCCTGCAAGATTACTGATCATCTCGCCGAGGGATGCGTTCTTGCCCCCCACATGCTCTACATCATGGACGCCGAGCTTATCGAGGGAAACTACGTACTCTACCAAGGTGATCTCTCCACTTTCTGTGTTGGAAAAGCTCAGGACGCGGGTTGCTCAGTAGGAGCTCACGCCAGCGCTTGTGGCCTGGACCTGGAAAATAAGTGAGAATGCGGCCCACTGCGGGACGGCAAAATCGCGCCTATCATATCCAAGATTCGCCATCAGCTTAAGGCCCAGGGCTCAAATGAAACGATCTGCTTTCTTTATTTCCGACGGCACCGGCATCACAGCCGAAACATTGGGCCAGAGCCTGCTCGCGCAGTTCGAAAACATTACCTTCGCCAAATTCACCCGGCCTTATATAGACAGCGTGGATAAAGCGCGGGCCATGGTACAACAAATCAATCTGGCGGCTGAAAAAGACGGTTTTCGCCCGATCATTTTCGACACCATCGTCAATCAAGACATTCGTGAGATTCTCGCAACGTCGAATGGTTTCATGATCGACATTTTCTCCACCTTCCTGGCGCCGCTGGAACAGGAGTTGAGTGAACATTCGTCCTATTCCGTCGGAAAGTCCCATTCCATCGGGCATAACTCCAACTATATGGAGCGTATCGAGGCGGTGAACTTCGCCCTCGACAACGACGACGGTGCCCGCACCCACTACTACGACAAGGCCGACCTGATCCTGGTGGGCGTGTCGCGTTGCGGCAAGACCCCGACCTGCCTGTACATGGCCATGCAGTTCGGTATTCGTGCAGCCAACTACCCGCTGACCGAAGACGACATGGAACACCTGACCCTGCCCGCCGCCTTGCGCGCGCATTCACACAAGCTGTTCGGCCTGACCATCGACCCGGACCGGCTGACCGCCATCCGCAACGAACGCAAGCCCAACAGCCGCTACTCCAGCTATGCCCAGTGCGAATTTGAAGTGCGTGAAGTAGAAAATCTGTTCCGCCGGGAGAATATTGCGCACATCAATTCCACGCATTTTTCGGTGGAAGAGATTTCGGCGAAGATTCTGGTGGAGAAGGGTGTGGAGCGGCGCTTCAAGTGATCTCTGTCGCCTGAACTGACGCTATCGCAGGCAAGCCAGCTCCCACAGTTGGAATGCATTCCCCTGTGGGAGCTGGCTTGCCTGCGATGAAAGGTAACGCGGATTTACAGATGAAACCGCCCGCCCCCCTGCCCCAACGCCGTCGCCAGCGCATCAAACCCCTCGCGCAATAACTGATCATCGCCCGACGTGTTGCAGATACTCGCCCGAATAAACTGCGGCACCGCCGTCTGCCCCACGGCAAACGCCTCGGCGGTGGCGATCAGGTAATTGTTCTGCTTGAGCTCCGCCTCGATTTCCGAGGCGCGCCAGGGCTCCGGTACTTCGATCCAGAAGTGCGGGCTGTTGAGGTGGGTGCGATAGGCCAGGCCGGTCAATAAATCTTCGACCAGCGTCTTGCGACGGCTGATCTCGTTGATCTGCTGACGCAACAAATATTCCGCCGTGCCGTTTTCAATCCACTGGGTCGCCAGTTCCAGGGTCACAGGTGTGGCCATCCAGCAGGTCGAACGTAGCGCCGCCGAGATGCGGCTGACCAGCGCCGGCGGCGCATGCACGTAGCCCACCCGCAAACCGGCAGATACCGCCTTGCTCAGGCTGCTGATCAAGATCGTACGCTCAGGCGCGAAATAGCTGAGGGGCGGCGGACGGTCCTCCACCAGCACACCGTGGGCTTCGTCCTCCAGAATCAGCAGGTTATGTTCGCGACACACCCTGGCCAAGGCTTCGCGGCGCGCCACCGACAACACAGCGGTGGTCGGATTCTGGATAGTCGGCGTGCAGTACAACGCCGAAATACGGTGATTGCGACAGACCTCATCCAGCGCCGTGGGCAGTACGCCTTCCTCATCCATCTCCAGGCCGATCAGCCGCACCCCCAGCATACGCGCAGCGGTAATCAGCCCGGGATAAGTCAACTGCTCGGTGACCACCGTATCGCCAGCACGCAGCAACGCCATCATGGCGCACAGCAAGCCGTGCTGGCCGCCGTTGACGCAGATGACCTGCTCGGGAATCGGATGAAACTCGCGCTGCACCAGCCATTGCGCACCCGCTTCACGGTAACGCGGCAGGCCGGCGTCCGGGGTGTAGGCGCTGATGTCCTGGAGGAACTTGGCGTTGGTCGACAGGGTTTGGAAGCTCTGGGCGAGAAACACCGTCTCTTGCCCGGGAATGTGCATGTTGCGGCTCATGTCGAAGTACTGGCGCGGCTCCTCGCTGAAATTACGAAAGCCCTCATCACGCTGGCGCTCCATCCCACGCTTACGCACGAAGGTGCCGTCACCTACCCGTGCAACCACCAGGCCCAGGCGTTCCAGTTCACCGTAAGCCCGGCTGATGGTGCCGATGGTCACGCCTAAATTGTCGGAAAGCACCCGATGGGGCGGCAGTTTTCGTCCCGGTTCAATCAAGCCTTCGAGGATGCCCCGTTCCATCACATCAGACAGGCGCTTGTACTTCACGCCCTGCCCGTTGGACAGGCCCTCACGCATAATTGACACCATGTCAATATTTGTTTTGACAGCCATCTTTCGCCCTAATAGTGTGCTTTTACGGGTTCAATCGCCGATAAACATAACTCATTACAAGTTCAATATAGAGTTCAATTTCGGCTCAGGGAAGCAATATACGATGCCAATGTCCGCCGTTCTCGAAAACACTGCAAAAACAAAAACGCAAAAACAGTGGCTCGCCGGGCTGGTGACCAGCGTGATGTTCCTTATCGTGTGCCTGAGTTGGGGCACTACGTGGCTGGGCATCAAGATTGCCGTCGAGAGCGTGCCGCCGCTGACATCCGCCGGCCTGCGCTTTCTGATCGCGTTTCCGCTGTTCCTGTGTTTTGCCATGGTGCGCCGTGAGCCGATCCTGTTTCCCCGGGAAAGCCGCTGGTTCTTCGTATTCGTGACCTTGTCCTACTTCAGCGTTCCCTACTATTTGCTCAATTACGGCGAAATGCATGTGTCGTCGGGCCTCACGGCCCTGCTGTTCAGCTGCATGCCAGTGTTCATCCTGATCTTCTCCGCGCTGTTCCTGCGCGAGCGCATCTATTTCTCCCAGGTGGTCGGCATCGGCATTGGTTTCGGCAGCCTTTACATGATCATCAAGAGCCAGGGCCTGCACCTGGACCACGCCGAGTTCTTCGGGGTACTGGCCATTCTGAGCGCCGCGATCATGCACGCCTTGTGCTATGTCATTACCAAACAAAAAGGCAGCGCCATCAGCGTCATCACCTACAACACCCTGCCCATCGGCATTGCCGGGCTGATGCTGTTCCTGGCCGGACTGTGGTTTGAAACACCGACGTTCGACGACATCACCCTGCGCTCCTGGAGCGCGCTGTTCTACCTGGGGCTAGTGGCCTCGGTGGGTGGGTTCATTGTGTATTTCATGCTGCTCAAGCGCCTGAGCCCGATCATCCTGTCGTTCGTCTTCATCATCTTCCCGGTGTTCGCGGTCATCATCGGAGCCTGGTACGAAGGCGTGGAAATTTCCCGCGACCTGATGCTGTACTCGGCGATCCTGCTGGCCGGCTTTGCGATCACCAAGTTGCCGATTGAAAAACTCATGGCCAAGAAAAAGTGACCCTCAACCAACGCGAGAGAAACATGGACGTCCTCCGCCCCACCGCCCTGGAACAGATCTACGCCCACGCCAGCCGCAGCTACCCCGAGGAGTGCTGTGGTTTCGTCTTCGCCGACGGCAGCGTGTACCTGGGCAGCAATATCCAGAATGAGCTGCACCGCAAGAACCCCGAGATGTACCCACGCAGCGCGGCCAATGGCTACACCTTTTCGGTGGCCGACACCTTGCTGATGAACAAGGCGTTTCGCAGTGACAACCCGGTGGTGGTGATCTACCACTCACACCCGGATGTCGGCGCCTATTTCAGTGACGAAGACCAGGACAAGGCACTGTTCCTGGGCGAGCCGATCTTCCCCGTCAGCTATTTGGTGGTGGATGTCCGCCAGGGCCAGGCCCTGGGCTCCAAGCTGTTTGCCTGGGATGGCAAGCATTTCTCCCTTCAACCTTTCAACGACCTGCACACGGAGTTGTCCATGAACGCTGTCTCTTTCCCCGACATTCTGGTTCGCGTGGCCAAGCTGCCGGAATCGACCCTTGAGGGCGCCGGATCGACATTGCGCGAAGTCATTGAAAATCTCTGCACCCATCACCCCCAATTGCGTCAGCACCTGTTCCATGAAAAGAATAACCAGCTCAAGGAACACTTCCTGTTTACCGCCGAGGAGGCGCTGATCGAAGCCGATGAAGCCCTGCCGCCGAAATCCCGGATCGAAGTGTTGCTCGCCACCTCAGGCGGCATGGACATCGATACCCTGAGCAACGAAGAAGTGCAGCGCTACGTGCGCCACATCACCCTGCCGGGCGTCGGCCGCGAAGGCCAATTGAACCTGAAGAAAGCCAAGGTGCTGGTCATCGGTACCGGCGGGCTGGGCTCGCCCATCAGCCTGTACCTGGCGGCGGCCGGCATCGGCACCCTGGGGCTGGTGGACTTTGATGTGGTGGAAAGCAGCAACCTGCAACGCCAGATTGTGCATGGCAACAGCACACTGGGCATGCCCAAGGTCGAGTCCGCCAAGCAGCGCCTGCTGGACCTCAATCCGCATATCCAGATCAACGCGTACAACACCGCGCTCAACAGCGACAACGCCCTGGCACTGGTGGGCGCCTATGACCTGGTGATCGACGGAACCGACAATTTCGACACCCGCTACCTAGTCAACGACGCCTGTGTGCAGTTGGGCAAACCTTTGGTGTACGGCGCTATCTACCGTTTCGACGGGCAGATCAGCGTGCTCAACTATAAAGGTGGGCCTTGCTACCGCTGCCTGTTCCCCAAGGCCCCGCCCGCTGAGCTGGCGCCCAATTGCAGCGCGGGCGGTGTGATCGGCGTGTTGCCGGGCGTGGTCGGTATGATCCAGGCCACCGAGGCGATCAAATTGCTGATCGGCATTGGCGAACCCCTGTCCGGCCGTTTGATGCGCTTTGACGCACTGGCGATGAAGTTCAGCGAGATCCGCTTCAAGCGCCGCGCTGATTGCCCCTGCTGCTCGGACCTGCGCCATAGCGAAACCGTCGCGCCGGCCACCTGCGCCGATGCCGTACCGAGCCAGCCCTCCCTGGCCGCGGAACGCTACATCAAGCCCCAGGTGCTCAAGCAAGTGCTCGAACACCCCAGCAGCGCCGA
Organism: Pseudomonas sp. MF6751; assembly: GCF_016613265.1. Taxonomy (NCBI): domain Bacteria; kingdom Pseudomonadati; phylum Pseudomonadota; class Gammaproteobacteria; order Pseudomonadales; family Pseudomonadaceae; genus Pseudomonas; species Pseudomonas sp. MF6751. The sequence goes on from NZ_JAENSV010000051.1 coordinate 31,462, forward strand.
TGTATTGCTCGACGTGCGGGACGCCAGCGAACTGGAAGTGTGCAAATTACCGGGCGTGGTGCATATCCCTTTGGCAGAACTGGATGGGCAACTCGCCAGCCTGAGCCGCGACAACACCCACTACCTGATCTGCTACGCAGGCGCCCGCGCCGAGCAAGCCGCCAGCACCCTGTTGGCAGCCGGCTTTGCCAACACCAAAGTCCTGCAGGGTGGCATGAAACATTGGGTTCGCGACGTCGAACCTGACATGCCGTTGTACTGAAAGTGGGGACGTGCTGATGCTGCATAACTCCATTCTCGACGTCATCGGTCAAACGCCGATCGTGCGTCTGGCCCAGTTTTCCGAAGACCTCGGCATCGAGGTCTACGCCAAGCTGGAGTCCCTCAACCCCGGCGGCAGCCACAAGGCGCGCATCGCCCTGGGCATGATCCTGGATGCCGAGCGCCGCGGCGTGCTGATCCGTGATTCCGGGCAGACCATCATCGAACCCAGTGGCGGCAACACCGGCATTGGCCTGGTGATGGCCGGCAATGTGCTGGGCTATAAAGTGGTGCTGGTGATCCCTGACAACTACAGCCCGGAAAAACAGAAGCTGCTGCGTCTGTATGGCGCCAGGGTAGTGCTGTCCGACAGTCGCCTGGGCAATAACTCCCACGGTGAAAAGTGCATGGAGCTGCAGTTGGAGAACCCCAACTACGTGATGCTCAACCAGCAACGCAATGGCGCCAACCCCCAAACCCACCGCGACACCACCGCCCCGGAAATCCTTCGCGCCTTCGGTGAACAGCGCGTGGACTACTTCGTCAGCGGCATTGGCACTGGGGGACACATCACCGGTATCGGCGAAACCCTCAAGGCCGCCTGGCCAGCGCTGCGGGTGATGGGCGTAGAACCGGAAGAGTGCGACCTGCTCAAAGACCGGCACGCGGCGCACGGGATCCAGGGCCTGTCGATCGGCCTGATCCCCAGCATCCTGAACCTGGACGTGATCGACGGCATGCTCAAGGTGTCGCACGCCGATTGCCTGGACATGATCAAACGCATCATGCGCACCGATGCCATCAGCCTGGGGCTGTCTTCGGCCGCCAACATGGTTGCCATCGCCCAACTCGCCCCCGAACTGCCGCCTGAAACGGTGGTGTTGACCATGGTCTACGACAATGCCGACAGCTACCTGCCCAGTTTCGAATAACGGGGCTTCCAACCATTCAACGTACGGGGGTGTCTCCATGGGGGGCTTTATCGACATGCAACAGCTGCACGATGAGTTGCTCACCCACCTCATCACCACCCTGACGCCCAGACAGATGAAGCAGCTGGAGCCGCACCTGGCGCCGTTGATCCAAACCGCCGCCCAGGCGGTGGCCGAGGACCTGATTGCCTATGCCTATCGCGACCCCGCGTCCCGTGGGCGCGGTGAGTTGATCCTGGAATCCTACGCCTCATTCAAGGCCGTGCTGTTCTACCGCCTTGCGCACCTGGTGTGGCATTTCCAGTCCGCTGACCACGGCGATTTTACGCGCATGGCCCTCAAGCTGAGTAACCAGGGCAAGATCCTCTCCGGTGCCGAGATTCACCCGGCAGCGCGCATTGGCCGGCGCTTTGTGCTGGACCATGGCTACGGCACGGTCATCGGTGAAACCTGCGTGATCGGCAACGACTGCTACATCCTCTGCGGCGTGACCCTGGGTGCGCGCGGTATTGCCAACAACCCGGACGGCAAACGCCACCCGCGCCTGGGCAACAACGTCGAAGTCGGCGCCGGCGCCCGGGTGCTGGGCTATGTTTCGATCGGCGATAACGTGTTTATCAGCCCCTCCTGCGTGATTACCCAGGACGTGCCGGCAGGCACCAAGGTCAAGGTGGTCAACCAGATCCAACTGCAGAAAAACGATGAATCGGACCACAGCAACTACCTCGGCGCCTTCGCCCTGGATGAGCGCTTGCACGTGGTGGGCGAAGTGAGTGCCGGCCACAAGGTCACCGTGCTGGACGCCGACTTTCATCCGCTGCAAGGGCTGATGCTTGAACCCACGGTGAAAGAGCGGCACCACCTGCAGTTTCGCCTGCGTCGCCTCGACACCGGCGAACAACTGCCACGCCTGCCGCTGAACCTGAAGGTGTGCGGGCCGGAATTTGAAATCACCCTGCTCTCTCCCCCTGGCTTGAGCGCACTGGTGCGCCACCTCTTGCAAGCCACCCCATTGATCGTCGGAGGTTGAACATGTCCGTGCATACCATGGAAACCCTGGCGCTGTTTGACAGCGCGCCCTACCAGAACGCATTCAGCGCCCGGGTGATTGCCGTCAGCGAACAAGGTATCGCCCTGGAGCACACCCTGTTCTACCCCACCGGCGGCGGGCAACCGGGCGATACCGGTCACCTCACCCTGGCCGATGGCACCCGGGTGCAAGTGACCGGCACCGTGCGCGACCCGGTGTTGCGCTCGATCATCTGGCACCAGGTGGATCACTGCCCCGAACAGTTGGCCGCTGGCGTCCAGGTCGACGCCGGGCTGGATTGGGAGCGGCGCTACCAGCACATGAAGATGCACACTTGCCTGCACTTGCTGTGCTCCCTTATCGACGCGCCCGTGACCGGTTGCAGCATCAGCGCAGATAAAGGCCGCCTGGATTTCGACCTGCCAGAAATGACCCTGGACAAAGACCGCCTCACCCAAGACCTCAACGCCCTTATCGAACAAGCCCACGCGGTCAAAACTCTGTCGATGCCTGCCACCGAGTACGCGACCCTGCTGCAGATCACCCGTACCCAGGCGGTTGCGCCGCCGGTGGTCTCGGGTTCGGTACGGGTGATTGAAATCTCCGGCATCGATATCCAGCCCTGCGGCGGTACCCATGTGCTCAATACCGAGGAAATCGGCCGGGTGTTCTGCGAGAAGATCGAGAAAAAGAGCAAGCACAACCGCCGGGTGATACTGCGGTTTGAATAGATTCTGAAGCAGAAACTTCAGTCAACTGTGCGAGCTGGCTTGCCTGCGATAGCTGACATCCAGTCAATTCATGTGGGGCTGACACACCGCTATCGCAGGCAAGCCAGCTCCCACAGTGACCGTGCTGTTTTTCAGATCGTGAACAGGTCCATGAAACGGTTCACAGGTGTCGCCTCAAGCCGCGCCTGGTCCTTGCACAGGGCAACAATCTCAGCGCTGCGTTGCGCAGTGAACCGCGTGGCCAGGTTGGCCTTGAACTTGTCTTCCAGCAGTGGAATGCCGTCCGCCCGACGGCGGCGATGGCCAATCGGGTACTCCACCACCACCTGCTCGGTGCAGGTGCCATCCGTGAAAAACACCTGCACCGCGTTGGCAATCGAGCGCTTGTCGGCCTCCAGGTATTCGCGGCTGTAGCGCGGGTCTTCGATGACGACCATCTTGTCGCGCAGCTCATCGATGATCGGGTGGGCCGCGTGGAAATCATCTTCATACTGCTCGGCTACCAGATTGCCGAACGCCAAGGGCACGGCGGTCATGTATTGCAGGCAGTGGTCGCGATCGGCGGCATTCGCCAATGGGCCGACCTTGGAAATAATGCGAATCGCCGACTCATGGGTAGTGATCACGATACGGTCGATTTCATGCAAACGATGCTTGACCTGCGGATGCAGGGCGACTGCCGCTTCACAGGCGGTTTGCGCGTGAAACTCGGCCGGAAAGCTGATCTTGAACAGCACGTTTTCCATCACATAGGTGCCGTAGGCTTGGGGCAGGCTGAAAGCTCGCTTGTCCTCGGGCTTGAGTGCCAGGTCCTTGTTGGTGTGGCTGAACAGCACGTCATAGAAGCCCCACTGCGGCGCACTCAACACGCCGGGGATGCCCATTTCGCCACGCAGGGCGATGTCTGCCAGGCGCACGCCGCGACTCGACGCATCGCCCGCCGCCCAGGATTTGCGCGAGCCAGCATTCGGTGCATGACGATAGGTGCGTAGCGCCTGACCATCGACAAAAGCGTGGGACAACGCCGATAGCAACTGCTCGCGGTTGGCGCCCATCAGCTTGGCGGTGACCGCCGTGGTAGCGACTTTCACCAGCAACACATGGTCGAGGCCTACCCTGTTGAAGGAATTCTCCAAGGCAATCACGCCTTGGATTTCGTGAGCCATGATCATCGCTTCCAGCACTGCACGCACGGTCAGCGGCGCGTCGCCATTGGCCAGGCGCTTTTGCGACAGGTGATCGGCCACGGCGAGGATGCCGCCAAGATTGTCTGAAGGGTGGCCCCATTCGGCGGCAAGCCAGGTGTCGTTGTAGTCGAGCCAGCGCACGATGCAACCGATATCCCAGGCGGCCTTGACCGGGTCCAGGCGAAACGAAGTGCCCGGCACCCGTGCACCGAACGGCACCACGGTACCCTCGACCATCGGCCCCAGGTGCTTGGTGCACTCGGGGAAGCGCAGGGCCAGCAGGCCACAGCCGAGGGTGTCCATCAGGCAGTTGCGGGCGGTATCCAGGGCGTCCTGGGAGTCAATGCGGTAGTTGAGGACGTAGTCGGCGATGCCCTGCAAAACCGGGTCGTAGTCGGGGCGGTTGTTCTGGTCGACGTTGGCGCTCATGGCAGTTCTCCTAAATAGGTGGGTTTATTCCTCAAGCTCACGGTTGATCATCAGGGCGGGTCTGGTTGCCCGCCTTGGAATAAAGATTCCTTGTGGGAGCGGGCTTGCCCGCGATTGCGATTTTTCAGTTGATAAAGATGTCGACTGATACTCCGTCATCGCGGGCAAGCCCGCTTGTATGCTAGGACTTGAAGGGAGGAGAAGGGACAAAGCCCGATTCTGACTGTTGACGCAGTACAGACCGTGGGAGATTTCGCCCCTCCTCCTTTCACCCAAGCGCCGATAAAGAAT
>NZ_JAENSV010000052.1:0-35974 GCF_016613265.1 Pseudomonas sp. MF6751
TCGAATTCCGGCCAGCGTGGTTTAACGGGGCGCCTAAGATCAAAAGCAGATCAAGATCAAGAGCGGCTCGCTTCGCATCGTGGTTACCGTTGAGCTAACAGAGTTATGTAGATACCTATGCTGCGATAGGGCCTTGAGCCTCACTACAAGGCTCAAGGCTCCAACCCAATCCCGCGCAAAATCACACCGGTCACGGCCTGAATGGCCTGCTCGAACTGCCTGTCCGACAACGGCTGGTGATCATTCAGAATCTTCACCTGGTGGTCGAAGTCGGCATAGTGCTGGGTCGAGGCCCAGATCATGTACAGCAGGCTCGAGGGCTCCACCGGCAGGATGCGTTTGTCTTGCACCCATTGGCGAATCTTCGCTTCCTTCATCTTGGCCCAGTCGTACAGGCTTTCATCCAGGGCCTCGCCGAGTGTGGGCGCGCCGTGGATGATTTCATTGGCCCAGACCTTGGAGCCATACGGGCGCGTGCGCGAGCGCTGCATCTTGGCGCGGATGTAGCTGCTGAGCACCACCCGAGGGTCGTCGAAGGTTTCAAAGCTCAGGGCGTCCTGCTTCCACAACTCCAGCAGGTCGAACAGCACCGCGCTGTACAGCTCGCTTTTGGTGGTGAAGTAGTAATGCAGGTTGGAGCGCGGCAGTTGCGCTTCTTCGGCGATGTCGGCCATGGCGGTGCTGCCATAGCCCTTGTTGGCGAAGACCTTCTCCGCCGCCAGCAGGATTTTCTCGACGTTGACCCGACGTATTCCGATCTTGTGATTGCCCATAAGGGCTCCCTGACAACAACACGGCCTAAAGACTACCACCGGCTCTAGATCGGGGCGACAGGCCAAGCCGAAACTTCGTACACTGCCGGCTCCTATCCTCTGATCGGTATTGAACAATGTTGCTCAAGAAGTCCCTGACCGCTGCTGTCCTGTTCACTGCCCTGCTGGGCGCCTCGACGGCGTTTGCCCACGCCCACCTCAAGAGCGCGGAACCTGCGGCTGACAGCAAAGTCGCCGCACCCAAAGACCTGCGCCTGACCTTCAGCGAAGGCGTCGAAGCCACCTTCACCAAGGTCTCCCTGAGCAAGGACGGCACCGAAATCGCAATCAAGGGCCTGGAAACTCCGGACGCCGACAAGAAGACCCTGGTGGTCACGCCTGCCGCTGCGCTGGCAAACGGCACCTATAAAGTCGAATGGCATGCGGTGTCCGTCGACACTCACAAAAGCGAAGGCACTTACAGCTTCAAGGTCGGCCAATAACCCATGGCAACCCTGCTGGTGCTGTGCCGCTTCCTGCACTTTTGCGTCGTGTTGCTAATGTTCGGGGCTTGGGTATTCAGGCCCTGGCTGCTCGGCGCTCATGTGCAGCCGACACTGGACCGGCAATTGCTGCGCATCACCCGTGGCCTGGCCGGCTTGGGGCTGTTCACCGGGGTTGTGTGGCTGCTGTTGATCACCGCCAGCATGGCCGGCAGTTGGGACTCGGCGCTGCAACCGGCCACGGTGCAGTTGGTGCTGGGCAAGACCTTTTTTGGCCAGGTATGGGCCTGGCATCTGCTGCTGAATCTGCTGCTGGTGACCGTGCTGATCAAGCCCTGGCCGGCCTTGCGCTTACCGCTGCTCGCCCTGCTGCTGGCGACCCTGGCCCCCGTAGGCCATGGCGCCATGCTCGACGGGCTGAGTGGGCAGTTGCTGATTCTCAACCAGGTGGTGCACCTGCTGTGCGTTGGGGCCTGGCTCGGTGGGTTGCTGGTGTTGGTGCTGATCCTCCGGCAGGCACAAGACCACCACCTGGAGCCGATTCTGCGGCGCTTCAGCGGTGTGGGATATGGCCTGGTCGGCGGCCTGCTGGTAACCGGTCTGATCAACGTGCGCGTGCTCACCGGGCAACTGTGGCCCACGCCACTGTTCGAGGGCTTCGCCTTGATCCTGCTGATCAAGGTGGGGCTGGTGCTGGGCATGCTGGGGTTGGCGCTGTTGAACCGGTTGCGTATCAAGCGCTGCGAACAACGCCTGGGCAGTTTGAGAGCCAGTGTGATGATGGAGTGGCTGTTGGGCATTGCAGCAGTGGCTGCGGTTTCCCTGCTTGGCACCCTGCCGCCGATGGTCATGGCTGGCTGAAACCTGCGTTGCAATGCAATCCATGTAGGAGCGAGCTTGCTCGCGAAAAACTCACAGGCGCCGCGTTCACTCAGGAAGCACGCGTTATCGTTGACGTTTTTCGCGAGCAAGCTCGCTCCTACAGGGGGCGACCGTGCCGCTGCGTTGAATCGTTTCACCCAAGTCATCGTATAACTTCTGCTTGACACGCCCTCAAAACCTCGCAAATATCGCGCCCAATGTTGTACGACGACGTATAACAAATAATAAAAACAACAAAACAAAGGGAGCCTCACTGTGAGTCAATCCGCCCGTCATTCCTGCACGCGCCTGGGCCTTCTCGGCCTCGGCAGCCTGGCCGTCACCCTGCCGCTGGGTGCCAACGCCGAAGGCTTTATCGACGACGCCAAGGCCACGCTCAACCTGCGTAATGCCTACTTCAATCGCAACTTCACCAACCCGACCAACCCCCAGGGCAAGGCCGAAGAGTGGACGCAGAATTTTATCCTTGATGCCAAGTCCGGCTTTACCCAGGGCACGGTCGGTTTCGGGATTGACGTGCTGGGCCTGTATTCGCAAAAGCTTGATGGCGGCAAAGGCACCGCCGGCACCCAACTGTTGCCGGTGCATGACGATGGCCGCCCCGCCGACAATTTCGGGCGTCTGGGTGTCGCGCTGAAAACCAGGCTGTCGAAGACCGAGTTGAAGGTTGGCGAATGGATGCCGGTGCTGCCGATCTTGCGTTCCGATGATGGCCGCTCCCTGCCCCAGACCTTTCGTGGCGGCCAGGTCACCTCCAATGAAATCGCCGGCCTGACGCTCTACGGTGGCCAGTTTCGCGGCAACAGCCCACGCAACGACGCGAGCATGGAAGACATGTTCATGAACGGCAAAGCCGCGTTCACTTCGGACCGTTTCAACTTCGGCGGCGGCGAATACACTTTCAACGACAAACGTACCCAGGTCGGCCTGTGGTACGCCGAACTGACTGATATCTACCAACAGCAGTACCTCAACCTCACTCACAGCCAGCCGGTGGGCGACTGGACCCTGGGCGCCAACCTCGGGTTCTTCAACGGCAAGGAAGACGGCAGCGCCCTGGCCGGCGACCTGGATAACAAGACCCTGTTCGCCCTGCTCTCGGCCAGATACAACGGCCATACCTTCTATGTTGGCCTGCAAAAACTCAGCGGCGACAGCGCCTGGATGCGCATCAACGGCACCAGCGGCGGCACTCTGGCCAACGACAGCTACAACGCCAGCTACGACAACGCCAAGGAAAAGTCCTGGCAGGTGCGCCACGACTTCAACTTTGTGGTGCTCGGCGTTCCTGGGCTCACCCTGATGAACCGCTATATCAGCGGCAGCAATGTACACACCGGGGCGATCACCGACGGCAAGGAGTGGGGGCGTGAGTCGGAGTTGGCCTACACGGTGCAGAGCGGTGCGCTGAAGAACCTCAATGTGAAGTGGCGCAACTCGACCATGCGTCGGGATTTCAGCAATAACGAGTTCGATGAGAACCGGATTTTTATCAGCTATCCGATTTCGTTGTTGTAGTTCCAAAGGCAAATCCGATCTCTAAGGTGCCACCTATCCATGTGGGAGCTGGCTTGCCTGCGATAGCGGTGGGTCAGTTACCACATCCTTTTCAGACTCACCGCTATCGCAGGCAAGCCAGCTCCCACCTTTGATCTCATGTGCCTGGAAGGACGTTGACAACACCAGTAATCCCTAACACTATTTCCCTATAGTCATACGACAACCTACAACAAAAATCTGGAAGGCCCATGACCACCACCACACCCGCTCCCTTCAACCGCCTGTTGCTCACCGGTGCCGCCGGCGGCCTGGGCAAAGTCCTGCGTGAACGCATGCGTCCTTATGCCCAGGTGCTGCGCCTTTCGGATATCGCTGAAATGGCCCCCGCCACCGACGCTCGCGAAGAGGTACAAACCTGCGACCTGGCCGACAAACACGCCGTGCATCAGTTGGTAGAGGGCGTCGACGCCATCCTGCACTTTGGCGGCGTTTCGGTGGAGCGCTCGTTCGAAGAGGTACTGGGCGCGAACATCAGTGGCATTTTCCATATCTACGAAGCCGCCCGCCGCCACGGGGTCAAGCGGGTGATCTTCGCCAGTTCCAATCACGTGATTGGTTTCTACAAACAGGGCGAGCAACTCGACGCCCATTCCCCGCGCCGCCCGGACAGTTACTACGGCCTGTCCAAGTCCTACGGCGAAGACATGGCCAGTTTCTACTTCGACCGTTATGGCATCGAGACCGTGAGCATCCGTATCGGCTCCTCGTTCCCGCAACCGCAGAACCGCAGGATGATGCACACCTGGCTGAGTTTCGACGACCTGACCCAACTGCTCGAACGCGCGCTGTACACGCCCAACGTCGGCCATACCGTGGTGTACGGCATGTCGGCCAACCTCGACACCTGGTGGGACAACCGCTACGCCGCGCACCTGGGCTTTACCCCCAAGGACAGCTCCGAAGTGTTCCGCGCCCAGGTCGAAGCCCAACCGCCCGTGGCCGCCGATGACCCGGCCAAGGTCTACCAGGGCGGTGCGTTCTGCGCTGCGGGGCCGTTCGGTGACTGAGTGCCCAGCAACCCAAGGGAATGACCATGACTGCTGAACTGATTGTCGATGCCCGCAATGCCGTGGGCGAATGCCCGGTGTGGGTAGCGGAAGAAAATGCCCTGTATTGGGTGGATATCCCCAACGGTGGCTTGCAACGCTGGAGCGCCGCCACCGGCCATCTGGCAGCGTGGAAAGCCCCAGAGATGCTCGCCTGTATTGCGCGCACCCAGGCAGGCAATTGGGTCGCCGGCATGCAAACCGGCTTCTTCCAACTCACGCCCCACAACGACGGCAGCCTCGACACCGTGCCGCTGGCCAGCATCGAGCATTCGCGCAAGGACATGCGTTTGAACGATGGCCGCTGCGATCGCCAGGGCCGTTTCTGGGCCGGCAGCATGGTGCTGGACATGGGCTTGAACGCCGCCGAGGGCGTCCTTTATCGCTATGGGTCCGGGGCTGCGCCCCACGCGCTACTGGAGGGGTTCATCACCCTCAACGGCCTGGCCTTCAGCCCCGATGGTCGCACGATGTACGCTTCCGATTCGCACCCGAAGGTGCAAAAGGTCTGGGCGTTCGACTACAACATCGAGACCGGCACGCCGTCCAATCGCCGCCTGTTCATTGATATGAACGACTTCCCCGGACGTCCCGACGGTGCAGCCGTGGACGCCGAGGGCGGTTACTGGATCTGCGCCAACGACGCCGGGTTGGTTCACCGTTTCACCCCGGACGGTCGCCTGGATCGCTCCCTGAGCGTGCCCGTGAAAAAACCCACCATGTGCGCCTTCGGTGGCAGCCGCCTGGACACTCTGTACGTCACCTCCATCCGCGACGACCCGAGTGAACAGTCGCTGTCTGGTGGCGTGTTCGCCCTCAACCCCGGCGTCCAAGGACTGCCCGAACCCCGCTTCATCGTTTAATCGCTGTGCCTTGAATACAACAATAACAAGACAGGAGTGACTTCCATGGACTTCAAACGCACCTTGCTCGCCGCTGCAATCTTCACCCTCAGCAGCGCAGCCCACGCGCTGGAAATCAAGTTCGCCGACATCCACCCCGCTGGATACCCCACCGTGGTCGCCGAAGAAAACATGGGCAAGGCCCTGACCAAGGCGAGCAACGGCGAGCTGACCTTCAAGTACTTCCCCGGCGGTGTGCTGGGCTCCGAGAAGGAGGTGGTCGAACAGGCCCAGGTCGGCGCCGTGCAAATGACCCGCGTCAGCCTCGGCATCGTCGGCCCGGTGGTGCCGGACGTGAACGTGTTCAACCTGCCGTTCGTATTCCGCGACCAGGCGCATATGCGCAAGGTCATCGATGGCGAGATCGGCGACGAGATCCTCGCCAAGATCACCAACTCCGAGTTCGGCCTGGTGGCCCTGGCCTGGATGGATGGCGGCACGCGCAATCTCTATACCAAGAAACCGGTGCGCAAGATCGAAGACCTCAAGGGCATGAAGATCCGCGTGCAAGGCAACCCGATTTTCATCGAAGCCTTCAACGCCATGGGCGCCAACGGCATTGCCATGGACACCGGCGAGATCTTCAGCGCCCTGCAGACCGGGGTCATCGACGGCGCGGAAAACAACCCGCCGACCTTGCTGGAACACAACCACTTCCAGAACGCCAAGTACTACACCCTCACCGAACACCTGATCCTGCCTGAACCCATCGTGATGTCGAAAATCACCTGGAACAAGCTCGACCCCGCCCAGCAGGACATGGTCAAGGCCGCCGCCAAGGCCGCCCAGGCTGATGAGCGCGTGCTCTGGGACGCCAAGTCCGCCAGCAGTGAAGAGAAACTCAAGCAGGTCGGCGTGGAGTTCATCACCGTCGACAAAAAGCCCTTCTATGAGGCCACTGCTGCGGTGCGTGCCAAGTACGGTGCGCCGTATGCGGACATGATCAAGCGCATCGACGCGGTTCAATAACCTCCCCTGCCCCTGCATAAGGCCCGGCGCGGTCGGCATCGACGCGCCCGGTCACGGTGAACGCCATGAAGACTTTACTGCTGCGCTTCAATGACCGCCTTTACATGACCTGCATCTGGGTCGCCGGCCTTTCCGTCCTGGGGGTCGCCTTGATCATTCCCTGGGGTATCTTCACCCGCTACGCCCTCGGCACCGGTTCCAGCTGGCCGGAGCCCACCGCCATCCTGCTAATGCTGGTGTTCACCTTTATCGGCGCCGCTGCCAGTTATCGTGCCGGTGCGCACATGTCGGTGGCGATGATCACTGACCGCTTGCCGCCTGTCCAACGCCGCCTCGTCGGCATCCTCTCGCAACTGCTGATGGGCACCATCTGCGTGTTCATGACGATTTGGGGCACCAAGCTGTGCCTGTCCACCTGGAACCAATTCATGAGCGCCATCCCCACCCTCCGCGTGGGCATTACCTACATGCCGATCCCGATTGGCGGCGTGCTGACCCTGGTATTCGTGGTCGAAAAGCTGCTGCTCGGTGACCAGAGCAACCGCAAGGTGGTGCGTTTCGACCTGGTTGAAGAAAACGAAGGGGCCGCCTGATATGGACGCATTGATTCTGTTGGGCAGCTTTGTTGCATTGATTCTGATCGGCATGCCGGTGGCCTATGCATTGGGGCTGTCGGCGCTGATTGGCGCGTGGTGGATCGACATCCCGTTCCAGGCCCTGATGATTCAGATTGCCGGTGGGGTGAACAAGTTTTCGCTGATGGCGATTCCGTTCTTCGTGCTGGCCGGGGCGATCATGGCCGAGGGCGGTATGTCGCGGCGCCTGGTGGCCTTTGCCGGGGTGCTGGTGGGCTTTGTGCGTGGCGGGTTGTCCCTGGTCAATATCATGGCTTCGACGTTTTTTGGCGCGATTTCCGGCTCATCCGTGGCCGATACCGCCTCGGTCGGCTCGGTGCTGATTCCGGAAATGGAACGGCGGGGTTATCCGCGCGAATTCGCCACCGCAGTGACCGTCAGCGGTTCGGTGCAGGCGCTGCTGACGCCGCCCAGCCATAACTCGGTGCTGTACTCCCTGGCGGCAGGCGGCACCGTCTCCATCGCCTCGCTGTTCATGGCCGGTGTGGTGCCGGGCCTGTTAATGAGCGCGTGCCTGATGGTGCTCTGCCTGATCTTCGCGAAAAAGCGCGACTACCCCAAAGGCGAAGTCATCCCCTTGAAGCAGGCGCTGAAGATCGCCGCCGACGCGCTCTGGGGCTTGATGGCCATGGTGATCATCCTCGGCGGCATCCTTTCGGGCATCTTCACCGCCACCGAGTCGGCGGCGATTGCGGTGTTGTGGGCATTCTTCGTGACCATGTTCATCTACCGCGACTACAAATGGCGCGAGCTGCCCAAGCTGATGCATCGCACGGTGCGCACCATTTCCATCGTGATGATCCTGATCGCTTTCGCCGCCAGCTTCGGCTACATCATGACCCTGATGCAGATCCCGGCGAAGATCACCACGCTGTTCCTGACCCTGTCGGACAACCGCTACGTGATCCTGATGTGCATCAACGTCATGCTGTTGTTGCTCGGCACGGTGATGGACATGGCGCCGCTGATTCTAATCCTCACGCCTATCCTGATGCCGGTGATCCTGGGCATCGGCGTCGACCCGGTCCACTTCGGCATGATCATGCTGGTGAACCTCGGCATCGGTCTGATTACACCGCCGGTGGGCGCAGTGCTGTTCGTCGGCGCGGCGGTGGGCAAGACCAGTATCGAGAAAACCGTAAAGGCCCTGCTGCCGTTTTATGCGGTGTTGTTCTTGGTGCTGATTGCGGTGACCTACGTTCCGGCGTTGTCGCTGTGGTTGCCCCACTTGGTGCTGTAAAGGCGAACCAATGTGGGAGCTGGCTTGCCTGCGATAGCGATCTGTCAGTCAACGCATTCGTGACTGATACACCGCTATCGCAGGCAAGCCAGCTCCCACAGTTGAATCCTCAGTGTTTGTTTTGACTTCACTAGGCAGGTCAATCGTGATTGAGCTTACAGATCAATTCACCCATCTGGTGCTCGCCCCCGCCATCGGCGGCAGCCTCGTCAACTGGACGGTACGCGCCAGCGGGCAACCGCTGTTGCGGCACAGCGACGAGCACGCGATCAATACCGGGCTGCCGGGCAAGCTGGGCTGCTATCCATTAGCGCCCTGGTCCAACCGCATCGCCCACGGCGGCTTCGACAACCCCGGTGGCTGGCTGGCACTGGCACCCAATAGCCTCACTGACCCTTTTCCGATTCACGGTTCGGCCTGGCAGCAGGCATGGGAGGTGACAAGCCAGTCAGAACATGAAGTGGCGTTGGAGTTGCGCTGCGAAACGCCCTTCGCCTATCACGCCCGCCAGCGGTTTCGCTTGAACAACGGTGAGTTGAATATCCAATTGTGTGTGACTCACCTGGCCGCGCAACCAGCGTGGCATGGGTTGGGTTTGCATCCGTACTTGCCGCGCCGGCCGGGTACGCGGCTACAGGCCAGGGCTGGGCAGGTGTGGAAGAGTGATGCAGCCAAGCTGCCCACCGCGTTGGCACCGGTTCCCGAGGCCTGGGATTTCCGGCAACTCAAAGGATTGCCAGAGGGGCTGGTGGACAACGGCTTTTGCGGCTGGGATGGGCACTGCGTGATCGAACAACCGGAGCTTGGCTACCGCCTCGAATGCCAGGCCAGCGGCGCCGATTACTTCCTGCTGTACTGCCCGCCGGGGTTGGAATTTTTCTGCATCGAGCCGGTGAGTCATCCGGTGAATGCCCATCACCTGGCGGGCAAGCCTGGCCTGAAATTGCTGGAACAAGGCCAGTCAACCCACCTCAATCTGAACCTGAAATACATGCCAAATGTCAGGGCGGTGAATTCTTAAGGCGCCCGGCAGTATCGATACTCACCACCACCGACAACCCCGGCCGCAAGCGCTCACTCTCGGCCTGGTCCGGGTCCACGGTGATGCGCACCGGCACCCGCTGGGCGATCTTGACGAAGTTGCCGGTGGCGTTGTCCGCCTGCAACAGGCTGAACTCGGAACCAGTGGCCGGGGAAATATGCTGCACCGTGCCATGGAATTTGCGGTGGTTCAGCGCATCCACGGTGAACGTCACCGGCTGCCCGACCTGCACATTGTCCATCTGGGTTTCTTTCATATTGGCAATCACCCACAACTGCTTGGGCACCAGGGCCATCAGTTGCGCGCCGGAATTGACGTAGGCGCCCAGGCGCACGCCGATCTGCCCGAGCTGACCATCCCGTGGCGCCGTGATGCGGGTATTGGACAGGTCGATGCGCGCCAGTTCCACCGCCGCCTCGGCGCTCGCGACAGCTGCCTCCAGGGAGCCGCGGTTGACGATCACCGTCTGCAGATCCTGGCGCGCGATTTCCAGGCTGGCCTGGGCCTGGGCCACGGCAGCGATGGTCTGTGCGTTGGCGGCACGGGTCACGTCCAGTTCGCGTTTGGAGACCGAACCGTCACTGATCAACTCTTCATTGCGGCGCAAATCCGCAGTGCTCTTGCGTGCCTGGGCCTGGCTGTCGACCAATGCGGCCTGGCGCAGCTTGATGGTCGCTTCGGCGCTGTTGCGTTGCTGCACCACGTTGGCCAACGAGGCCTTCTGCACCGCCAGTTGCGCCAGGGCCTGGTCGAGGCGTTGCTTGTAGATACGGTCATCCAGGCGCACCAGCAAGTCGCCGGTCTTGACGTACTGGAAGTCCTGCACCGGCACTTCGAACACATAGCCGCTGAGCTGCGGGCCGATAATCGTCACCTGCCCACGCACCAAAGCGTTCTCGGTGGTTTCCACCGCGCTGCTGAACGGCGGCAGTTGCCAGGCGTACAGCACGATCAGCACACCGATGATGGCGATGGCGGCAAAGCCCAGGGACGAGATGATGCGCACGCGCAAGGGCCGCAATTGGGTAGGCACTGCGCCCGGGGGCGTGCTGCCTTCCGGCGTGGCGGCGATGGCGGTCGTGGTGGTGGTTGAAGGTTCAGTCATGAAGTTGCGCCGCTGGGTTGAACAGGAGGAATTGCCTTGGTGGTGCTCATCAACCACAGACTGCGGGTGAAGATCCACAGCATGGTCAGGATCGCGATAATCGCGATCAGCATGAAGACATCGTTGTAAGCCATGACGTTCGCCTCGCGGGTGGCCGCCGTGGCCAGGCTGCGGATGCCCATGAGGTTGCGCAGTTCCGGGTCAGCGACGATCTTGCCATAGGCCGCCCCACCACTCTGCACCCGCGCCGCCACAAGCGGGTCGATCAGGGTCAGGTGCTCGACGATCATGCTCGAATGGTACTTCTCGCGCACGATCTGGAAAGTGCCCAGCAACGCCGCACCGATCAGGCCGCCGAGGTTCTGGCAGATCCCGAACATCACCGAGAAGCTCACCAGGTTGCGCGGGTTGGTCAGTACGTTTTTGGTGCCCAGCACCATGGTCGGCCCCAGGAAGAACGTACCGCCGAAGCCTAGCAGGAACTGGCTGATATAGAGGTTCTGCGGGCGGGTCAGGTTGCTGGAAAAACTGTCCATCACCGAACCGGTCGCCATCAGCGCCAGGGAAATGATCAGCGGCATCAGCAAATGCGCCGGGTTGATCGTCAGCGCGCTGACCACCAGCCCGGCAATCGCCCCGGCCAGCATCACCACGTACAGGGTGTGCATCTGCTGGTAGCTCATATTCAACATCTGCATGAACCCCACCGCACCGGTGGATTGCTCGGACAGCACCATGCGAATCAGCACTACCGCCAACGCCAGGCGGATCATCACGCCGCTGCCCAGCCAGCGCGTCATCAGCATCGGGTTGCTGCGGTTATGCTCGATAGCCAGCCCCGCCATGATCAGCACCAGGGAACAGGCGGAGGCCACGCCGATCCACGGCGCTTCCAGCCACCAGTCGATGCGCCCCAGGGACAGCACCGCACAGAGCAACGCCACGCCGCTGGCGAGGATGGCAAAGGTGAGAAAATCGAGCTTTTCAAAGGTCTTGAAGCGATCGCCCGGCGGCAGCTTGAGCAGGAACACGCAGCCCAGGCAGATCAGCGCCAGGCCCAGTTCGAACAAATACAGCCCGCGCCATTCAGCGATTTGCAGCAAGTCTTCGGAGAACAGCCGCGCCAGCGGTAACGCCAACTGCGCGGTGCCCAGCCCCAGTACCAAAGCTTTCAACCGCCACTTGGCCGGGAATGCCTGGATCATGTAGTACAAGCCCAACGAACTCAGCGCCGCACCCACCATGCCATGGGCGGCCCGTACCGCAATCGCCGAACTGAGGTCATTGACGAACAAGTGGCCGAAGGTCACCAGCGCATAGAGCACCAGGAACACCTCGGTAAACGCGCGCAGGCCGAACTGTTGGCGAAACTTCACCAGCAGCAGGTTCATGCACACGTTGGTCATTACATAGGCGGCGGGCAGCCAGGCCATTTCCGCGGTGGTCGCGCCCAGGGCGCCTTGCAGGTATTGCAGGTTGGCGATGACCAGGGCGTTACCCAGGCCGCCGGTGATTGCCACCAGCACGCCGACCAGCGCGAAAAGCCAGCGCTTACGCGTAGGATGCAGCGGCGTCGACGGCGAGCCAGGCAGGCTCGGCCGCTCGTGGGGTTGCCAGGTGTGGGGGGTGTATTTATCCATTCGGTGACCTTGGTAAGCCGGGGTGCAAGGCCGGTGAATCCGTTACACAGAGGAACAGTAACCTGAGAGGCGTTCATGTTGCCATCTTGAGGACGCAATTGATCGTCAATGGGGCACAGTCAAATGGGGTCCACTGCCTGGGATCATTTGTCTTGCCCCTTCGTTCGGGCTACATGCCCAGCGCTTGAACTCAGCGATCAGGGTCCGGCTTGATCGCTATATCAGGCACCGGCTTATAGAACGGTCCATAGTCCAGCAGTAGCTCCTCGCCTCTCTTGATGTCCTTGAGCGCCACATAGAACGTCAGGTTTTTCCCGACCGCGATGGACACGACATTGTTGGACATCCACGCAGGCCCCTCGCCCAGTTGCGAGGTATTGATCAGGCTCAGGGTGTTGCCAGTGTGCAGGCCGCTCACCGTCCGGGTACCCGAGCGCGTACCGAACAGGTAAGTCATTACAGCCCGCGAACCTTGCTTGCGCTGCTCCTCGAACAGTGACGCTTCGTCTGCATGGTATTTGCCTGCATAAGGGCCAAGCACTTCAAATTGGGGGATATCGCGCCGCGCCCATACCGAAGCGCCGCGAGCCGGCCCCCCATCGTCCAACGGCGTGACCACCTCCAGGGCATCGTCAAATCGGGTCTGATGCTGGCCTTCGGTGCGCAGCCAGTCTTTGATCGACGCCTTGATCTGTGCTGAAACCCTCGCCTTAGTCGGGCTATCAAGCCCATCGAGCACGCCATTCCAGTGGGATATGCGGATGTCATCGATCGGGCCTTCGAGTGATTGGGTCAAGCTGATTCTGGGGTTCACCGGGTCCTGCAGAATCGGCAGCGTGTTGTCGATCTGATGACGAGGCAATGTCGGGAAATCGCTGGGTTCAACCTTGATCACCACGGGCGGAACTGTCGCAGCGGGGGCTGGGGCCTCCAGGCCTTGCGTTGTGCCGGCGCCGACCTTTGATGGTGGCGGGTCCAAGGGCTCTGATGCGGGGCGTTTTCGTGGACTATCTGTAATCGATTGCTCAGGAACGGGGCGCGGCCCGGTGCCTTGCTGTAACCGTCTGAAACGTTGCGAGGCGATCGCTGTAAACGAGCCGTCCGCTCTCACGTACTTACTCCAAAGGTCTGGACTAAGCCTGTGCTGTTGCACAAACTGCGCCTGCGTGACGGAGTTGTCTGCGCTCTCGGCAAGCGCTTGCCACTGGCGCAAAAGGTCACCGGTAATCCTGCGATAGCCGCCATCGGTTACATTCTTCATCAGGGCTTCGCCGGCCGCCGACAGGCCACCATCAGGACGGACATACGCTCTGAACGAATGCACACTCAGGTTATGCTGAACGGCGAACCCCTCCATGGTCATGGTCTCACGCGCCTGCTGAGTCAGCTTTTGCCACCTATCGATATGCGTTTCGGTCACCCTGCCCGCCACCATGTTGGCAGAGCGGTCGCGCACCGTCACACCGGCAGGGCTCAGTTTGCCGTCAGGCTGCACGTAATACTCAAAGGTTCTCGGGGATAGATGTTTCTGGCGAGCAAAGCCCCTGCGTGTAAGGCTTTGTTGCTGCGCGGGCGGCAACGCCTCCCACTCGCGCAAATGCCCAGCCGTGATCAACTCCATGCGCGCCCTCGGAACATGGGTGATCGGGCCCAGTGCGGCGCGCTCAAGGCGTTCGCTGGCGGTCGTTTTCAAGGAACCATCAGCGTTGACCCAGTCTCTCCAAGTGCCTGGATGGAGCCCGTTCTCGCTTGTGAACTGCGCTTGCGTGATCGCATTATTCGGGTCCTCGAAATAGGCTTTCCACTGGCGAAGGTGATCGTCGGTAATCTTGTTAGGGGCAATACCGACCACCCTGTCCATCAGTTCTCTACCGACCGGCCCCAATGTACCGTCTCGCCGCACATGGGTTTTGAATGAGCCTGGATTAACGTGATAAAGCTCGGCAAACCCCTCGAGCGTCATTTCGTCACGCTCCGTCTGTGGCATGTCTTGCCAATCACGGATATGGGTTTCAGTCACGGTATAAAATGGCGTATTGGGTGCACGGTCGCGCACCGCCACGCCGATAGCGGTCAACTGACCATCTGGTTTTACATAGCGATTGAACACTTTCGGGTGCAGATGTTGCTGCCGGGCGAAGCCTGCGGGGGTAAGGCTTTGCTGCTGCTCCAATGATAACGCCTGCCAAGCGCGCAAATGATCGGCCATGGGGGTCTGGGCCTGAACAGCGGACGCCCGTGCGGCGCTTTGCAGTGCGCGCTCCAGACGCTGCGCGCCCGCCCCCTTCAACGAGCCATCCGCGTTGACGTACTGCGCCCAGCTACGTTGGCTGAGCCCGTGCTGGCTCACGAACTGCGCTGACGTCAATGAGTTGCCTGGTTGCCTGAAAAGCTCATCCCACTGGCGTAAATGATCATCGGTAATCTGGTTACTTTTGGTGGGAACAGAGGAGTTGATCAGCGTTTCCCCGCGGGTCATCAGGGTACCGTCCTTGCGCGCATACGTTTTGAAAGTACCCGGCCGAAGGTTATGAAGAACAGCAAACCCTTCCTGGGTCATTTCGTCACGCTGCGCCTGGGTCATGTTTTTCCACTCACGCACATGCGTTTCGGTCACCTTTGCGGTGAATGCGTTGGCAGGGCGATCACGCACGAGCACGCCGCTATCGGTTAACTGACCGTCTAGCTTTACGAAAAACTCAAAGGTTTTCTGTGTGAGTTTATTCTGCTTGGCAAAGCCCTTTCGGGTCAGCCTAATCTGCTCCTGCGGCGACAATGCCTCCCAGGCCTTCAAGAGCTCAGCAGTGATCTGCCCGCCGCCGGGTGCACCCAGGCGTTGCCATTCGTCGCCTTGTACATGCTGGACCAACAACTCGGTTTGCCGGTTGTTGTGATAAACCCGGGCCTGCACGACGCCCTCTTCCGTGCGAGACACCTGGCGCACCTCATACACCGCTGTGTCACCGTTGCTGTCGGTATGGCGTATGTGCGAGGAGTGCCCATCGGCTGCCACATATACGCCCTGGCTGTTGCGTGTGAGCCCTGCGATTTTGGATTCAGGCACTTTGAAGTGCCCGAACAGCTCATGGCTCAACTCACTTGGCCCATCGAAGCTCGCAGTGTCCACCTCACCGTCGACAGCCTGGGTTGCGGCCTTGAACTCATCGAGCGGGCCGCCATAAGGCCGCATCGCGTCGGCATCGAATGCATACCACTTGCCACCCTTGAGCACCGCGGCCCCTTCCACCGTCTGGCCTGCCACCTTCACGGTGCCCGTTGCGGCGGCTTCGTACTGTTTGCTGATCGCCTTCAACACGTCATAACTGCCGGTGGCGCCCCTGAGCTTGTTGACGGCCTTGACGCCTTTGGACAAGACATAGAGACCAGCGCTACCCACCAACCTGGGCAAATCGCCCACCCCGCCGACGGGGTTGAGTACGTCAATGGCCGCCACGCCGATGACCTTGACCGCCCGCAATGCCTTGGCCCCGGCAGACAACGCAGAACGGCCGACCTTGAGCAACTTTCCTGCGGTGGCGGTGCCGGCGGTAAGAAAACCGAATACATCCAGCAAGAGGTCAAAAGCACCCGCGCCATACTGCCCGTTCTGAAAATTGACAATGGCGGACCTGAACGGGATCAGGTTCAACAAAAACTCGCTCAACTGTGCGTTCGCCTTGTCCAAGGCGGTTTGCCCACGGGCCTGCTGTTTGATAGCGGGATCGTCGAGGTCCAAGTGTTCGACAAACGCCGTGGCAAGCCCATGGGATCGAGCGCTGGTAAAGCTATCCCAAGGCGCGTTATTCAGCGGTCGCCCACGTCCCAGATCATCGGTTTTATGGCTGGGCGTGAATAGTTTGGTCGTCGAAACCTTGTTGCCATCCCTGTCTTCCTTAACCTTTGTATTGTAAAGGCTCGTCTTTTCAATCGTGCCTTTATTGAAGTCGATGACGTAGGCGTGCGACGTGCCTTGCAGCTCGGTTTTGACCAGCAGCCCTGGTTCATTTTGAGCATACGTATTATTGAAATGCCCATCCATGACGTATGAGCCTTTCTGGAAAAAACTGACTTTTCCAAACTCGAAATGCTTGCGATCCTGTAAGGGCAGTTGCGAGATCATGTGCCTGACCGTTGTATTGACGGCGGCCTTTTTTTCCTCCATTGCACGGCTGAACTGCCGTTCGAATTCTGCCGGCACGCCAAATTGTCGATTGGCGTTCAAACCCGTTAGTACCCTTTGCAGGTCGTTGCCCTTGAGCGAGCTGCTGGGTTCGTGCGCCTTGAAAGGCCGGGACTCCAGCCAGTCGTCCATGGCGACATCCAAGAGCGAAATCCCTCCCCCTTCAATCTTTACGTAGTGCTGATCAACAGCAAATACTTTTTCTTCGAAAAACGCGCCAAGGTCGCCAAATCGCTCCTTGAGCTTGGTCAGGGCGATCTCTTTTCGCGTGGGCAATGCCTTATCCAGTGCGTGGGAGGCAGTGAGCCGGGTGTCCAGCTGCGCGTTGAATGCGGCCCTTGCCGATTCAAGTTGCGCGGGTGGATAGTCGCCGTTCTGTCTTTTTGTGAGAACGCCACTGGCCACGGCCCAGTCCAGCAATGCCACCGTCTCTGCCGCTTGGGTAACTCCTGGGTCAACCCGCCGTGCTTCTTGCGCCTCGCTCATGACCTGGGCAAACGTCATGCCGGGGACTTTGCCCGGCGTCTGCGCCTCAATCGTCATCGCAGCAATCGCCAGGCTGGCCCATGCCTGGCTGCCGACTTTCACCGTCGCAGGAATGTCTTTGATCAGAAATTGCGGCGCCGACTTAGCCAGCAACAGGTACGCGCCGACACTTGCCAGTGCAGCGCTGGTTTTGCCAGTACGACTCAAATGTTCGGCCAAGCCAGCCACCACCGTGGATGCGTGGTGTCCCCCATGCGTGTCACCGCCCAGATCAAACCCGGCGACGCTGTTGCAATCGGGTGCGGTGATCGACTCAGGGTCCATCTGCAATGCGATAGCGGCCAGTAGGTAATCGCTCGCGCTGCTTTCGCTGTCAATGCCCTGCATTGTTTGCTGCAGCGCGTTGCCCATCCGTTGCCCTTGCGGGGAATTGACCAGCGCTTCGAGTATTTTGGCCGGGTCGCTCCCCACTTCTGCCGGCAGCGGCTGGCGATACCGCAGGAACTCCAGTACGCCACCCTTGGTTTGTATCACCAGCGGCTGGTCGCCCAGAGGGTGTGCGTAATTCATCGTCGCAAGGCGCAAGCGCCGCTGCTCATCTGCACTCAAGGGATTTGGCCAGGATAATGCCCCGCCCAAATGGCCCAGTGAGAAGACAGGACTGTTGGGTAATGGCAAATTCTGGCTGGGACGCTGGGGCGTCAACGACGGTTCAAGGTCATCGGCCACAAGCGGTGGCCGTTTTTCAACTGCTGCCAAGGGAAGCGAAAAATGCGTATGTGCTGCGGTAATTGTCATAAAGCGCCTGTGCATAGTCGAAGAATCATCCAGGCAAAAGCGCGTTTCGGCGCTTGCGGCCGTTCACTGAGTGTCAGCGCTCAATGAGGAGGTTCCTGACCAAGTACAAGATTTCGTGACAGTGCACAGGTACAGCGTCAGAGCAACGCGCTGGCTAGCATCCCAATCGCCACCACTCCACACAGGCTGGCGAACCCCACTTGCAACACCCGCGCAGGGATCACCGAACACAGCCGCCTTCCCGCCAACATGCCGACGACGCTCGCACCAATAAACACCCAGCCCACCGGCTCGATGCTCACGCCCGCATGAAACGCACCGGCCACGCCGATCAGCGACAGCAGGCTGACCACCATTAACGACGTGGCGACGATCCCGCGCATCTGCACGTCGGTCAGTTGCTTGAACGCCGGCACGATCAGGAAGCCGCCGCCCACGCCCAGCAAACCTGAAACGGCGCCGGTCACGGCTCCCAACGCCGCCAGGGTGGCGCTGCATTTGGCGGTCCAGGCCAGGCGACCGGTCTGCTGGTTGAGCATGCAGTTTTTCTGGCCCCACGACGCCGCACCATGGTCACTCGGCCCAGCCTCGCGCTTTTCCCGTTGCAGCATGCGCCAGGCCACCAGCACCATCAGCGCGCTGAACAGACCCATCAGCACCGGTTCCGACAGTTGGTGGGCGACAAACACGCCCAACGGCGAAAACAGCGCGCCGAGCAGGGCGATCAGTAACGCTGCACGGTAACGCACCAAGCCATGACGCAAGCCATCAATGGCACCAACCGCTGCCGCTGCGCCCACCGCAAGCAATGACACCGGCGCGGCCTGGGTCATGGTCAAGCCCAGCCCCAGCACCAGCGCCGGCACCCCAAGGATGCCGCCGCCCGCGCCAGTCAGGCCCATGACCAGGCCCATTAACACGCCTAACAGACTGGCCAGCAGCATTCAGTCCACCTTGCTCAGACGGGTCAGCCACTCGCGGCCCTTGAGCATGCCATTCCAGTAGAACCACGGCAGCAGCGTGGCCTTGAGGAACCACATCGAACGGCGTGCTTGCGTAGGGTCGAGGGGAAAGGTCGGCAGCAACGTGCCGCCATAGCCAAACTCGGCCAGCACCACCTTGCCCTTCTCCACCGTCAGTGGGCAGGAACCATAGCCGTCATATTTGAGCGGCAAAGGTGCCTGCTTGCGCAGGGCCAGCAGGTTTTCGGCCACCACCACGATTTGCTTACGCACCGCTGCCGCCGTCTTGGCGTTGGTGGTGCCGCACACATCGCCCAGGCCGAAGATATGCGGGTAGCGCAGGTGTTGCAGGCTATGGGGGTTCACTTCGCACCAGCCGGCGGCGTCGGCCAGCGGGCTCTGGCGGATAAATTCCGGGGACAACTGCGGCGGTACGACGTGGAGCATGTCGAAGGTTTTCTCTTCGACCGTCGCGTTGCCTTCGGCGTCTTTGACTTCAAACCAGGCTTTGCGCGCCGGGCCGTCGACTTTCACCAGGTTGGAGTTGAACGCCAGGCGAGCGTTGTATTTTTCGACGTACTTCATCAGCGGCGGCACAAAGGTTGGCACACCGAACAACGCGGCACCGGCCAGGTTGAACTCGACGTCGATGTGTTTGAGATCGCCCTGCTTGAGCCAGTGGTCGCAGGACAGGTACAGGGCTTTTTGCGGCGCGCCGGCACATTTGATCGGCATCGCCGGCTGGGTGAACAACGCCTTGCCACCTTTGAGTTGCTGCACCAACTGCCAAGTGTACGCGGCATGCTCGTAGCTGTAGTTGGAGGTGACACCGTGCTGGCCGAGGGTGTCCTGCAGGCCTTCGATTTTTTCCCAGGCCAGGCGCAGGCCAGGGCAGACGATAAGGTTCTTCCAGGTGACGCGCTGGCCGCTGTCGAGCACCAGGGTGTTTTCATTGGGCAGCACTTCGCTGACGGCGGCCTGCACCCAGCTGACGCCATTGGGCAGCACATCGGCCAGGGGCCGGCGGGTCTTGTGCAGGTCGTAGGCGCCGCCGCCGACCAGGGTCCAGGCCGGCTGGTAGCAGTGGTAGTCGTTAGGTTCGATGAGGGTGATGTTCAGCTGCGGGTCGCGCTTGAGCAGGCTGGCCAGCAGGCCGATGCCCGCCGAGCCGCCGCCGATGACTACGATATCGCCACTGATGGTGGGTCCCCAGTGTTGTTCGGTCATTGTCTACTGCCTTTTTGAGTCAATGCACACAAGGGTCGCTGCCGGATGGCGTCACGCCCAACTTTTTATGACCGCGCCGCAATACAGCCCGGACAGGGTCTTCATCACTTGAATCACTTCGTGGCTGGCCAGCCCGTAGAAAATGTATTTGCCTTCCCGACGGGTGGCGACCAGCCCTTCATCGCGCAGGATGCCCAACTGTTGTGACAGGGTGGGCTGGCGTACGCCGGTCAGGGCTTCCAGCTCGCCGACGTTGCGCTCGCCCTGGGTCAACTGGCACAGGATCAACAAGCGATCTTCGTTGGCCAGGGCCTTGAGCAAGGCACAGGCCTTGGACGCCGATGCACGCAACTGGGCGACCTCGCCCTCACTCAACGTAGATTCCATTTGCCTCGGGTCCTTTATGTCACTTAAGCTCAAAACATTATGTGTAAACGTAAACTGATTGTAACCACTTTTTTCTTCAGCAGAGACAGCCGCCATGCCAGCGTTGATTCAAGCCTTTCTGGATGACGCATCGTCGACCTACACCTATATCGTCTATGAAGCCGATGGCGGCCCCTGCGCCATCGTCGACTCGGTGCTCAATTACGACCCGGCTTCGGGGCGTACCGATACCGCACAAGCCGACAAGGTGATTGCCTTTGTGCGCGAGCATGGCCTGCACGTGCAGTGGCTGCTGGAAACCCACGCCCATGCCGACCACCTGTCCGCCGCGCCCTACCTGCGCCGCACCCTTGGCGGCAAGATCGCGATAGGCGAGTCGATCAGCAAGGTGCAGGGCGTGTTCAAGAACCTGTTCAACCTGGAGCCGGAATTTCGCGTGGACGGCTCGCAGTTCGATCACCTGTTTGCGCCTGATGAAATCTTTCATATCGGCAACTTGAAGGCCCAAGCGTTGCATGTGCCCGGGCACACCCCCGCCGACATGGCCTATTTGATCGACGGCCGCTTGATCCTGGTGGGCGACACCCTGTTCATGCCCGACGTCGGCACCGCCCGTTGCGACTTTCCCGGCGGCGATGCGCGGCAGTTGTACGCGTCGATGCGCAAGCTGTTGGCGTTCCCTTCGGACACCAAGTTGTACGTGTGTCATGACTACCCGCCCGAGGGTCGAGAGGCCAAGTGCCAGACCACCGTGGCGGAACAGCGAGCGGGGAATATTCATGTGCATGATGGCGTGGATGAAGCGGCGTTTGTACAGATGCGCACCCAGCGTGATGCTGGATTGGGCATGCCAACGTTGTTGCTGCCGGCGATCCAGGTGAATGTGCGGGCTGGAAATATGCCGCCGGCAGAAGAGAACGGCGTGACGTACCTGAAAATCCCTCTCAACCAACTCTAGAAGCACCGCCCCCTGTGGGAGCTGGCTTGCCTGCGATAGCGGTGGGTCAGTTGGCCTATTTGCCCGATAGACAGCTCAATAACGACCAACAGTAACCACGATGCGAAGCGAGCCGCTCTTGCTCTTGCTCTTGCTCTTGCTCTGCTTTTGATCTTGATCTTGATCTCAGGCGCCCCGTTAAACCACGCTGGCCGGAATTCGACAGGGATTTGGGGGGTAAACCGGCAGGGATGCCGGTTTAGCCGCCCCGCGCCATGGATGGCGCGTGGCGGCGCCCCCCCAAATCACTGGCGGATTACGGGCACACCGAGCCTGAGCGAGGTGCCGAGTGGTGGGGCAAGAGCGCTTTGCTTACTTTCGCGCTTTTCGAAAGTGAGCCGCCGTCAGGGCGGAACCCTAAGTGGCCGTTACCGCAGGAATGGATATGTACACAATCCAGCTGCATTGACTGTGAGGCCGTCTTCGCAGGCAAGCCAGCTCCCACAGTTGGATCGTGGGGTGCCGTCATCACAGGCAAGCCCACATTTTGTCCCGTGTTGAATCAGGAACCAAGGCTGATGCCGTTGGCCGGCAATGGCAGTGCGGTTTTGTAGCGCACCTGCTTCAAGGCAAAGCTGGAGCGAATGTTCGCCACCCCAGGCACCTTGGTCAAAAAGTCCATCATGAAGCGCTCCAGCGACTGGATCGTGGGCACCAACACGCGGATCAAATAGTCCGGGTCGCCGGCCATCAGGTAGCACTCCATCACCTCAGGCCGATCCGAGATCGCCCCTTCGAATTGCTGCAGCGCCAGTTCGTTCTGTTTTTCCAGGCTCACGTGGATGAACACATTGACGTGCAGCCCCAGCAGATCAGCATCCAGCAACGTAACCTGCTCACGAATCAACCCCAGTTCTTCCATCGCCTTGACCCGGTTGAAACACGGCGTGGGCGACAGGTTGACCGAGCGGGCCAGGTCGGCATTGGTGATCCGGGCATTCTCCTGCAGGGCGTTGAGAATGCCGATATCGGTACGGTCCAGTTTGCGCATGAGACAAAATCACCTGTTTATTATGTTTATGCAGTTTTTTTATCCGCAAATGACCGGCGACGCAATGAAACAGAGATAAATATTCTTCTACGCGACGCCTATGATTGTTGTAGGACAAGATTTCTTCTACCCGAAGACTGACTGTCAGCTAGCGCGCCCACTACAAGAAATTCACAAGATAGAGCGTAGAAAGCCATGACCCAGCCGTATGCACCGCTGCGCCTGCACGTTCCCGAACCCTCGGGCCGCCCAGGCTGCAAGACCGACTTCACCTACCTGCGTTTGACCGACGCCGGCCTGGTACGCAAACCCGCCATCGACGTAGAACCGGCCGACACCGCCGACCTGGCCAAGGGCCTGATCCGCGTGCTCGACGATCAGGGCCAGGCACTGGGCCCGTGGGCCGAAGGTGTCTCCACCGAGATCATGCGCCGCGGCATGCGCGCCATGCTCAAGACACGCATTTTCGACAACCGCATGGTGGTCGCCCAGCGCCAGAAAAAAATGTCGTTCTACATGCAAAGCCTTGGCGAAGAAGCCATCGGCAGCGCCCAGGCCCTGGCCTTGAATATCGACGACATGTGCTTCCCCACCTATCGCCAGCAAAGCATCCTGATGGCCCGCGACGTGCCGCTGGTGGACCTGATCTGCCAACTGCTGTCCAACGAGCGCGACCCGCTCAAGGGCCGCCAGTTGCCGATCATGTATTCGGTCAAGGAGGCGGGCTTCTTCACTATTTCCGGGAACCTCGCCACCCAATTCGTGCAGGGCGTGGGCTGGGGCATGGCCTCGGCGATCAAGGGCGATACCAAGATCGCCTCGGCCTGGATCGGCGACGGCGCCACTGCTGAATCTGACTTCCACACCGCCCTCACCTTCGCCCACGTGTACCGCGCGCCGGTGATCCTCAACGTGGTCAACAACCAGTGGGCGATTTCCACCTTCCAGGCCATCGCTGGCGGTGAAGCCACCACCTTCGCCGGACGCGGTGTCGGTTGCGGTATCGCCTCCCTGCGCGTGGACGGCAATGACTTTATCGCGGTGTACGCCGCTTCGGCCTGGGCGGCCGAACGTGCGCGCCGCAACCTGGGGCCAACGCTGATCGAGTGGGTCACCTACCGCGCCGGCCCGCATTCCACCTCCGATGACCCATCCAAGTACCGTCCCGCCGACGACTGGAGCCACTTCCCCCTGGGCGACCCGATTGCGCGCCTCAAGCAGCACCTGATCAAGATTGGCCAGTGGTCCGAAGAGGAACACGCGGCGGTCAGTGCCGAGCTTGAAGCCGAAGTGGTCAAGGCGCAGAAAGAAGCCGAACAGTACGGCACCCTGGCCGGTGGCCAGATTCCAAGCGCCGCGACCATGTTCGAGGATGTCTATAAAGAGATGCCGGAGCACTTGAAGCGCCAGCGTCAAGAGCTGGGGGTGTGACATGAACGACCACAACAACAGTATCGAACTGGAAACCGCCATGACCACCACCACCATGACCATGATCCAGGCCCTGCGCTCGGCCATGGATGTGATGCTTGAACGTGACGACAACGTGGTGGTGTTCGGCCAGGACGTCGGTTACTTCGGCGGCGTGTTCCGTTGCACCGAAGGCTTGCAGACCAAGTACGGTAGCTCGCGGGTGTTTGACGCCCCCATCTCGGAAAGCGGCATCGTCGGCGTGGCCGTGGGCATGGGCGCCTATGGCCTGCGCCCGGTGGCGGAAATCCAGTTCGCCGACTACGTCTACCCCGCCACTGACCAGATCATTTCCGAAGCGGCGCGCCTGCGTTATCGCTCGGCCGGCCAGTTCACCGCGCCCTTGACCATGCGCATGCCCTGCGGCGGCGGCATCTATGGCGGCCAGACCCACAGCCAGAGTATCGAAGCAGTGTTCACCCAGGTCTGCGGCCTGCGCACGGTGATGCCGTCCAACCCCTATGACGCCAAGGGCCTGCTGATCGCCTCCATCGAAAACGATGACCCGGTGATCTTCCTCGAACCCAAGCGCCTGTATAACGGCCCGTTCGACGGCCACCACGACCGCCCGGTAACGCCGTGGTCCAAACACCCCCAAGCCCAGGTACCGGACGGCTACTACACCGTGCCCCTGGACGTGGCGGCTATCGTGCGCCCAGGTTCGGCTGTGACGGTACTGACCTACGGCACCACCGTGTATGTGTCGCAAGTCGCCGCTGAAGAAACCGGCATCGACGCCGAGGTCATCGACCTGCGCAGCCTGTGGCCGCTGGACCTGGAGACCATCGTCAAGTCGGTGAAAAAGACCGGCCGTTGCGTGGTGGTGCATGAGGCCACGCGCACCTGCGGCTTTGGTGCCGAGTTGGTCTCGCTGGTGCAAGAGCATTGCTTCCACCACCTGGAAGCGCCGATCGAACGCGTCACTGGTTGGGACACTCCCTACCCGCACGCGCAGGAATGGGCGTATTTCCCAGGGCCGTCCCGAGTGGGCGCGGCGTTGAAACGGGTCATGGAGGTCTGAATGGGCACGCACGTTATCAAGATGCCAGACATTGGCGAAGGCATCGCGGAAGTTGAATTATCGGTATGGCATGTAAAGGTCGGCGACTTGGTGGTTGAAGACCAGGTACTGGCGGATGTGATGACTGACAAGGCGATGGTGGATATTCCCTCGCCGGTCCACGGCAAGGTGATTTCCCTCGGCGGCGAGCCGGGTGAGGTCATGGCAGTGGGCAGCATTTTGATCAGCATTGAAGTGGAAGGCGCAGGCAATACCAAGGATATGCCGGAGGTTGCCGAGCCGGCGAAGGCCGCGCCACCTGTGGCCGAAGCCAAACCGGTACAGGCGCCGGTAGAAAGCAAGCCCGCAGCAGCAGTGAAAGCGCCGCAAGCGCCCGTGGCCCGTGAAGCCAGCGAACGCCCGTTGGCCTCGCCTGCCGTGCGCAAACACGCGCTGGATGCCGGGATTCAACTGCGCTTGGTCCAGGGCACAGGGCCTGCGGGCCGGATTCTGCATGAAGACCTGGAGGCTTACTTGCGCCAGGGCCCGACAACGGCCGCCAGCGCCGCCAACCCGTATGCCGAGCGCACTGACGAACACCAGATCCCGGTGATCGGCATGCGCCGCAAGATCGCCCAGCGCATGCAGGACGCCACCCGCCGCGCCGCGCATTTCAGCTACGTGGAAGAGATCGACGTCACCGCCCTCGACGAGTTGCGCGTGCACCTCAACGAGAAGCACGGTGCGACACGCGGCAAACTGACCCTGCTGCCGTTTATCGTGCGGGCCATGGTCGTCGCCTTGCGCGACTTCCCGCAAATCAACGCCCGTTACGACGACGAAGCCCAGGTCATCACTCGCCTTGGCGCCGTGCATGTGGGCGTCGCCACCCAGAGCGACGTGGGCCTGATGGTGCCGGTGGTGCGTCACGCCGAAGCCCGCAGCCTGTGGGGCACTGCCGAAGAAATCGCGCGTTTGGCCAACGCCGCACGTACAGGCAAGGCCAGCCGTGAAGAGCTGTCCGGTTCGACCATTACCCTGACCAGCCTTGGCGCTCTGGGCGGCATCGTCAGCACGCCAGTGCTGAACCTGCCGGAAGTGGCCATCGTCGGCGTCAACCGCATCGTTGAGCGGCCGATGGTGATCAAGGGCCAGATCGTGGTGCGCAAGATGATGAACCTCTCCAGCTCCTTCGATCACCGCGTGGTCGATGGCATGGACGCGGCGCAATTCATCCAGGCCATTCGCGGCCTGCTCGAACAACCCGCCAGCCTGTTCCTGGAGTAAGGGCATGACTCAGACATTGCACACCACGCTGCTGATTATCGGCGGCGGCCCCGGCGGTTATGTCGCGGCGATTCGCGCAGGCCAACTGGGCATCCCCACCATTCTGGTGGAAGGCCAGGCGCTGGGCGGCACCTGCCTGAACATCGGCTGTATTCCCTCCAAGGCGCTGATCCATGTGGCCGAGCAGTTCCAGCAAACCGTGCACCATAGCCAGGGCTCGCAGCTGGGCATTGAAGTGGATGTGCCGACTTTGGACATCCGCAAGAGCGTGGAATGGAAAGACGGCATCGTTGACCGCCTGACCACCGGCGTCGCCGCACTGCTGAAAAAACACAAGGTGCAGGTGATCCATGGCTGGGCCAAAGTCATCGACGGCAAGACCGTCGAGGTGGGCGAGCAACGCATCCAGTGCGAACACCTGCTGTTGGCCACCGGCTCGACAAGCGTCAACCTGCCGATGCTGCCGATTGGCGGGCCGATTATCTCGTCCACCGAAGCCCTGGCACCGACCCGTGTGCCCAAGCGCCTGATCGTAGTGGGCGGTGGTTATATCGGCCTGGAACTGGGGATTGCCTACCGCAAGCTGGGTGCCGACGTCAGTGTGGTCGAGGCCCAGGCGCACATCCTGCCGGCCTACGACGCCGAGCTGACCCTGCCGGTGGCTGAATCCCTGAAGAAACTCGGCGTGAAGCTGTACCTGGAACACAGCGTCACCGGTTTTGCCGACAACAAGCTGCAAGTACGTGCACCCAACGGCGACACTCTGGCGCTGGACACCGACCAGGTGCTGGTCGCCGTGGGGCGCAAACCCAACACCCAAGGCTGGAACCTCGAAGCGCTGAACCTGGACATGAACGGCGCGGCGATCAAGATCGACAGCCGCTGCCAGACCAGCATGCGCAACGTGTACGCCATTGGCGACCTCAGTGGCGAGCCGATGCTGGCGCACCGGGCCATGGCCCAGGGCGAAATGGTTGCCGAACTGATCAGCGGCAAGGCCCGCGAATTCAACCCGGCGGCAATTCCGGCGGTGTGCTTTACCGACCCGGAACTGGTGGTGGTCGGCAAGACCCCGGACGAGGCCAAGGCGGCTGGCCTGGATTGCATTGTGTCGAGCTTCCCGTTCGCCGCCAATGGCCGGGCCATGACGCTGGAGTCCAAAGCCGGCTTCGTGCGGGTGGTGGCGCGGCGTGACAATCACTTGATTGTTGGCTGGCAAGCGGTGGGGGCTGGGGTTTCGGAACTCTCCACTGCGTTTGGCCTGAGCCTGGAAATGGGCGCGCGCCTGGAGGATGTGGCCGGCACCATTCATGCCCATCCGACCCTGGGTGAAGCGGTGCAGGAAGCGGCGTTGCGGGCATTGGGGCACGCGTTGCACCTGTAAAACCGTGGCGTGGCTATCGCAGGCAAGCCAGCTCCCACACTTGGAATGCATTCCAATGTGGGAGCCGGGCTTGCCCGCGATAGCGGTGGATCAGCCAATGCAGAGGTTGAATGGTCCACCGCCCTGCTCCCACACCGGCCAAGAATGCAGTATTGTTGCGCCATCCAGAAAAAAATCCGACTTGACCAGAGATAGAGGGTGTCATGGGTAACGAGAGCATCAATTGGGACAAGCTGGGTTTTGACTACATCAAGACCGACAAGCGGTTTCTCCAGGTCTGGAAAAACGGCGAATGGCAAGCTGGCACCCTGACCGACGACAATGTGCTGCACATCAGCGAGGGCTCCACTGCCCTGCATTATGGCCAGCAATGCTTCGAGGGCCTGAAGGCCTACCGTTGCAAGGACGGTTCGATCAACCTGTTCCGCCCGGACCAGAACGCCGCCCGCATGCAGCGCAGCTGTGGCCGCCTGCTGATGCCACAAGTGCCGACCGACGCGTTCATCGACGCCTGCAAACAAGTGGTCAAGGCCAACGAGCGCTTCATCCCGCCGTACGGCAGTGGCGGCGCGCTGTACCTGCGCCCGTTCGTGATCGGCACCGGTGACAACATCGGCGTGCGTACCGCGCCGGAATTCATCTTCTCGGTGTTCTGCATCCCGGTCGGTGCCTACTTCAAGGGCGGCCTGGTGCCGCACAACTTCCAGATTTCCGGCTACGACCGCGCCGCGCCGCAAGGCACCGGTGCCGCCAAGGTCGGTGGCAACTACGCCGCCAGCCTGATGCCCGGCTCGGAAGCGAAGAAATCCGGTTTCGCCGACGCGATCTACCTGGACCCGATGACCCACTCGAAAATCGAAGAAGTCGGCTCGGCCAACTTCTTCGGCATCACCCACGACAACCAGTTCATCACGCCGAAGTCGCCTTCGGTATTGCCAGGCATCACCCGCCTGTCGCTGATCGAACTGGCCCAAACCCGCCTGGGCCTGGAAGTGGTAGAAGGCGAAGTGTTCATCGACAAGCTGGACCAATTCAAGGAAGCCGGCGCCTGCGGTACCGCTGCGGTAATCTCGCCTATCGGCGGCATCCAGTACAACGGCAAGCTGCATGTGTTCCACAGCGAGACCGAAGTCGGCCCGATCACCCAGAAGCTCTACAAAGAGCTGACCGGTGTGCAGACCGGTGACGTGGAAGCGCCAGCGGGTTGGATCGTCAAGGTCTGACAGCCACAAAAGCCAGCGACACCACAAAACCCTGTGGGAGCTGGCTTGCCTGCGATAGCAGTCTGTCAGCCAGCATATTGGCTACTGACCCACCGCTATCGCAGGCAAGCCCGCTCCCACACTGGTTTCTGCACCTTCATGAGCGTGGCGTAATATTCTCGGCAATCTTCTTGCCCATACTGATCCTCGGCTCCACCCCGTACCCCAACGCCTCATAAAACCCCACCACCAGGTCATTGCCGCCGGTGATCTGCAGGTTGATCTTCATGCAACCCAGCGCTGTCAACGCCTGCTCGGCATAGCGCACCAGCGACGACCCCAGGCCATGGCGCCGATAGTCGGTATGCACCGCCACCGAATACAACCAGCCACGATGCCCGTCATAGCCGGCGAGGATGGTACCGATCACGGCTTTGTTGTCGGTGGCAACGAAGAACAACCCGTCATTGACCGCCAGTTTCTTATCAATCGCCAGGCTCGGCAGGTTATGCGCGGTGTCATAGCCAAACGCCTGCTGCCATAACTCAATCACCTGGGCACGGTGTTGACGGTCGCGATACGGCCCGATGGGGTGGCGGGACAACAGCGCCTTCTCCATCACCAACGTGCGCTCGTTGCCGTGGTACACGTCACGTACGTTGTGAAAACCCAGCTTGGCGTAGAAGGCTTGCGCCGTCAGCGAGGACGGCACGCTCAGCACCGTCACGCCGGCTTCACGGGCGCGCAGTTCGATCTCGATCATCAATAGCCGACCGATGCCCTGCCCTTGCAGCGCCGGGTTGACGAACACCGAGCGCACCACGTTGCCATCCAGTGCGGCCGTCGCGACGATCAGTTGATCCTGAGTCGCCACCAACACCACACGCCGCTGGAGTAACGCCATTACCGCGTCGGGGGTGAAGTTGCTGGCAACCCGCGCAATCACATCTGCTGGGTAATCACGTGCGTTGCTGCTGTGCAGCGCAGCCAGGATGACCTGGCTGATGCCCTCGGCATCGGAAGGTTGGGCAAGGCGAACAGCGGTAGACATGGTTCCTCCTGGCTGACACAACGATAACAATCACCACAATACCAATGTGGGAGCTGGCTTGCCTGCTCCCACAGGTTGATCGTATTTCAATCTGACAGCCGATTCGGCTGCACCACTCCCGTTTTCAGCTTTCTTGGCTGAGCCACCCCGCTGTTTCAGCCGGGATCCTTTCCCCGCAACGCACACAATAGCGGCACAAGATCCCCAACGGACCCGTGCCCCCATGCAAACCACCAACACCGTCCTGATGATCCGCCCGGCGCGCTTTGCCTTCAACCCGGATACCGCGATCAACAACCGTTTCCAACGCCCGCCGCTGGACCCGCTCAGTGCACAGCACAAAGCGCTGAAGGAGTTCGACGGTTATGTCGACACCCTGCGCCAGCATGGCGTGGAGGTACTGGTGGTGCAGGACACGCCGGCGCCTCATACGCCCGACTCGATCTTCCCCAACAACTGGTGGAGCAGCCATGCTGACGGCAGCCTGGTGCTCTACCCCATGGAATGCCAGAACCGCCGACTGGAGCGCAACAAGGGCGTGCTGCAAGTACTGGAGCAACGCTTTGCGATCAACACCACCATCGACCTCAGCCACCTGGAACAACAGAACATCTTTCTGGAAGGCACCGGCAGCATGGTGCTCGACCGCCAGCACCGCATCAGCTACGCCTGCCATTCGGGGCGCACCCACCACGCGGCCCTACGCCAGTTTGCCGAACGCCTCGACTACCAACTCTGCGTGTTCCACGCCCTGGACCGTCACCAGGCCCCCATCTACCACAGCAACGTGATGATGAGCATTGGCCGCGACCTCGCGGTGGTGTGCCTGCAGGCCCTGCCCGACGACAGCGAGCGCCTGGCCCTGGAACGCTCCCTGCGTGACACCGGCAAGGACATCCTCAGCCTGGACTTCGACCAGTTGGAAGCCTTCGCCGGCAACATGCTGGAAGTCCACGACCGGGACGGCCAACCATTGCTGGTGATGTCCGCCAGTGCCTGGGGCGCCCTGCATCCGGCGCAGCGTCAGCATGTGGAGCGCCATACGCGGCCGGTGGTGGTGAATATCGACAACATCGAACGCATCGGCGGCGGCAGTGCCCGCTGCATGCTGGCCGAAGTGCATCTGCCGGCCCGCCACTCATTTCAATAAGGAGTCTTGCCATGACCCGTTATATCGACGTCAACGACCTCAGCTACCTGGTTTCGCAAAAAGGCCTGCAAACCTGCATCACCGAGATGGCCGACTACATTCGCGCCGACTACCTGCGTTGGCAGGATTTCGAAAAATGCGCGCGCCTGGCCAACCATTCACCGGATGGCGTGATCGAGCTGATGCCGGTGTCCGACGCCTCGCTGTACGCCTTCAAGTACGTCAACGGCCACCCGAAAAACACCCTGGCCGGCATGCTCACCGTGATGGCGTTCGGTGCCTTGGGCGACGTCGACACCGGCAAACCGGTGCTGCTGGCGGAAATGACCCTGACCACTGCGATCCGCACCGCTGCCACCTCGGCCCTGGTCGCGCGCTACCTGGCCCGCGCCAACAGCCGCAGCATGGCGCTGATCGGCAACGGCTGCCAAAGCGAATTCCAGGCACTGGCCTTCCACGCCATGCTGGGCATTACTGAAATCCGCCTGTTCGACATCGACCCCCAGGCCACCGCCAAGCTCGCCGCCAACCTCAAGGCGTTCCCGGCGATCAAGGTGATCCTGGCCGCCAGCGTCGCCGAGGCAGTCAAAGGCGCGGACATTGTCACCACCGTGACTGCAGACAAGGCCTACGCCACCATCCTGACAGACGAGATGATCGAGCCAGGCATGCACCTCAATGCCGTGGGCGGTGACTGCCCGGGCAAGACCGAGCTGGACCGCCGTATCGTCGAGCGCGCCAGGGTGATCGTCGAGTACGAACCGCAAAGCCGCATCGAAGGCGAAATCCAGCACATGCCGGAAGATTCGCCGGTCACCGAGCTGTGGCAAGTGATCAACGGCCAACAGCCGGGCCGCGAGAATGAGCGCCAGATCACCCTGTTCGACTCGGTGGGTTTTGCCATCGAAGACTACTCGGCCCTGCGCTATGTACTGGACGTGGCCAAAGCCCTGGATGTGGGCAGCGAGCTGGAGCTGGTGCCAGACCTGGCCGACCCGAAAGACCTGTTTGCACGCCTGGCCCAGCAACCTGTGGTACAGCATAAAAAGCGCGCCTGAAACCGCTCTGGCTTGCCGCTTTGCGCCCAGGGCAGGCCAGATTCGGGTGGGTCTGGAGCCGATTTTGCCGGTGTCACAGCCGATTCCGCTGCATTGCCTGTTTTAACAGCGCAATTTGCGCTTTGCGCAGGGGGTAAACGACACAAAAAACGCACCATCATGAAGCATTCTCTGCTCCCAGTTATTCACTGCCCCTGACATCAATTACAAAATATAGGGACCGACACATGACTCCTCTGCGATCACTCTTCGCTGCGTTGCTGTTGCCACTGTGCGCCACTGCTGCCCACGCTCAGGACTGGAAAGAAATCCGGTTTGGCGTGTTCCCCGAATACCCGCCCTTCGAATCCGTCGCCGCTGACGGCAGCCTGCAAGGTTTCGATATCGAACTGGGCAACGCTATCTGCGCCAAGCTCGAAGTGAAATGCACCTGGGTGCACAACGAATTCGACGGCATGATTCCGGCCCTGCGTGCGCGCAAGTTCGACGCGATCATGTCCTCCATGGCCGTGACCCCGGCCCGCGAGAAAGTCATCGACTTCACCGACCGCCTGTTCCTCAGCCCCACCTCGGTGATCACCCGCAAAAACGCCACCTTCGGCGATACCCCCGAGTCGCTGAACGGCAAGCAGGTTGGCGTGCTGCAAGGCTCGTTGCAGGAAGCCTATGCTCGCGCGCACCTGGCCAAGCTCGGTGCACAGATCAAGGCGTACCAGTCCCAGGAACAGAACTACGCCGACCTGCAAAACGGCCGCCTCGACGCCACCCTGACGGACAAGCTCGAAGCCCAGCTCAACTTCCTGTCCAAGCCCGAAGGCGCCGACTTCAAGACCGGCCCGGCCTTCAAGGACCCAACCCTGCCCCTGGACATCGCCATGGGCCTGCGCAAGAACGACCAGGCATTGCGTGAGCTGATCAACAAGGGCATCGCCGCCGTCCAGGCCGATGGCACCTACGCCCAGATCCAGAAGAAATACTTCGGCGATCAGGACATCTACAACGAGTAACCGGCAACCGTGCCCATGTGGGAGCGGGCGTGTTGTGGCGAGGGAGCTTGCTCCCGCTGGGGTGCGAAGCGCCCCCAAAAAGCCGGCTCCAGCTGCGCTGTCGAACGGGAGCAAGCTCCCTCGCCACAACAAGCAGTTCCCACAGTAAATCCGTGCACTCCTTCGAGATCTTCCCCATGAACGACCTCCTCAACCTGCAAGGCTACGGCCCCATGCTGGCCCAGGGTGCCTGGATGACGCTCAAGCTGGCGTTCCTCGCCGTGGCCCTGAGCCTTACCCTGGGTCTGGTCGCCGCAGGTGCCAAACTCTCCAGCGCCAAATGGCTGCGCGTGCCGGCCACGCTCTACACCACGTTGATTCGCAGCGTGCCGGACCTAGTGCTGATCCTGCTGATCTTCTACAGCCTGCAACTGTGGCTCAACGACCTGACCGAAGCGTTCGGCTGGGACTACGTTGAAATCGACCCGTTTACCGCCGGGGTGATCACCCTGGGGTTTATCTACGGCGCGTATTTCACCGAAAACTTCCGAGGCGCGATCCTCAGTGTGCCGGCCGGCCAACTGGAAGCCGCCACCGCCTACGGCCTGAGCCGCTGGCAGCGCTTTCACTTGGTGCTGTTCCCGCAACTGATGCGCTTTGCCCTGCCGGGCCTGGGCAATAACTGGCTGGTGCTGCTCAAGTCCACGGCGCTGGTGTCGATCATCGGCCTGTCAGACCTGGTCAAGGCCGCGCAGAACGCCGGCAAGTCCACGAGTGAGCCGCTGTACTTCCTGATCCTCGCGGGCCTGGTGTACCTGGTGATTACCACCCTCTCCAACCGCATCTTCAAGCGCCTGGAACGGCGCTATAACCTGGGCATCAAGGGGATGGCGCGATGATCGAACTGTTCCAGCAATACGGCCTGGCCTACCTGTTCAGCGATGGCAGCGGCCTGTCCGGTGTCGCCATGACCTTGTGGCTGTTCATTATCTCGGTAGTGCTGGGCTTTGGCCTGTCGATTCCCCTGGCGCTGGCACGCGTGTCAGAGCACTTCTGGCTGCGCTGGCCGGTGGAGGTCTACACCTACCTGTTCCGCGGCACGCCGCTGTATATCCAACTGCTGATTTGCTACACCGGGCTGTACAGCCTCGAAGTGGTGCAGGACAACGCCCTGCTCAACCAGTTTTTCCGCAATGCGCTGAACTGCACGCTGTTGGCGTTTGTGCTCAACACCTGCGCCTACACCGTGGAAATCTTCGCCGGGGCAATCCGCAACATTCCCCATGGCGAGATCGAAGCGGCACGCGCCTATGGCCTGCACGGCTGGCGGCTGAACCTGTTTGTGATCGTGCCCGCCGCATTGCGTCGCGCCCTGCCGGCCTACAGCAATGAAATGATCCTGATGCTGCACGCCACGTCACTGGCGTTTACCGCCACCGTCGCCGACATCCTCAAGGTCGCCCGCGATGCGAATGCCGAGACGTTTCTGACCTTCCAGGCTTTCGGCATCGCCGCCCTGCTTTACATGCTGCTGTCCTTTGCACTGGTGGGCCTGTTCAGGCTGGCCGAACGTCGCTGGATGCGCTTTCTTGTTCCTACCCGAGGCTAACCCATGAATCAGTCCGCGCAGGCCCTGGCCGCTTATCCAATGGATGTACCCGTCGGCAACACCGCCACGGCGGCCATCAAGCTGCAAGTCGAAGGTATCCATAAACGCTACGGCGAACACGAAGTGCTCAAGGGCGTGTCCCTCAATGCACGCCAGGGCGATGTGATCAGCCTGATCGGCGCCAGCGGCTCGGGCAAAAGCACGATGCTGCGGTGCATCAACTTTCTGGAACAGCCTGACGCCGGGGTGATCACCCTGGACGGCATCAGCATCGAAATGCAACCAGGCCGCGCCGGCACCCGCGCGCCGCACCAGGCGCAACTGCAAAACCTGCGCACGCGCCTGGCCATGGTGTTCCAGCACTTCAACCTGTGGAGCCACATGACCGTGCTGGAGAACATCACCATGGCCCCGCGCCGGGTGCTGAACGTGAGCGCCGCCGAAGCCGAGAAACGTGCGCGGCTGTACCTGGACAAGGTCGGCCTGCCGAGCCGCGTGGCGGACCAATATCCGGCGTTCCTGTCCGGTGGCCAGCAGCAGCGCGTGGCGATTGCGCGGGCGCTGGCGATGGAGCCGGAGATCATCCTGTTTGATGAACCCACCTCGGCCCTGGACCCGGAGCTTGTAGGAGAAGTGCTTAAAGTCATACAGACGTTGGCCGAGGAAGGTCGTACCATGCTGATGGTCACCCACGAAATGGGCTTTGCCCGCCAGGTGTCCAGCCAAGTACTGTTCCTGCACCAGGGCCGAGTCGAAGAACACGGCGGCGCCGAGATCCTCGACCATCCCACCAGCGAACGCTTGCAGCAATTTCTTTCCAACCGTTTGAAGTGAACTCATGGATACCAAGGCCAACGGACCCCATTCTTCCCCTACGCTGGATCGCATCGACGAAGCGATCATCGACGTACTCAGGCATCAGGGGCGTATCACCTACGAAAAGCTCTCGTCATTGGTGCACCTCACCCCCAGGCCCTGCCTGGAGCGGGTGCGCAAGCTGGAGCGACGCGGGGTGATCCGTGGGTATGGGGCGATCATCGATGTGCAGATGGTCTCACCGGGGCTGTCGCTGCTGGTGCTGGTGGCCCTGTCCAACCAAAGCGGGCGCTCGGCGCAAAAGGCCTTCGAAGCCTGCGTGAAAGCCTGCCCGCAGGTGTTCGAATGCCAGTTGATCAGCGGGCCGTTCGACTACAGCCTGCGCATGCGCTGCCGGGATATGGAACATTACCGGGTGCTGACCGAGACCTGGTTGAACAATGATGAGTTGCACATTGATAAGCTGGTGGCGCATCCGGAGTTGGCAGTAGTCAAGAACACCGCGACCGAACTGGCCTGAACCAGCTAGCTCGTTCCCACGCTCTGAACTGACCCCACAAAGTTGGACGATTTTCTATCTATGCCTGAGCGGCCTGAATTCTGTATTCAACAGGACTCAGGCCGTTTAGCTTCAGTCTGATACGCGAGTGATTGTAA
>NZ_JAENSV010000053.1:0-32037 GCF_016613265.1 Pseudomonas sp. MF6751
GGCTGAAGCCTTGAGCTTGACTGAGTTGAATGATGGCGCGCTCTTCGACGCTGAGTTCGGAATAGGACATAGGGGCAGCACCGTACCGGAAAGGTCAGGTGTTGCACTCAGTTTTCGCGGCCGCCGTGCGATAAGTATTTTAGGCGGGTTGATTTTTTTTGGCTGGAATGAT
Source organism: Pseudomonas sp. MF6751 (assembly GCF_016613265.1). Taxonomy (NCBI): domain Bacteria; kingdom Pseudomonadati; phylum Pseudomonadota; class Gammaproteobacteria; order Pseudomonadales; family Pseudomonadaceae; genus Pseudomonas; species Pseudomonas sp. MF6751. The sequence goes on from NZ_JAENSV010000053.1 coordinate 173, forward strand.
TTAAGCCTTCTAGTCCCTTAGCTCTAAAAATGCTTATACGTGACTATTTATAATAATCCAGCAAGGCGATAGCGGGCGTCGTGTGCTGGGGGATGCTCGCGCGGTCGGCCAGGTAGCGCGCCGGCGGTTGGCCGATGGCCTTGCGGAACATGGTGATAAAGCCGCTGGCGTTTTCATAGCCGAGGTCCAGTGCCACCGTCTGCACACTTTCGCCTTTCGCCAGGCGCTGCAGTGACAGGATCACATGCAGTTGCCTGCGCCAGCGGCCGAAACTCAGGCCGATCTCCTCCAGCAACAAGCGCGTCATGCTGCGTTCGCTCATGCCGATGCGTACGGCCCATTCGCCCAGGGTGGCCTTGTCGCTGGGGTTGGCCAGCAAACTGTCAGCCAGGCGCCGCAGCCGAGTGTCCCGGGGCATGGGCAGGTGCAGGGCCTCCACCGGTGCCAGTGCCAGTTCGTCCAGCAGCGTGGCCACCAACCGGCCCTGGGCGCCCTCGGTGTCGTACAGCGGTGGGAAGCTGACGGCCTTGCTGATCAATTCGTGTAACAACGGCGATACCGCCAGGGTGCAGCATTGCCGGGGCAGGGCGCCGGCGGCGTCGGGGTCGACCAACAGACAGTAGACATCCGCTGCCCCCGACCCGCGCGCGGCATGGGAAAGGCCGCCCGGAATCCACAACGCGCACTGGGGGGGCACGATCCAGATACCTTCTTCGATGACGCAATGAATCACCCCGCGCAACGTGTACATCAACTGGCCCTTGCGGTGCTGGTGCGGTGCGTGCTCCCAACTCGCAGAGGTGCTTGAAGCGCTCACTGCAACCACCGCACGGGGAATTGCATCGGCGAGGGCCGGGCGCAAGGGCTCACGGGTTTGGGGTTTGGGGAGCAATGGAACCAAAAACCAACGTAAGCTCTGAATCCCACCGTAAAGGGGCTTTCCGATCTCCAGCTCACCCGCCAGGCATTACTCTCTGATCAGTGCCTCGATGATCGGGCAGATCGTTCCGCCGTCTCCCGCATCACATTGCTGCACCAGTTCGCCTAACAGTTGCTGCATGACGACCAAGTCGGCCATCTTCTGCTCGATCAACGCGAGCTTGCGTGCAGCCCGTGCTCGCGTTTCGGCACAGGCGCACGACTCATCCAGCGTCAGCAGTCCACCGACTTCCGAGAGCGTGAAACCCAGCGCCTGAGCCCGCTTGATGAAACGCAGTCGCTTCACCATGTCCACCGGATAGCGCCGATGGCCACCCAAGGGTTTGGCTGGTTCATCCAGCAGCCCGCGTCGCTGGTAGTAGCGGATCGTCTCGACGTTCACCCCGGCGGCGTCTGCCAGCTTGCCAATGGTCAGCTCTGTGGCCATCACTTTCTCCTTGATTCCGTACTTTGGTACGGAGTTTAGAATAGCACCTAGGCAATCAGGCTCAGGAGATGGGAATGGGGATGCAACTCACCGGGAAAGGCTCGCTGGTCGCGAGTTCGCTGACCGCCATCGGTGCGTCGGTGTGCTGTGTCGGGCCACTGGTGCTGTTGGCACTCGGTGTCGGCGGTACGTGGGTGGGCGCTCTGACCATGATGGAGCCACTACGCCCCCTCTTCATCGGGTTGACTCTACTGTTCCTGGGATTGGCATTCCGCAAGCTCTACCTGGTGCCACAGGTTTGTACGCCAGGTACACCCTGCGCCGATCCGCGCACGCTCGTGCGACAGCGACTCGTGTTCTGGATCGTCAGCGTGCTGCTGCTCGGCCTATTGGCCGTGCCGTGGCTCGCCCCGCTGTTCTACTGAAGGAGATTAACCATGCGCAAACTGCTGATCGCCGTGCTTTTCGCCTTGCCCTTCGTGGCGCTGGCGGCTCCCCCGAAAACCGTCACGCTCGACGTGCAGAACATGACGTGCGGACTCTGTCCGATCACGGTCAAGAAGTCGCTGGAGAAGGTGTCCGGCGTGAGTGACGTCCAGGTCAATTTCGACCAGAAGACGGCGACCGTCACCTACGATCCCGATAAGGCCCAGCCCGAGGCACTGACTGAGGCGACCGCGAACGCGGGATACCCCTCCACAGTGCAGAAGTGAGGTCACGATGAGCGCCATTGTCCTTGAGTCCGTGCTGACTTGCCCGCGCTGCGGCTTCGCCAAGCCGGAAACCATGCCCACGGACGCCTGCCAGTTCTATTACGAGTGCAGCAACTGCAAGGCGCTGCTGCGCCCCAACCCAGGGGATTGCTGCGTTTTCTGTTCGTTCGGCTCGGTGAAGTGCCCGCCGATCCAGCAGCAGCTTGGGTGTTGCTCATAGCGTTTAGGGGGATCACAGGTCGTCGTCTGGATTACGCAGTGGCCGCAGCTCGCCGCGCGCAACTTCTTCCGGTACCGCAAAGGAATACCGCCCGAGCATGTTGATGTGCTCGTAGATCAGCGGCGATAGCCGGGCCAAATCCTCTTCCAGCACTGGATAGCCGTGCTGCTTGAGCCGTTCCACGGCCGCCGTCATGTAGAGGGTGTTCCACAGCACGATGATGTTCACCACCAGGCCCAGAGCACCGAGCTGGTCTTCCTGGCCTTCGCGGTAGCGCTGGCGGAGCTCGCCGCGTTTGCCGTGGAACACGGCGCGGGCCAGGCTGTGCCGGCCTTCGCCTCGGTTCAACTGGGTCAGGGTGGCGCGGCGCTTGGACTCGTCGTCGATATAGGTCAACGTGTGCAGAGTCTTTTCGATCCGCCCGAATTCGGCCAGCGCCTGGGCCAGCCGGGTGGGTCTATCTCCCGTTTGCAGCGTGCGCATGATGCCAGTCGCCGGCACCCGGCCGAGTTTGAGCGAGCCGGCCAGGCGCAGCAGGTCGTCCCAGTGCTCGGCGATCAGGTCGAGTTTGACCGACTGGCGGGCCAGCCCGTTGAGCTTGCCGTAGTCCGCGTCCGGGCGCGTGCGCCAGAAGCGGGTACCGCCGACATCGGCCAGCCGCGGACTGAAGTGGTAGCCAAGTAGGCGGAAGAGCCCGAACACCACATCGCTGTAGGCCCCGGTGTCGGTCATGATTTGCGTCGGCTGCAACTCGGTCTGCTGTTCCAGCACGACCGCCAGCAACACCAGGCTGTCGCGCAGCGTGCCGGGCACGGTGATGGCGTTGAGGCCGGAGAATTGGTCGGAAATCAGGTTGTACCAGGTGACACCCCGGCCGGTGCCGAAATACTTCGGATTGGGGCCGGCATGCACGGTGCGCACCGGTACGACGAAGCGCATGCCATCGGCGGAGGCGACCTCGCCGCCACCCCAGACTTGGGCCAGTTCCAGTTGGCTTTGCGCTCCGACCAGGATGGCGTTAGCCGCTGACAGGGTGTCGTCGCGGATATAATTCTGGCTGACCCAGGACAGCCGGTCACGGCGCAGCGCCGGGTTGTCGGTGCGGATCAAGGGCTCCAGGCCGGTGTTGCAGGCCCCGCCCAACAGCACCGCGCAGAGGCTGGTGACCAGGTTGTCGGCGCGTGCATTGCGTTCGGAGACATGGGTGAAGGCCTCGGAAAAGCCAGTGCGGGCGGCGATTTCCAAGAGGATTTCCGGCAGATCGACACGCGGCATCAGGTCAGACACGGCCGCCCGCAGTTGCAGCAACGAGCAGGGCTCGTCCAGCTTGTCCAGCGCCCCGAGCGACAGTTCGGTCTTGCCCTCGGTGTTCTCGCTCAGTTGAATCGCCGGGTTGTCGGGCAGGCGCGCGGCTACTGCCAGCCAGGTTGCATCCAGCTCGACGGACAAGGCGTCCAGGGTGGTTTTGGCGTCGATGGTCAGGCCCAGTGACCGGCAGATGATCGGTCGCGCCGCCAGCCATTCGGCACCGTCGAGCAGGCCAAGGCGCGGGTCGGCATAGCGCCAACTGGGCGAGACGAAGACATCGCGGCGGCGCAGGGCCGTGCGCAGCGCATCGAGCGTGCAGAACACATAGGCACCCATGTCGAGGGAGCCATCTTCGCGGGTGATGTGCTTCTGCCAAGCCTTGGCCACGATCTCCTGCGGCGCGTCATCCTCTGGCTTCCGGCGCGGCAGGTTCAGTTGCAGCCACTCCAGACTAGCCGCCACGCCCTTGCCGGCCGGGCTGAAGCCGAAGCGGATGTGCTTGAGCAGGTCGGGCAGGAAGCGGCGCACGCTGCGGTAGCGCGCTTCCAATGCAAGAAAATAGACGTCATCTACCGGGCGGATCAGCGCGTTGACCTCTTCCAGGGCCTTTTCCAGGGTGGTCCTCGGCAGGTCGTTGAACAGCCGGGCGCGCACGTTGTCATCGCTGATCGAGCTGTCCAGCACGACCTTGCACGCGGCGGCGAGCGTCGCGGCCGACCGATCCAGGTCTTTCAGGCTGCGCATGCGGGCTTTCTTGTCGGCCTTCTCCGCGTTGCTGAACAGGTCGCGCAGCAAGGCCTCCAGGACTTCCAGTGCGTCGTCGTGCGCAGTCGCCTCCAGGCAGAGTGCGAAGGCCACCAGTGTCGCCATCCGCCGCGACGCCGGCAGCCGATTAATCGCGGTGACCTTGGCCGTGTTGGCGAAGCGGGCCAGGGCGGCGATACGGCTGGGAGGGATGTGCGCCGCCGCCGGCAAGGTGATGCCGATGCCGCGCACGTCATCGAGCCGGCGCAGTGCCCGAATCAACGCGGGGCCACTGACCATGACCGGGCCGGAGCGCAATTGATCCAGCCGGGAGCTGCGGTTGCCTTCGGCCACCGTCAGCAAGTCTTGCAGTTGCAATCGCTGTTCCTCAGTCACGCTGCGGCCCAGCGTAAACCAGAGGCGTTCTTCGACCCGACTGCGCAACTGGGCGATAAAGCGCTCTAGTTGAGACACACCAGGCAGGAGGACTTTCTGTGTGAACAGCCACGAGGTGGCTCGCTCAAACAGCACTCCCGGCCGGTCGGTGCCCGTCCAGCAGAGGGCATACAGCCAGCGGCTCAAGCGAAAGCCGATGCCCGGATCGGTGAAATGACGATAGCCAAAGCGGTTCTGAATATCGGTGGCATGTATCCAGCGGCGATGATCGCTATAGCGCTGGAGGCAGTCGGGGTCTGGAATCGCCAGTTGTCGGCAAAGCACCTGCAGGACTTCCACCGGCACGGCGGCGGGCTTGTCCGGCAGAACGCCAACGAAGCGGACGGTGGTCAGCAGAACGGCATAACCCAGACGGTTATGGTTACCCCGCAGCACCTGGATGGCTTCACGGTCTTCATCGCTCAGGTGGAAGTAACGTTCCAGCTCTTCACGGCTGGGCGAATCAACATAGCGGCCAAAACCGTCGCGTTGCTCTTGAGTCAGAAAACCGACCGGCATTGATCACAGCACCTCGACGCAGAACACGGCGGGCGTGACGATCCGCGTGCGTTCGATGTGCCCGCGTTGCAGCAGGCCGGCGCGGCGATCACCGGTTACCAGGTAGTCCGCATCGCCCGCCAAGGCCATGGCCAGCAAAAACGAGTCATCCGGATCATCGGCTTCGACCTCGATGGTCAGGCGCTCCAGTACCACAGCCCGTTGCAGGTTATTGATCATGGCGCCCACCTTGGCGGGCTGTAGGATGGCCTGAAGCTTGGGATAGCGGCTGGCTCGACGAATTTCATCGAGTTGCATCCGCGAGGTCACCACCTCGAAACGCGCCGCCCGCCAGGCACGGTAGATCGCATCGGGCGCGCCATGTGGCGAGATCAGGGCGCTGAACAGGATGTTGGTATCCAACACGACCCGCATCAGCGCTTACGTGCCCAGTCGAGCGCTTCGTCAACCGCGTTGGTCAATTCTGCCTCACTCAGATGGGCGTTAGCGGCCTTGGCCTGCTCAGCGCTCAGCTCCAGGATGTGTGCCCGTACCGCTTCTTCGATGAAGCGCGACAGGTCGCCCTTACGGCCGCCGCCCTGGCTGGCCAGAAACATCCGAAGCGACTGGTCGGTGTCGGCCGAGACGGCGACATTCCAGCGAATGGTATTCATAGCGTTCTCCGCTAATAGGTGTTTGTGTGTTTATACGCCAATCACAAAGGGCGATGCAATGGTTCGACAAAACGAAGATTTTCCCGCACCGGGTAGAGGTAGGGAAACTGACGGATACCGAGGTGTTTTCGCCGCAATCGCTGGCTGGCGCGCCCTGAAGTCGTTGTGTTTTGCCCGGACCTGAGGTCTCATGGGTCCGGGAAAAACTTGCGGGTAGGGAACAGCACTTGATACGGGAAGAACTGGCGCAATATGGCGGTATCACCGTCATGATTCCGGCCGCAGTGGTGATCGCCGTCTGGCTCTGGTATTCCCGGCCCCAGGCGGTCAAGTGGTGGCTGATGACCATCGCCTGCACCTATTCCATCGTGGCGTTCAGCAAGTTGCTGTTCAAGGGCTGGGGCGTGGCGCTCCAGCAGCTGGATATTGCGGTGCTCAGCGGTCACGCCATGAATACGTCGTTGATGGTGCCCGTGGCGATGAGCCTGGTGGCGCGCCGGGTCAACCCCGAGTGGCGCTGGCCCGCAGCTATCGCCGGGATGTTTATCGCCGGCTGGTTCAGTGCCTATTGCGTGGCACCCTATATTCACCCACTCAACGAAGCACTGGCCGGTGGCTTTTTGGGCGGCATGGCGGCACTGGCGTTTCTGTGGCGCCTTGAGGTGGTTGAAGTGCGGGTTTCCCCATCGTTGATCGGTGGGGGAATGGTGATCCTGTTGTTAAGTGCGATGGCACCCAAGTACAACGCCGAGAAGCTGCTCAACCATGTGGCAGTGGCCGTATCAGGTGCCGACCAGGCCCATCAGGAGCCTTCCTGGCGGACCTCTTCCATGCAGTTGAACGCCGAGTAAGTGGCCAGGTCCAGGGCCAGGTTACTTTCCACCAGCAGCTCCAGCAGCACCGTCTGGCAATTGAAGCGCCGGGCATCGCCACGGCGCTGCGAACGCTTCATCTGCTTGAACAACGTGTCGGTTATGTCCTGCGGTGAGTTGCCGCGCAACTGATCCAGCCAGTGGGACATGATCCGGGTGTTGTGCGCATATTGCTCCGCCGGCAGTTGTTCGTGCGGTGCCAGGCCCACGAAACCTTCAAACGTGTTCGTCAGCCTTTTCAAGGCGTAGGCCCGTTTCAGATCCTCATAAATGCTCATGGCCGCTCCTCGGTGCAGGAAATATTCGCCAATAGTTCGGCCGTCTTCATTTGCATCAGGTGGCTGTCGCCGCGGCTCTCCACGCACAGGCAGATGGACAGGGGATTGCTCACCTGCAACTTGAAGCGCCAGTCGGCGAACACCATTGAAAGCCCGGTACAGGATTCGTCACTGTCCAGGGAATGGCCGGCGTATAACACCTGCATGCGTTCTACAACGGTGGTTGAACTATTAACCTTGACGTGAATGTTTCCCGAAGAAGGAAACAGGCCGATACGCTCTACCAATAGCTTTGAACTTTTCATGGCCGTCCCTCGCTGTTAATTCACGTATTACTTTATTCTCAAGAGGTGAAAAAGTAAGCGGATGTTATTTTTAGTCTGTTATTAAGTTGAATGTTATTTCTTGTCTGTTCAGCGCCGCTATCAGTCACTTCTATGCACTCGGCTGATTTCTGCCAATGGCAAGTTGATGCGTTGTTCCCGTTGCAGGAAGTTCATCAGCAACACCACCCGTTCCTCACCGTCCATGGCCAGGAAGACCGCTTCAAGTTCGGCAAACGGCCCTTCATTGATGCGCACGCTTTCGCCGGGCTGCAACAGGGCGCTCACCACGGCCTGGTGGTCGCGCTCCTGGAGTTCGTCCACCAGCGTGTCGCTGATGGGCAACGGGTGCGCGCCGAATGCCACCACCCGCGACACACCGCGGGTCGAGCGCAGTGAGCTCCAGCTGTCCTGCTGGCTCATTTGAATGAACAGATAGCCGGGAAACAACGATTCACGGGTGGTCCTGCACTGGCCCTTCAACAGCCGTTCGCGTTTATAGGTAGACCGGAAGCAGGTATAGCCCTGGCGCTGGAGGTGCTCCTCGGCGCGCTCGTCCTGCCGGGATTTGCACTGGACCAGGTACCAGGCTTTGTTGGCATTTGCGCTCATGGGAGTTCCTCTTCCTATATAGGGCGATACGTGACAAGGCTGTAATTTAAAGCCGGTGGGGGTGACGAAGTAATGAATGTTATAAATTGTCGGGTTGAAGGCGGTGGTTGTTATTTTTCGTCCGGAGATAATTTTGGGGGAAGTAAGGGTTACGTGTTAATAAATACTGCCGTGAAGTAATGAAGTTGAAGAGGTTGCTTCATGGGGCCTGAATTCATAGAATAAGCGCAACGCTTGAAACGAGAGGCAGAGAGCCAGCCACCGGTAGAATCCAGGCTCTCACACCGAAGGATTCAAGCGCAGATGACTACGCATTACCGGCAGCTGACTCAGGGACAACGTTACCAGATTGAGGCTGGCTTGAGCGCCGCAGAGAGCCAGGCGAGCATTGCAAAGCGGGTCGGCGTGCATCCCTCGACGATCAGTCGCGAGGTTCGCCGCAACAGCACCCAGAATATCTACAAGGCTGTTTCTGCGGCCCATGAAAGTGATGCTCGTCGAGCGGGTGCGCGCAAGTTTTGCAAGCCGGCGACATGGCTCAGCCATCATCTCCCGGTGTGGCTCAAGCATGGCATGAGTCCGGAGCAGATCGCCCAGCGGTTGAAGCAGGAGCAGCCAAGCCGGGCGGTCAGCCATGAGTGGATTTATCGGTTCATTGCCGCCGAACAGCGCGCCGGTGGTGAGCTTTATACCTATCTGCGACATCGCCGAAAGCGCTACCGGAAACGCTATGGAAGCCACGATCGGCGCGGGCAGCTGCGTAATCGCGTGTCAATCAGTGAACGCCCAGCCGAGGTCGAAAGCCGCGAGCGCCTGGGGGACTGGGAGGGCGATACGGTACATGGACTGGGCGGTAACCTGGTGACCCTGGTTGATCGCAAAAGCGGCTATCTGAGCGCCTATCCGGTCAAGCGCAGAACGCGCCGGCAGGTAACGCGGGCGATCAATCTGATGCTTCAGGGCCATGCCGCTCACACGCTGACGCTGGATAACGGAAGGGAGTTTGCCGGGCATGAACGCATCGCGCTACGGAGCCAGTGCCAGGTCTTTTTTGCAGACCCCTATTCATCCTGGCAACGTGGCACCAATGAAAACACCAACGGTCTGCTCCGCCAGTATTTCCCCAAGGGCAGCGACTTCAGCAAGCTGACCGTCGAAGCCGTCAATCGGACAGTAGCGAGGATCAATCTACGCCCGCGCAAGCGCTTGGGCTGGAAGACGCCGTACGAAGTGCATACAGGGGTGAGCGTTGCACTTATGTGTTGAATTCAGGGGGTAATGGATGGCCCGGGGATAGTGCCTTGTTTAAAAGAGTGTTGATTGTCTGTATTGGCAATATTTGCCGTAGTCCCACCGCGGAAAGTCTTTTGCGTGGCGCACTCCCGTGCTCCGATATCAAGATCAGTTCTGCAGGTATTGCCGCGTTGGTCGGCAAGCCGATTGAAACCACCGCCCGTGCGGTACTCGAAGCCCACGGTCATCCGGCCGACAAGCACCAGGCCACCCAGTTGGCGCCACAGGCGATCAGTGAAGCCGACCTGATCCTTGTCATGGAACGACAGCACATCAATGCCGTACTCAGCATGGCGCCCGAGGCACGAGGCAAGGTCTTGCTGCTGGGCAAATGGCAAAACGAGCGAGAGATCAGCGACCCGTACCGTCAAGGCAAGGCCGCGTTTGTGCACGCTTATGCGTTGATCGAAGAAGCTGTAAACGCATGGGCGCAGCGTCTTGCACGCTGATCGCCACTCCTTTTTGAATCGAAATAAAGGCTAAGAATCCGACTTATGCAGCAAACGCCAGCAGTCACCGTACAGGAAGACGATAACGGGGAGATTGATCTCCTCGGTCTGTTTGGAACACTGATCGACCATAAATGGCTGATCGCTGCGGTGACCGGTGCCTTTATGGTCACTGGCGCCGCCTATGCGGTGCTGGCAACCCCGGTCTACCAGGCGAATGCCCTGCTGCAGGTCGAAGCGAAAAAGAACGACTTGCTGGGCTTCTCGGACATCGGCGGGATGCTGGGCAAGGAGTCGCCGTCGGCCACCGAGATCGAGCTGATCCAGTCCCGCTACGTGATTGGCAAAACCGTCGACAACCTGAAACTCGATATCGTCGTACAGCCGATGTACTTCCCGGTAGTGGGTGAGTTCCTGGCGCGCCGCTTCCAGAAGGCCAACCCCGGTGCAATCGCCGAGCCGCTGCTGGGCCTGGACAGCTTCGCCTGGGGCGGCGAGTCGCTGAAGATCTTCAAGCTGGACCTGCCCGACGGGCAATTGGGCAAGAAGCTGACCCTGACCGTGGGTGAAAACGCGCACTACACCCTGGTGGATGAAGATGACCAGGTGCTGGCGGCCGGCGAGGCCGGGCAGCCGTTCGAGCAAAATGGCGTGGCATTCCAGATTGAAGAACTGCGCGCCAAGCCCGGCACGCGTTTCCGGGTGATCCGCAATGCGCGACTGACCAGCATCCTCGACTATCAGGAGAACCTGGATGTGGTCGAGCGAGGGAAGGAGTCGGGCATGATCGGCCTGGCGCTGGAAAGCACCGAGCCGGACCAGGCGATCAAAATCCTCAATCAGATCGCGGCGATCTACGTGCGGCAGAACGTGGAGCGCACCTCGGCTGAGGCGGCGCAAAGCCTGGCGTTTCTCAAGGAGCAACTGCCGGAGGTCAAGAAGGACCTGGAAAAAGCCGGGAAGGCCTTGAATGAATACCAGACCCGCAGCAAGTCGGTGGACATCACCCTGGAAACCAAGGCGATTCTCGACCAGATCGTGGGCCTCGATACCAGCATCTCCGAGCTGAAGCTGCAACAGGCCGAGATGGACCGCAAGTTCACCCGCCAGCATCCCGCGTATCGCGCATTGCTGACTCAGATCGGCGAGCTGACCAGCAAGCAGCAGAGCCTGGCGAGCCGGGTCGAGAGCCTGCCTTCCACCCAACAGGAACTGCTGAGCCTCACCCGGGATGTCGAGGTCGGCACGGCCATTTACACCCAGTTGCTCAACAAGTCCCAGGAACTCGATGTGATGCGCGCGGGCACCGTGGGCAACGTGCGCCTGATCGACACCGCAGACGTCAATTTCTTCAAGCCGATCAAGCCGAAAAAGATCCTCATCGTGCTGATCGCGACGCTGCTGGGCGGCTTCCTGGCGGTGGCGCTGGTGCTGCTGCGCAAGGCGCTGAACCGTGGCCTGGAAAGCCCCGAGGCCATCGAGCAACTGGGCTTGCCGGTGTACGCGTCGATTCCGTACAGCACGCTGCAAAAGGTCGAAGAAGACAAAATCACCCGCGGGCGTGGGCGTGCCGATGCCGGTTCTTCATTGCTGGCCATCAGTCACCCCACGGACCTGGCAGTGGAGGCCTTGCGCAGTTTGCGCACCAGTTTGCACTTCGCGATGCTCGAGGCGCCGAATAACCGGATCATGATTTCCGGCCCCAGCCCCGAGGTGGGTAAAACCTTTGTCTCGGTGAACCTGGCGGCGGTCATCGCGCAAACCGGGCAGCGCGTGTTGTTGATTGACGTGGATATGCGACGGGGCTACCTGCACAAAGTGCTGGGTGTGCCGGCCAAGGATGGGCTTTCCGACATCCTCTCCAATCAATGCACCCTTGAATCCGCCATCCACAAAACCGGCATTGAAAACCTCGACATCATCAGCCGCGGGCAAATACCGCCGAATCCTTCCGAGCTGCTGATGCACCGCAACCTGACCGAACTGTTGGCGCAGGTCAGCGAACGGTATGACCTGGTGATTCTGGATACGCCACCGCTCTTGGCCGTGACCGACGCAGCCATCGTGGGACGGCAATCGGGGACCAACCTGATCGTCACCCGCTATGGCTTGAACCCGGCAAAAGAGATCGAGCACACCATGCGCCGATTTGCCCAGAACGGCATCGTGCTCAGGGGCGCGATCTTCAACGGCGTTGAAAAGAAAGCGTCGGCCAAATATGGCTACGGCAACTATGGGTATTACCAGTACGAGTACCAGGCTGATCGGAGCTGATTCACCACTGTAATTGCAGGATAGAGGTCACGTTTTCAGGAAATGAACGAAAAATCCTGGGGCGGTAGCGTGCCAAATTCAAATCAGCATAAAGAATACCCAGCCATGTTTTACCTGTTATCCCTTATCGCGCTGTCAGCGGGTTTGCTCGCGGCGAAAAATCCAAAATACTCAATCGTAGTATTCGGGATAATGCTGGCTGTTATTCCCACGGGTAACTCCTACAGCGAAATAATCTCGCTCAAGGGTATCTACTTCTTTGACTTTTATATCGTGGGCGGGCTGGGCGCACTGCTGATCCGGCAGGTGGCTACACAGAAGAAACAATTGACGGTGCCGGGCGGCCTGCTTTTTGGGTGCGGGCTGTATGTGGTGTTACTCGCCTGCGGCCTGCTGGAGTCCTCGAACAAGTACCTGTTGAAGGATGTTCGGCCGTTTATAATGATCCTGTCATTTATCGTGCTCTCGAACATCGCGACCCTTGCCGCAAAAACGCTGAAGTTGCAGACAGTGCTCCTGCTATTGATCGCGATGACCGCCTTCAATGTGCTGGACATTGCCTGGTTACGCTTGGGCTTGTACAAGTTTCAAGACGTCTACTATGAAGAAAACGCCTACCGCTACCTGGACGGCGGTACGTACGCCGCCGTGGCCTATCTGATTTATTACTTCATAGACCCACGGCTGTTCGAACACAGGAAAAAGCTCGCAAGCATTTGCCTGGCCACTTCATTCATCTGTTTGTTCATTGCCAACTCTCGCTTCATCTTTGTCTCGGTGTTTGCGGCGATCATCATCCACCAATACACCCGGCCGGCCCGCATGATAGGCGTTGCCCTGGCCGGGGCGGTGGTGCTGATGGCGTTCATTGGCATCAGCAATATGATCGGGGCTGATCGAATCAATGATGGTTTGTCGTCCGAAGGCATGGCCGCCCAATTGGCCACGCGCTTCAGCCCGGCGCTGGAGTTGATCCGCGGCATGAACCCGCTGCATTACTTTGTGGGACTGGGCGCGGGCACGCCGTTCGAGATTCCCTGGTTCGAGTACCGTGGCCTCGATGACAAGAACTCGAATATCGACAGTGCCTACCTAACCTACTTCGTTAAGTACGGGCTGATCGGCGTGTACTTGCTGTACGTGTTCATTACCTCGATTACCCAGCACATGAACAGCCGGGTGGCGGTTTCGATCGCCATCTTTCTGGGGGTGATGTTCGTTGTCTCGGCCACGCCTTATCAGCCGTACGCCATCGGTATCGCGTATGGCGCGATTGTGCTGCGGGTCTGTTCCGAACACACCGCCAGGCAACGCAAAAAGACCCTCAAGCCTGGCCTGCCGCTGATAACCACACCCTTGCAGGTGAATGCCGGATGAACAGCACACTGTTGAAAAAGTTCGTGTCCAGTACGGCATGGAGTTTCGTTTCTGCCGTGGCCACCAAAGTGTCGGTGGTGATCACCGGCATCCTGGTTGCCCGCGTATTGGGTGCGCAATCGTTTGGCGAGTATGGCTTGATCCAGAGCGCGATTGTGATGCTTGCCAACGTCGCCGCCCAAGCCACCACCACGGCGACGGCCAAGCATATCGGGCAGTTCAAGGAGACCTGTCCCGAGAAGACCGGCAGGGGCATCGCGCTGACGTTGCTGTTCTCGGTTGTGTTCAGCGGGATGATCATCGGGACAGCGCTGTTTTTCCCGCACTTTTTCTCCAGCGTTATCCTGGGGGCAGACAGCCTCAGCGCTGCATCGCTGATCGTATTGAGCACCATCACGTTGATTATCCTGTCGGGATGGACCCAGGGCTGCCTGACCGGTTGGGGCCAATACCGGACAATCGCGACCATCAACGGAATCATTGCGATTGTCGCGATCCCGGCGACGTACTTCCTGACCCTGCAGTTCCGACTCAACGGTGCGCTGCTGGGCTTGGCCGGTTCTCAATTGCTGATCGTGTTCTTCAGCGCACTGGCCTGCTGGAAGACTATGAAGGCCCGAAATACCACGCTGAGTTTCAAAGGTGCAATGACTGAAAAGCACGCAGTGCTGTCGGTTGGCCTGCCGGTATTGCTGACGGGGTTGATGGTCGCCCCGATGAACTGGTTCGCCAACAAGCTGCTGGCGGAAACAACTAACGGCCTTGCCGCATTGGGCATGTACGCCGCCGCGATGCAATGGAACGCGATCTTTTCCCATGTTTCCGTGGTGTTGGGCTCTGTGCTGGTGCCGATGCTGGCCGCCGCGCTGGGCGGTAAAAGCCGCAAGTTGGACGCCTTGAACTTTCTGTCGGGCTGGCTGGTGGTGTTGGTGATCATACAGCCGGTGATCATGTTCCCCGAGTTGCTGGCCAAACTGTATGGCAGCAGTTTCCTGGGGCGGGATTTTGAAGTGACATTAGTCCTGGTAATCCTGGGTTCGCTGCTCAGTGCATTCAAGTCCGGTATTTCAAGAAAGATGATCGTGATGAACCTGGCCTGGTTCAGTGTGATGAGTAACATTCTATGGGGAGTGTTATTCATTGCCGGAGCACTGTGGCTTCGGGAAGAAGGTGCAATCGGGATTGCCAAGGCATTTATCGGCTCGCAGTTTATTCACTTCCTGCTGGGACTGCCGTATTTCGTCTACAAGAAGATATTACCTCTGGAGTTGCTCGTATCTCCCAGGATCCTGATCTTGTGGACATTGCCTCTCATCAGTTTCATATCAAGCGCCTACGTCGAAAGTGTGCTGTATCGATTGATGATCATGGCGCTGATATTTATCTACATTCTCGCAACAACGTTTGCCTTGAATGCCGTGTTTAATGACCCCGTGGAAAATGGAAGCCCAGCATGAATGTCAGCAAAGTATATATCCGGGGGGCATACGGTCCTGGTAATTTGGGTGATGACGTATTAATGCTATGCGTGATCAATATTCTGAAAAAACGCTTTAAGGAATCGGATATAGCGGTGGGTGTCGATCATCCGCAGATCGCCAGGAACTTCAACCCGCGTATCAAGTGGCTGCACATCAAGGAGCCGGTCAAGGCTGACCTGGTGGTGTTGGGCGGTGGGGGCCAGTTCTTCTCGTTTATCCCACCGGCCAAAGAGGCGGCTGCCAACAAAGGCATCGTGGCGAAGCTGTGCAAGAGCATCAAGGCGCAGACCGACCTGAAGTCCACGCTTCTGCGTTTGTATGTCGGGTTGCGCGGTGGTGTCGACAGGATCTATTTCCACCGGCGCCTGGCAGCGTTCTGCATTGGCCTGGGCCCCTTCGATGGCGGCGGCAAGCTGCTGACCCGCGCCGTCAGCGTGATCAATCGCTGTGACTACATTTCCGTGCGGGACGGTACCAGCCAGCAGCATTGCAAGGCCTTCGGAAAGTCCGACGTCGAGGTGTACACCGACCCCAGCCTGCTTTCCGACCTGTGGATCTCCAGCAAAGACCTGGAGGTCGGCAGCCTCAAGAAGGGCAAGTACCTGTCCTTCATCCTGCGCGACTGGCCCCATGACGCGAACGGGCAACAGTTCATCAAGGCGATGGTCCAGGCCGCGGATGAGCTCGCCAAGCGTGGCGAGCAGGTACGCCTGGTCTCGCTGTACAAGGAACGTGACCAGCACCTGATCGACAAGTACCACAGGTTCGAATGGTTGTGCTGGGACGCGGCGGGCGATACGCCCGAAACCTTCATGGCGAAACTGATCGTCGAGTCCGACGTGATCATCAGCGCCCGTGCACACGGTGTACTGTTGCCGGCTTCCCTGGGCTTTCCCACCATCGCGGTTGAAATCGAAAACAAGCTGAAAAAAGTCCATGAAATGCTGCCGCAGGGCACCCGGCTGGTCAGCACCCCAGACCCTGAGGTGATCAAGGCCACCATCAGCGAATTCCGGCAATCCAAGGCGCAAATGGCCGAGCACCTCAAGCAGGAGATCGCCCAGCGTTCTTCCCTTGCGCAAAAAGCGGTCGACGACTTTTTGAAATGGGTCGATGAAAAATAAAGTGGAGGGGCAACCGACGTGAAAAAGACAGCCTCGACGCTACTCATTGTGGCGTTCGCCCTGCAGGTAGCTGCCAGCGGCGCATCTGAGTTGAACGACCGTTGCGAGCCAGGCATCAAGAACATCTACCCGTCACTGCCGGACATTTCGCAGATGGCCGACGGGCCCCAGGCGCAAAGCAGCATAAAGGGCAGGGCCAATCTGACGAACAAGGCCTACAGCCAAAAGATCAAGGACATTGCCGTGCATTTTCCGGCCGGCTCCTATGACCCGGGTTCGATGGTGCGGCTTGGGTTGCCCTACGGCGGCATTGAATTCAAATCCCCATTGCCGCAACCGGGCAGGGAATGCCTGGTACTGACCTATGAGTTGAAGTTCGACAGGAATTTCGACTTTGTAAAAGGCGGCAAGCTCCCGGGCCTCTACGGTGGCACCGGCAATACGGGCGGCAAGATACCGAACGGCCATGACGGCTTTTCCACGCGCTACATCTGGAAAGAAAAGGGCGCCGGCGCCATTTACGCGTATTTGCCCACCAGTAAAACCTGGGGCACGGCAGTCGGGTTGGGTTCCTGGATCTTTACGGTGGGGCAATGGCACAGGTTGGAGCAACTGGTGAAGTTGAATACGCCGGGGCAGGCCGACGGTGTGATTTCCATTTGGTACGACAACCAGCTGGTGCACTCGGAAACCGGGCTGACGTTTAGAGACACGCCGGAGATCACCATCGACGGCTTGCTGTTTTCGACGTTCTTCGGTGGCAATAACCCGTCTTTCGCCACGCCGGTGAGTACCAATATCCGCTTCAGGAATTTTGTGATGAGTTCACAGCGCGTAACGGATACTGCAGGGCAGGGCGAGTAGATGAAGAACCTGAAACTGAACATCAAGAAGGCCGCTGTTGCGCTGTTCAATACGCTGCTCAGCCTGGCGTTGTTTTTCAATCTGCGACGCGCGTTGCTCCGGGCAACCGGATGCCGGGTGGGCGCCCGGACTACGATCCACCGCAACGTGGTGTTTTTCTCCTTCGGCAACTTCTCGGTCGGGAAAAACTGCACGGTCAATTACGACTGCTACCTGGATAGCCGGGCGGGCATCCGCATCGGCGACAACGTCAATATTTCCCATAACACCCGGATTTATACGCTGGGCCACGATATTGATGACCCCATGAGTTGCCTGGTGGGGAAGCCGGTGTTGATTGAAGACAATGCCTGGATCTTTCCCAATGTGATGGTGATGCCAGGCGTCACCATCGGAACAGGCGCGGTTGTTTATCCGGGCAGTGTGGTCACGCGCAACGTTGCAGCGTATTCGATCGTGGGAGGCAATCCGGCCAAACATATCCGCTTCAGAAACAACACCATTCGATACAACGCCGACTTTCCGATCTGGTTTGCAGTGTAAGCAATCTCACTGGCCCCACCTTTATTTATGCAGGACTCTGACGTGAAATCATTAATGATTGCATGGATTGGCTATCAACGACGCGCCGATACCATGAAGCAATACTGGGCGTATGACATTCTGCATCTGCCCAACCAGTTCAAGAAGAAATCCGCGCGGCCGCTGGATTACTTGATCAAGTCGTTTAAAACCCTGAAGACCCTGTTGGCCGGTTCGCCTGACGTGCTGTGGGTGCAGTTGCCGCCGAGCCCGGTATTGCATATAGCACTGGCCTACAAGTTTATATTCAACCGGCGGCTGAAGATTATCGCCGATGCCCACAACAGCCTGTTGCGCAAACAATGGATAGGCTTTCCGGGCACGGTAGCGCTGTTGAATAGAATCGATGCCGTCGTCGTTCATAATTTTAAAGTCAAAGAAGAGTTGGCCGGCCTGGGCGTCAAGGACACCAATATCTTTATCCTGGAAGACTTGCCGTGTGACTTTCACGCGGCGCCCGCCAGTGAGCGCGAGACACCCTATGTACTGTTTCCGTGCTCGTTTGATATCGATGAACCGATCGAGATCGTGATCAACGCCGCCCGCGAAATGCCCGGTGTCGACTTCCTGATCACCGGCAAGCATCAGGGCAAGCTCTCCGAGGAACTCGTGGCGTCACTCCCCGAGAACATCAAGCTGACCGGCTTCCTCAGCAAGGCGACCTTTGAACAGCTGCTGTGCCACGCGAATGTGGTGCTCGGCCTGACCACCCGCGACAACGTCCAACTGAGCGTGGCCAACGAAGCGGTCAGCGCCGGCAGGCCGATGGCGCTTTCGAATACCACGGTACTGCGCTCGTTGTTTTCCGAGGCGGCGGTGTTTGTCGACACCCTGGACCCGCTGTCCATCAAGGCCGGCGTCGCGCAGCTCATCGCCAATCAAGAAACCTATAAAGAGAAATCGGCCTTGCTCAAAGCCAAGCGAATAACCCGCTGGAAAGGCCAGGCCCAACTGTTAAGAACTGCCGCCACTATTTAATGATGTCTATTACACCTGACAGGAAGGGAACCGTCATGAGTCAATCAAGTGATGTTTTATTGATTTGTTCTGGAGGTGGGCACTGGGTACAAATGAGCAAGTTGCTGCCTGCCTTCGACGGTCAAAAAGTTACCATCGCCACCGTGGATATCAGCATTGGCTCGCAGTATCCAACCCATGCCTTCGCGCAAGTCCCGGACTTTAATCGCAGTGAACCGTTGAAGATCATCAAGGGCTTTTGCCAGATCTTTGCGATCGTTTACCGCAGCAAGGCCAGGTACGTGATCTCCACCGGGGCGGCACCGGGGTTGCTGGGGCTGGTCGCGGGAAAACTGATGGGCAAAAAGACCCTGTGGATCGACAGCATTGCCAATCCCAAGAAGCTCTCGTTGTCCGGCAGGATCGCTGTGTATTTTGTCGATGAGTTGCTGACCCAGTGGCCCACGCTGTCGCAAAACAGCCGCGCCCAATATAAAGGGAGGATTGTATAAATGATATTTTGCAGCGTTGGCACTCAAGCACCCTTTGAAAGAATGCTCGGCTACTTGCATGAGTGGAGTCATGCAAACCCGCAGGTCCCGATTGTTGCCCAGGTGGGCAATAACGAAAATGACCTGGGGCGCATTACGGCTTATAAGACCATCGCCGAGCCGCTGTTTTCCAAGAACTTCAATGCGTCAAAGGTGATTGTTTCCCATGCAGGCATGGGCAATATCATTCGCTCCCTTGAACTGGGCAAACCGATTGTTATTGTCCCGCGCGACAGTCGGCGCGGTGAACACATCAATAATCACCAGTACGACACCGCCGAAAACTTTTCAGACCTTCCCTCTGTGTTTATCGCCCATGATAAAGATGCGTTCTTTTCGGCGATTGATTCGGCGCTTAACTACAGCAGTACCGAAAGTTCACTGGACTTTACCGAAAGGGACCGCTTGATCAGTTATGTGAAGTCATTCACTTCTTAAGTTTCGGCTGTTTGTCAATCCGCTCTTATTGCCTTTAATCATCGAGTAATCGTTATGATCCCAGTTATATTGTCTGGCGGTTCAGGCACGCGCCTGTGGCCGCTTTCAAGAGCGCTTAAACCAAAGCAGTTTATTGCGCTGCACGGTGACTTGAGTTTGTTTCAAGCCACCTTGGATCGCATCAAGAACCTGTCGATAGAGGGCGAGACCGTCAGCCCGCCGATCATTGTGTGCAACGAAGAACACCGTTTCATCGTGGCCGAGCAAAGTCGATCACTGGACGTGATCCCGCAGAAAATCCTCCTTGAGCCGACCGCCCGCAACACCGCCCCGGCGATTGCGGCGGCAACCCTGTCGGCGCTGGTGGATGGGGACGATCCGATCCTGCTGGTGCTGGCGGCGGACCATGTGATCGGCGATACCCAAGCGTTTAATGCGGCCTTGACACTGGCCAAGGTGGAAGTCAACAAAGGCAAGATCGTCACCTTCGGGGTTGTGCCCACCAAGCCGGAGACCGGCTACGGCTATATCCGTACTCAAGCGGCTGCGGTGGACGGCGCCGCGCATGTCGATGCCTTCGTGGAAAAGCCCGACCTGGCGACCGCGCAAGGCTACCTGGAACAAGGCAACTACTTCTGGAACAGCGGCATGTTCATGTTCCGCGCCTCGGTGATGAAGGCCGAGCTGGAGCGCCTGAGCCCGGAGATCATGGTGGCCGCGGAACTGTCCCTCTCCAACGCGGCCCATGACCAGGATTTCACCCGGCTCAGCCAGGTGGATTTTGTGAACGCACCCAACGTGTCGATCGATTACGCGGTGATGGAAAAGACCCACATCGCGTCGGTGGTCATCCTCGATTCGCCGTGGAGCGACCTGGGTGCCTGGGACTCAGTGTGGGAAGCGGGCCTCAAGGATCAGAACCAGAACTGCACCCTGGGCGACGTGCTGCTGCAGGACGTCACCAACAGCTATGTGCATGCCAGCCACCGCCTGGTCACGGTTGCAGGGATCAATGATGTGGTGGTCGTCGAGACCGCCGACGCGATCCTGGTGACCACCAAGGATCACGCGCAAGACGTCAAGAAAATAGTCGCGCAGCTGACTGAAAAGCACCGGATCGAGAGCACCAGCCACCGCGAAGTCTATCGGCCGTGGGGCAAATATGACTCGGTGGACCAGGGCTATCGGTACCAGGTGAAGCGGATCACGGTGAAGCCGGGGCACAAGCTGTCGGTGCAACTGCACCACCACCGGGCCGAGCACTGGATCGTGGTGTCCGGCACCGCGAATGTGCAAATCGCCGACAAGCAAGTGCTGCTGACCGAGAACCAGTCCACCTACATCCCCATTGGCGTTGTGCACTCCCTCGAAAACCCGGGGCGAATCCCGCTGGAGCTGATTGAAGTCCAATCGGGTTCGTACCTGGGCGAAGACGACATCATCCGCTTTGAAGACCGCTATGGCCGCCTCGAGCTTGTTTAAAGGAAGATTGAAATGAATGTAACTGTATTTGGAATCGGCTATGTGGGTCTGGTGCAGGCAGCGGTGCTGGCCGACGCGGGGCATGAGGTGTGTTGTGTCGACGTGGACGCGACTAAAGTCGAGAACCTCAAGGCCGGCATTATTCCGATCTTTGAGCCCGGGCTGAGTGCGCTCGTCCAGAAGAACCATGATGCCGGACGCTTGCACTTCACCACCGACGCCGCGCAAGGCGTGCGGCATGGAGAGGTGCAGTTCATCGCCGTGGGCACCCCGCCTGATGACGATGGCAGCGCCGACATCAAGTACGTGCTCTCCGTTGCCGCGACTATTGCGCTCAACATGACCGAGCCGAAGATTATCGTTAACAAGTCCACGGTGCCGGTGGGGACGGCGGACAAGGTCCGGGCGAAGGTGTCCGAGGTGTTGACGTCGCGGGGGCTCGAGGTGGAGTTCCACGTGATCTCGAACCCCGAGTTCCTCAAGGAAGGTTCGGCGGTCGCCGACTGCACCCGGCCCGACCGGATCATTATCGGCAGCGACAGCAGTTACGCCGTGGACCGCATGCGGGAGCTGTATGAACCCTTCAACCGCAACCACGAAAAGATCATCACGATGGACATCAGGAGTGCCGAGCTGACCAAGTACGCGGCCAATTGCCTGCTGGCCACCAAGATTTCCTTCATGAATGAAATGGCCAATTTCGCCGAACGCTTGGGCGCCGACATTGAGGCGGTTCGTAAAGGCATTGGCTCCGATCCACGGATCGGCTACGACTTTATCTACCCAGGCTGCGGTTATGGCGGCTCGTGCTTCCCGAAAGATGTGCAGGCGCTGGAGCGCACCGCGTCGTCGATCGGCTATCAGGCAACGCTGTTGTCTGCCGTCGAGGAAGTCAACAAGCGCCAGAAGCAGCACCTGTTCGGGCATATTCACCACCACTTCGGCGGCCAGCTGGAGGGCAAGACCTTCGCCATCTGGGGCCTGGCCTTCAAGCCCAATACGGATGACATGCGCGAGGCCTCGAGCCGCGTGTTGATCGAACAACTGCGCAGCGTGGGTGCCCGGGTCCAGGCATTCGACCCCGAAGCGATGGCCGAGACCCAGCGCATTTACGGGATGAACGAAGACCTGTTGCTGATGGGCACCAAGGAAGCGGCGTTGCAAGGTGCCGATGCGCTGGTGATCGTGACCGAATGGCGGGAGTTCAAGGCCCCGGACCTGGACTTGATAAAAGAAAAACTGAGCACGCCGGTGATCTTTGACGGCCGCAATATATTTGATCCGCAGCGTATGAAAGCCAATGGTTTCGAGTATTACGGTATTGGTCGCGGGTTATCGGTACGCCCCGTTGTTTAATCCTGACGATTATTAACATTGGTGGTTTGAGCTATCCACAAGTGAGATGATTTCGAGGAGGTTAAGTGCGTGATCCAACAGGATCTTTGCGCAGTTTGCATAGCCTGTTTATCTCCGTTCCATCACTACGCCCTTATTGCATTATTTGATAAGGGGTAAATATCGAGAAGGAGTCTGATATGAGGAAAATACTGTTGGCCGGCGTGCTGGCCTTTAGCAGTACTGCGGCATTGGCGGCAGGTGAAGTCGCGAGCGAGGCCTTGAGCGATGCGGCCGGCGCGAGCGAGCCCCTGTCGTTGAGCACCCCGCTCGTGGGCGGCGTGACGCTCGGTGAAACCGTCGGGGTCGGTACCGCGGTAGTCGGCGCTGCGGCGGCGGCTTCCAACTCGGGCGGCAGTTCCAATGGCGGTACTTCCGGCACCGGCGGCACCACCGGTACAGGCGGTACCACCGGTACCAACTAATAACCCGCAATGTGTGTTGTTCAAGATCACCCGGAACTTCTGGGTGATCTTTTTTAGACTCGCCCTCGACTAGCGTAGTGCCATTATGATTCGTAGGTTACCTGTTCTTTTGCTGGCAAGTTTCAGCTTGCACGGCTGCATGTTTTCGCCTGGTCAACATATGGACACCAGTCAAATGTCCAGTGAGGGTTCTTCCGAAAGTACTCGGGTAGAGTTGATTCCCATCACCCCCAAATTGATTGCCATGGATGCCGCCACGCATGTTCGTGAATCGGTGCCGGCGGAACTGTTGTCTTATGTGCCCGGTGGCTATCGCGTCGGTGCCAATGACCTGTTGTTTATCACGGTCTGGGACCATCCCGAGTTGACGGCACCGTCCGGGCCGCAACAGCAGATCGACGCCAACGGGCGCCTGGTTCGCCCCGATGGCACGTTGTTTTATCCGTATATCGGCAACGTCCCGGTGGCCGGCAAGACCATCGAAGAGCTGCGGGCCTTTATCGCCGGGCGCTTGTCGCAATTTATTGAAAGCCCACAGGTCGACGTCAGTGTCCTGCGGTTTGCCAGCCAGACAGTGGTGGTGACCGGGGCGGTAATCAAGGCCGGGCAACAGCCGATCACCACCACACCATTGAGCGCCGTCGAGGCCATTGGGGCCGCCGGTGTCGACCCCACGAATGCCGACCTCTCGAGCCTGACCCTGACGCGCGACGGCCGTGAGTACACGCTTGACCTGGACAGCCTCAATCGCCAGGGCTCGCAACTGCAGGGCATCTACCTCAAGGGCGGCGACCGGTTGTACCTGCCCTATAACGACCAGAAACGTGTCTACCTGATGGGCGAAGTCAATCAGCCCCGAGCCCTGAGCTTCAAGGGCAAGTCGATCAACCTGACCGATGCCCTGGGTACCGTAGGCGGCTTGAACCAGACCACTTCCAATGGCAATGCGGTCTATGTGATTCGCGGCGTGGACAACCTGGAAGCCGAACCGGCCAAGGTGTTCCAGCTCGATGCCCAGTCACCGTCCGCGCTGGTGCTGGCCACCCGGTTCGACTTGCAACCCCAGGACATCGTGTACGTCGGGCCGGCCGGCGTGACGCGCTGGAACCGCCTGATCAGCCAGTTGCTGCCGACCGCCAGTGCCATTGGAATTGGTGCCCGATCGGCCAATGACCTCAGCGAAGTCAACAGCAGATAAGGCGTTATCCCGTGGTGAAAATGTTGCCTACCAGCGCCTGCCTGTCGATGGCGCTCTTGTTGTGCGGGTGTAACCCGTTGATGAGGGCGTCGTGGTACACCCTCGAAACCTCTGTGACGGGCCCGGCCCCGATCAACGTGACCCGCGCCCAGGTCGACGCGGTGCCATACCCGCAGATCCTGGTGACCACCGCCGTCAGCGAGGGCGTGATGGCCATGGCCCGGCGCCGGGGCGACCTGCAGTTCTGGGTCGCTTCCGGCAAGCAAGTGGTGATGATGCGTGACGGCCTGGTGGTACGCACTGTCGGGCTGGGTGTTTCCCTGGATGGCACGCGTTTCAGTGGCGAATCGCCGTTCAAGCGCGGCCTCCAGCATCTGCCCGACGGCTACACCGGCACACGCTGGATCGACCTCTACGACGGCAACCGAATCGGTATCGCGGTCAACAGCCGTTTCAGCAGCCACGGTATCGAGACCCTCCGCATTCTGGACAAGGATTACGCCTTGCTGCGCATCGACGAGCAGGTGGACGCTCCCACCTTGAATTTCCGCGCCACCAACCATTATTGGGTCGACCCGCAGGATGGTTTCATCTGGCGCAGCGAGCAGCATTTGACGCCCCGGTTGGCCCTGAAAATCGTGCAGTTGCGTCCCGACCGGGAGGCAGCCCGATGAAGTGTTCGAAGCTTTTATGGCTGGGCCTGTTGCTGATCGGCCCCGGCACTGGCCAGGCGGCCGTTACAGTCAGTGGCGATGTGCGCAGCCCTGGCGCCTTCGAGGTCAAGCCGGGGGCGCGTTTGCTGGACGTTATTCGTGTGGCCCAACCCAATGCAGAAAGCTACTGGTTGGGCGCCGCGTGGCTGCACCAGTCGTTGGTGAGCACGCAGGAACGCTTGAAGGCAGGGGTTTTGTTCGATCTGAAACTGCTGCAACGAGGGGCCTTGCTGGATGACCGTGGCTCCCGGGCGGACTTGAGTGCGCGTCTGTATCGACAGGTCGAACAGTTGCCGGTCACCGGCCGCCAGGTGCAAGTGCTGGACCCGATCGCCGTGGAGACGGGGTTCGCGCGCAACGCATTGCTGGATGACGGGGACCGGCTGGTCTACCCCGTGAGGCCGTCCACCGTGCAGGTGCTCGGGGCGGTCGCGCAGTCCTGTGATGTGCCGTACCGGGCCATGCGCGAGGTGCGGGATTATGTTGGCGACTGCACGGTCCTCGATGACGCCGAGCGCGATGACCTGTGGCTGATCCAGCCCGACGGCCAGGTACGGCGCGTGGGCGTGGCGGCGTGGAATCGCGAGGACGGCGTGGTGGCGGCCCCCGGCAGCAGGATCCTGGTGCCGATCCGCAGCGACGACCTTGAGACGCCGACCCCTGATCTCAACCAACAACTGGCCGAGTTTTTCGCCACTCAACCGTTGGCTGAGGTGAACCCTTGAATTTACGTTTTGCGGCTGTACTGCTGTTGCCTTGCGGGTTGGCTCACGGTGACCCCCGTTACACCCAAAATGATTTCGGCGGCGTGGGCCTGCTACAGACCCCCACCGCACGCATGGCCCCGGCGGGAGAGTTGAGCGCCAACGCCAACCGCACCGATCCCTACTCGCGCTACAGTTTTTCCCTGCAACCGTTTGATTGGCTGGAGGGTTCGTTTCGTTATACCGCCATCAGCAACCGCAGGTACGGCGCCGAGGCGTTGAGCGGAAGCCAGAGCTTCAAGGACAAGGCCATCGACTTCAAGGCGCGGCTCTGGGAGGAAAGCCGGTGGGCACCGCAGGTGGCTTTCGGTGCCCGGGACATCGGCGGTACCGGGCTGTTTTCCAGCGAATACTTTGTCGCCAACAAGCGCCACGGCAACCTGGATTTCAGCCTCGGCATCGCCTGGGGCTACCTGGGAAACCGAGGCGACTTCGGCAACCCGCTGTCGGTGTTCGGCAGCAAATTCAACGACCGGCCCAAGAGCACTGCGGTCGTCGCCAGGGCAGGGGATGTGAACTCCAACGCCTATTTCAGGGGCCGCCCTTCGTTGTTCGGCGGGATCGCCTATCAAACGCCCTGGGAACCCCTGAGCCTGAAACTCGAATACGAGGGCAATGACTACAAGCACGAGCCGTTGGACAACCCGATCAAGCAGGACTCGCCGGTAAACATTGGCGTGGTCTATAAGCTGGCTGACAGCGTCGACCTGAGTGCGGCCTGGGAACGCGGGAATACCGCGATGTTCGGCATCACCCTGCACACCAACTTTGTCAGCCGCAAGGCACCGGTCAAGACCTATGACCCGCCCGCCGAACCGTTGCCGGCGCGCATGCCCACCACCCCGGCCGACCAGGTCAACTGGGCCAACGTCGCCGACAGGCTGCAGCAGAATGCCGGCTACAAGGTGGAGCGCATTGCCCGGCGCGGCTCGGAATTGATGGTGTATGGCGAGCAGCAACGCTACTTCTATTCAGCCAAGGCCGTGGGACGCGCCAGCCGGATTCTCGACAACAGCGCCAATCAGGATATCGACTGGTTCACCCTGGTGAACAAGCGCTATGACATGCCCATCGAAGAAACCAGCGTGCCCCGTGACACCTTCCGCGGCGTGGTGAACAACCAGCAGCCGTTGACGGACCTGCACCGTAATACCGAGGTCAACCCGGCGGTTGCCCATCGGGAAACCACGCTCTACAGCAGAAAATCCGAGCCGTTCAACTATGGCCTTGGCCTGGGTTACAAACAGAACATCGGTGGCCCCGACGGCTTGCTTTATCAGTTCACTGCCGACGCCGACGCGGAGTACCGTTTTACCCGCAATACCTGGTGGAGCGGCTTGTTCAGCGCCAACCTGCTGAACAACTACGACAAGTTCACCTACGACGCACCCAGCGGGTTGCCGCGAGTACGCACCGACCTGCGTCAATACATGACCACGTCCGATGTGACGATGCCGAACTTCCAGGTCAACCATGCGCAGCGCCTGGACCGCGACCTGTATGGCATGGTCTACGGCGGCTACCTGGAGTCCATGTACGCCGGGGTGGGCGGCGAGGTGTTGTTCCGGCCGACGGGCAAGCACTGGTCGGTGGGCGCAGACCTGAACTTCGTGCGCCAGCGTGATTTCAACCAGGGCTTCGGCCTGCGGGATTACCAGACCATCACCGGCCATGTCACCAGCTATACCGAGCTGCCCTATGACACCCTGGCCGCCGTCAGTGTGGGGCGTTACCTGGCGCGGGACTGGGGCACCACCGTCGACATCTCGCGCCAGTTCAAGAACGGCGTGAAGTTTGGTGGCTGGGTGACGCTGACCACCGCCTCGAAGGAAGAATATGGCGAAGGCAGCTTCGACAAGGGTATCTATATTTCCGTCCCCTTCGACGAATTGATGAGCACCTCGACGATGCGTCGGGCCAACGTCGTATGGGCGCCACTGACCCGTGACGGCGGCGCACGCCTGAACCGCGGCTATTCGCTGCAGACCATGACTGACGGGCGTGACAGCGAGTTGTTCTATAACAACTTCGAGAAGATCACGGAGTGACGGTGCGGCATCTGCCGACAAGGTTATCGACTGCCCGGCGTTAAATGCGCCGGGCAGTCGCCAAGCCAGAAAGCTACAGCGCCAGGTGCAATGCCGGCGCGCAACACTTGCCTGACTTTCCTCTTTGATGACTATGCGAATGGCCCGGGCCCGGGCGTTGCTGTGGGCGCTATCGTTGCGCCTTGCGGGGAGTGGTGGCGGGGAGGGCGCAAAACGCGCCTGGTGCCCCGCGCCGCCGATGCAGCGGCACGGGGAAGGGCGGGGTCAGTAGATGTCTTTGGACAGCAGGGTAAACGGCGTCTTGAACAGGATCTTGATGTCCAGCCACAGCGACCAGTTGTTGATATAGCGCAGGTCGATATCGACGCGTTGCTGCATCTTCTCCAGGGTCTCGGTTTCACCCCGGCAGCCATTGACCTGCGCCAGGCCGGTGATGCCGGGCTTGATGCGATGCCGCGCCATGTACGCGCGAATCTTGCCCGAGTAGTAGTCATTGTGGGCGACGGCATGCGGGCGTGGGCCGACCAGTGCCATATGCCCTTGCAGCACGTTGAACAGCTGGGGCAGCTCGTCGATGGAGGTGCGGCGGATAAATCGCCCTACGGGGGTAATGCGTGAGTCGTTGCGGCTCGCCTGGCGCACTTCGTGGTCGTCATGCACGCGCATCGAGCGGAACTTCCAGACCTTGATCACCTCGCCGTTCCAGCCGTGACGATCCTGCTTGAAAATTACCGGGCCGGGAGAGGTGAGTTTGATCAGCAGGGCGAACAGCAGCAGCAACGGGCTGAGCAGGATGATCGCCAACAGGGCCAGGCTCTTGTCCAGCAGCGACTTGCTCAGTGCGGCGGTCGGCCGGCTGGTCAGCGGGCTTTCATTGAGGAAGATCGCGGGCAATCCATCCACCTCGGCCACGCTGTGGTTGAGCAGCAGCATGTTGTTGAGGTCGGGCACCCAGATCACGTCCACACTGATCTCCAGCAGGTTGAGGTACAGCGCCTCGATGTGGGTCGCTTCCTGGAGAGAGTGAGTGATGTACAGGCGGCGGATACCGTGCTGGCGGATCAGCGCGGGAAGATCGGGCAAGTCACCGAGGATCTGAGGCTGGGTGCCGGCCTGGGGGGAGGTGGTGCGGGGACCTACGAGACCGACCAGAGGGGAGCGTTTTTGCCTGGCGAGAGTATTGGCCAAGTCGGTTGCAAGTTTTCCCGTACCAATAATCAGCGATTTCTGGCGCTCATGTCGTTGCCGGTGGTAGTACCTGGATAGACTGTGAATGGGAATGTAGCAAAGGGCTAGTATTGGATAGCTGACAGCGGCCCACAGTAGCAGGATCTCGAAGGGAAACAGCGAACTGGCATTACAGGCTATGCCGACCGCGAACAATATGCCCAGGGTCAATAACCAGCCGGTGAATAATCGTCCCAGCCCAACAAAAAAGTCATCTTTTTTGCTATAGACGTCACATAACATGTAGGCCGGTATAGAGGCCAGTATTGTAATGGCTGCCAATATCCGGTAGTGGGATTCCAATTGCCCGGTCTTGAAAAGTACCAGTGAAAACAAAAGTACAACGACCACACTCAGGGCAATTGCCCACTGTCCCCAAAAGGTCAGGCCTTTGGGTGTAAGGTTACGATGCATTCTTCTGTTGTTAAGCATACTTCTGCTCCCTGTGGTATCCACTCACGTGCTGGCAGGTTAAAGCGAGGCGTGGTTTTAATGACTATCAAATGGCAGGCGCACGCGTAGGCGTGCGTATTGATAGTAATAAATGGCAGGGAGCAATGGCTGACGACTTATAACGCGGTCATGTTGTTATAAAATGGCAGATAGAAAGGCGTTCTAATAGGCAGGGTGAATTGTAATTTTTATGAAATAATTATTGTTCTGTGACGTTTGCGCGACTGCTCAGCGGGCTTTTTATTTTTTGTGTCAGGCAGTAGCCACGGTTACGCACCGCGCGGAACAGGCGTTCGCCATCATTCACGCGCTTGAACTTGTCCTGCAATCGGCTAAGGCACATTTCAAGCCCGCGATAGAGGTCGGGCTCACGTCCGATGTTGCGGATAAGTTCTTCCTTGCTGACCACACGTTCTTCATGGTTCAGCATTTTCTTGATCAATGCCGACTCAATAGTGGTCAAGGAAATGCGTAGCCCACCTTTCACCAGCGCACGATCTTGCTGGGTAAGTAGCCAGACATCGGGGCCGCGTAATGCAGAGGATGAGTTAACTGTTTCCGTGGTGGTGTTATTCAGGTCCGGGTGTGTGACGTCTGATTTTAGAGCCGTGATGTTAGGTTTTTTTGATGCGTCGTAAAGTTGTCGGGTCAGTCGATTACTGGCTTCGTAAAGTCTTTTGGCGGCGACATAGTTACTGAGCCACAGATTGAAATTTTGCTCTTTGGTAACGGCGTAGGAACTGGTCGAAGCGTCCGATGTTTTTTCCACGGTTTCGATCAGCGGCCCGCTGTCGACGTCGTAATGTAAAAATGCCACATTTGGCGTGAAATCGTGCAGTGCGATTGACGGGTACGTCGATGTAAATGTGTGTTTCTTGAGAGAACTCATGGCATTCACCGATTCCAGGAAAGTACGGGGGTTCATAAACTATCAGCAGGGGAGAAGTAGGGGCCCTGAAAATAGTCAAAAGGCAAGCGTCTGGCGAGAAGTGCGCTGTCGGCGTGCTCGACGTTGTCGGCGATGAAGGAGACCCGGGTGGTGCTCATCAGCCCCAGCATCTGGTCGTAAAGCCGGTCGAACAGGCCCGAGCGGGTGTTCAGACTGAGCCTGAGGGCCGAGTCTGGAAAAGGCATTTTTATATAGTCATAAAGACTCAAGTCGATCAGCAGGTCGGTGTTTTTTGTATTTAATGTGTAATTGTTATAGGCAAGCTTCAGGTTGCTCTGGTCTTTCAGGCTATACAGTTGACGGATCATGCTCCGGCGTTCCAGCGGGCCCGGAAGGGTGTCCAGTGTGTTTTCAACGCTGACAATGAGTTGTTGTCTGTTTTTTTCCAGCGTGTGTGAAGTATCGATAATTTCCTTGAGCAGGTCCTCATTCATCAACAGCGATTGCTCAACTCGGAAAAACTTGTGGAGGCCCGGGCTTTTATCCGCGCGCAAACGTTTACTTGTGCGGGCAAATGAACTCGGCCTGGCATGTTGCAGGGCTTCGCTGTAGGCGTCTTTAAGTTGTTCGGAATAAAACGGGCAGGCGTCATCACGCGGGCTGTCGAGCGCAGGCTCGGCGTGGACGCGGATCTCACTGCCCCACAGCGTGCAACTTCGTTCAAGTATCGCTTGCCGCGAAAAGGTGAAGCAGGCTGACGCCTCACGTAATAAGGTTCCGCTATTCACGGTTCGACCGCTCCCTGACGGGGTGGATATGATTAACCGAAGCCAGCCCTCTGCTTAGTTTGTAGCCGTAACCGCGAATGC
Source organism: Pseudomonas sp. MF6751 (assembly GCF_016613265.1). Classification (NCBI taxonomy): domain Bacteria; kingdom Pseudomonadati; phylum Pseudomonadota; class Gammaproteobacteria; order Pseudomonadales; family Pseudomonadaceae; genus Pseudomonas; species Pseudomonas sp. MF6751. The sequence continues at coordinate 31,069 of NZ_JAENSV010000053.1, forward strand.
TCTGAATTATATTGCTTCCGTAATGTGATTTTATTTTGCCACGTAACCGGCTAATCGATTTTTCGAGGGCCCTTGAATCATAAAATCGGGGATTCAGCCCCATTACCACGGCGATTTCATCATGGCTGAGCAATCGATTATGAATGAGCGCTTCCAGTACTTTCATTTCGACAAAGGACACTTCGAGCTTTTTGCCACCCCCGTAGATGCACATGCGATCCTGATCGAGTAGCAAATCAGTATTACTTAGCCAGTATGTCTCGCTGAGGAACGCGGCAAACAGGGCAAGTTTTTTCTCGGGCGAGCTCTCGACGACCTTTATGCAGTAATCGGCGCCTGCGAGATAATATTTGGTTTTGCTTAGTGTAGTGGCGAAGGTGACAACCAGGAAAATGGTGCTGCCAGGATTTTCCGATCTGGTTTTTTTAATGATGTCCAGCGTTTGGGTGCTGGCAGAGGGGGTGTCGATCTCTATGATGATGGCACGGTAATGTCCATGGCTTGCATAGGGACCGATTAGTTGGCCGTAGGAGCGTGTATCGACTTTTAGATTTTTCGGTACAGTACGAACTATAAGCTCGCTGAAGTCCTCGGATTTCGATGGGGTCCGTGCAATAGCGAGGACGTTGGAAAAATGCATCACGTTGCTCCCTTTTCCGGCATGCGAGGCCGTCAATTCAATCGCTGCAGGCGTTTAGATGTTAATCGAATTGAATACGCCAAAACGTGACAAATTTTAACATTCGGCACTTTATTTGCGGGGGGTAAGGCGGATTTCAGGCGGGTGTTGAGAGCGGGTTTGTGGACCGGAGTACTCATATGCTAGTGCAAATTTTTTAGTGTGGGCGGTTGCAGAAGCTGAGTGCAACACGGTTATTGATTTGAAGCTGGAGCATGATGCCGCATAGCCATGGCTTCCTGCATCACCTCGCCCATGACTTCGATCGGGCACTTGAAATCGAAGCGTTT